>CP024846.1:326562-653125 GCA_004564215.1 Beijerinckiaceae bacterium | reverse complement strand
TCTCGACGACCTCTCCGATCGAGCCAAGCCGGCGGTTCTTGAGCTGCCGTACATAAAAATGCCGTTTGGTTTTTGGGTCTTCGGTCCACCCCAAGAAAATATCACTGGCCGCCTGGAGGGCGCGCTGACCCTCGACCACGCGATTGCCCTGTTGAAGCGGGACTTCAGGCGCTCCCACGATCTTTTCGAGGACCGACGCTTGCGCTTCCTTGACCTGCAGGAACAAAGGCTCTGCATCGGCCGACATGAAAAGACCGATGGCACAGAATGTCCCCACGCTGCCGACGCCGACGACTTTAAAGGCAATGTCGGAAAGCGCGTAGTGTTGGATCAGCCGGCGCCGTTCGGACAGGAGCGAAGCCTGATAGTTGGAAAAGGCCGAATGCGCATGGATCTTATAGCCCTTCGTCGCCTCGGTATCGAAATGATAGATCAGCGGCGGGCGGTCCTCGATATGCGCAACGCCCGCCTCGGTGGTCGCCAGATGCGGGAAATTATCATCGCTCGCCAAATCTTTCTTGGCTTTCACCAAGATGGAAAGAATTTTTTCCCGCAGCCTCACGTTGGCGATTCGCTTGGCTTCGTGGCCGACGTCCATCCGTATGTACCAGATTTGCAGCGGGGTCATCTTCGCGAGTTCGAGGATGAAGTCGCGATAGGATTGCACGGTGGCTTGGGCGAGGGCACGGGCCTTTTTGGCCGACATGCCGGCATCGATCGCGGCGACCGCCACGCTGGCAGCGAGCCGCTTCAGATCGACCGTGAAATCGATGCCGGGCAGTGTCTCGTCAAAATCATTGATGTCGAAGAGCACCCGTCCTTCCGGCGTGTTGGAAGCCCCGAAATTCATCAGATGGCAATCGCCGCACGCCTGAACCTGCGCCCCGACGTGGGGCAGGGTGGCCAGATCCTGCGCCATGACAGCGGCCGCGCCTCTGAGAAAGGTAAAGGGAGAAACCGCCATGCGCTGATAGCGGATCGGCAGAAGCTCTGGGATGCGGGTCGCGTCGGTCGCATGGAGAATGGCCAGCGGATCGCGATCGGATGCTGGCGGGCATTCCGCATGGCTCTCGCGGGAAACACGGGTGCGTAGCGCCCGGCCCGCAGCGTAGCGTTGCGCCCGCGTTGAGTTGAGCAAGGAAGCCCCATTCGCCGGCGGAATCAACATGGCCAAGCTCCCAAGCGAATGTCTGAGGATTCAATATAATCTTTTCGCGGCGACAAAAAGTTCTAAACCCAAACGCGCATGAAGCTAAACCAGGTCCGGGAGCGGACGGATGGCAGGCGCGCCGATTCGTTCCGACATCTTACTGTCATAAGACCAGCTTATCGCCGAAAATTCTACGCTTAAGCGGTGCAGACCGACGAGCCGCCGCTTTATCACGCGGGTCCGCTCCAATCCCGACCCTGGACGTTTTATGTCAGCTCTCTTCACTCCCGCATTTCAAAACGACGCGCTCAATTTGCTCGTGGCCCTTCTCCTTGGCGGCATCATCGGTTTCGAGCGGCAGTGGCGGCAGCGTTTGGCCGGCTTGCGGACAAATACGCTGGTCGCGCTCGGGGCCGCTATTTTCGTTGTTTTCGCCAGCCAATTCCCTGACGAAAGTCCCACCCGAGTTGCCGCGCAAGTGGTCACCGGCATTGGTTTTCTCGGCGCCGGGGTCATTTGGAAGGAGGGCGTCAATGTAAGCGGTTTGAACACCGCGGCGACGCTGTGGTGTTCCTCCGCGGTTGGGCTGCTGGCCGGCACCGGCCATTGGGGCCTTTCTTTCGTCGCGGCCGGCCTTGTCGTCGGCGTAAATCTGATCCTGCGTCCACTGGTGCAATTGGTGAACCGGCAGCCGCTCGAATCCGCGGAGGTGGAAACGTCCTATATTGTCACCGTGACATGCCAGGGGACGGAGGAGGCGAATGTCCGGGCGCTCCTGGTGCAAGGCTTTGGCGTTAGCGACCTGCATCTGCGCGAGCTCGAGAGCACCGATATCGAGGGGAGCGATCGCGTTTCGGTGATGGCCACACTCACCTCGGAAAAGCGGCGCGAAATCGCGCTCGAATATATCGTCGGGCGCTTGAGCCTGGAGCCGAGCGTCACGGCCGCGCGTTGGCGGGCGGTCAATACAATCGTGTAAGCGTTACTTTTCCGATTGCACGGACGGTTCCTGATGCGCGGTGGCAAGCGGATGGCCGGCGGCTTGCCAGCCCTCCGCGCCGTCCGGATACCAGATCACTCTGCGGTAGCCGAAGCTCATGGCGCGCTTGGCGGCATTCCAGCTCGCCCAGCACATCGGGTGGCAATAAAACACGATGGGATGATCGAGGTTGTTGCCGCTCAGCGTACTGAGCCGCGCCCGGAAAAACGCCTCAATATCCGCGGAAAGATTTGCCTCGCCAATTCCGGGAATCCAAATGCTTCCGGCGATATTTTCATGCGGCACGGGCTTCCAGAGTGTTTCGCTCGGCAAATTGTCCGGACGATGCGGGACGCTCGCGGCATCGATCAAAACAATCTTGCCGTTCTGGATGGCCTCTGCCAGGGCCTCGGTACGCACGACCTCCGCGCCGCTCAATGTCGCGGGAACGTCGCCATGCATGGGGCCGGTCCAATAGCCGGGCGGTTCGGGGACCTCGGCCTTGGTGGCTCCCGCAAGGAAAGCAAAAGCCAGCACGGCCAGAGCGATGGCAAGCGGCAGGGGCGACTTCGGGATCTGCATCAGCTGCCCTGCGAATCGAAATCGAAACTATGCTCGAAAACGGCATCGTCGCTATCGCGCGCGGTGATCGCCAATTTGCCCTTGGAAGGCGCTTTGAAAACGAAACTAATGGCAGGGTCGGCGGCAAGCGAGATGTCGCTGTCGAGATGAAAGACCAGTGCGCCGCCAAAGGTCGCGTCGATCGATTTGAGAAAGCGGGCCGGGGTGTAGCCTTGCGTCGCCGGGTCCATTTGCATTCCATTGAAGTTGGGATGCCGGATCAAAAGTTGCGCCTCCCGCAAAGGGCCGGGATTCGGATCGCCGACGAGTCGCAGCTTCATGTCGCCGATGCCTGCGAGCGCCGCTTGGTCGTAGGAGCCAGAGGGAGCGGAACAGCCACCGGATGCCTTCACGAAGCGATGGGACTCATAAAGCACACCCTGTTTGGTTTCTTCCACCGCATGGATGTTCGTGTATTGGCTGACGCGAACCCGGAGCTTCAGGCTTTGCGGATCTCCGGCCGGTCCGAACGTGAAATGCGCGGCGACGGGGGCCGGATTATCGTCGATCACCAGATAGATGCTTTTGACGTCTTCCGGGTTTTGCACGCTGATCGTGATCGGGACGAGCGCCGCGTCGAAGGCGCGATCGGGGGCTTCGAGAGAAATTTTGGCGTCGCCATTTTGAAGTTGCTTGCCGACGAAAATTTCTTGCGCCAGCTCGTTCCAGCGCGTGGCGCGCGCGGATTCATCGTCTTGGGCAGCCGCCGCGCTTGAGAAAACCATCGCGCCGGCAAGAGCCATCCCGATTGTAAATCTGTTCATGCCGATCTCCCGTGCGATCGATCGCCGATCATTCCCACTCCAGTTCTTTGTAAGCCTCGGCGACATTGCGGTCGTTATAGGCGTCGAATAATGTCCAGGCGCTGCGCTCGGAGGCCGCAACGGTCTTGACGGCGGCGTCAATACCGACATTCTTGCCGATCGCCCGCCGTGTGTCACGCTCCAGAGTCGTAAGATATCGCTCGATGTCGGCCGATCCAGCCGGCCAATCCAGTGAGACCGGACCATGCCCGGGAACGGCGCGCAGCGCCCCCAGCCCCTTTAGGGCGGCGAGCTCCTTGAGCCAGCCACGCAGGCTTCCATCGAGCGAGGGTATACGTTGCACGAACAGCAAATCGGCAGGCAGGAGCGTGCCAGTCTTTTTATCGAACAGGCTGAGATCGCAATTCGTGTGGGCGATGCCATGCGCCCTGGCTTCAATGATGCGATCGCCGAGATCGAGCTCGGCCCCGTCGCGAACCTCCAAGGTCGGCATGACAAATGTTCCAGCCCGATCCGGTCCCAATAGTTCGGTCAGGATGTTTTTGTAATAATCACCTCGCTGTTGCAGGGCCGGAGCCAGCTGGGCATGGCCGACAAAAACCGGACCCTCGCCGACAAAGGCGCTCGCGCCGAAAATATGATCCGGATGGACATGGCTGATCACGACATATTTGATCGGCAGGTCGGTTTTTTGCTTGATCGCGGCCCGCAGATGTTCGCCATCCGCGCGGCTTCCGCCGGCATCGGTGACGAGCACGCCTTTGCTGCCAATTATGAAGCCGATATTGGCGATCGCATCGCCGTTGTCAGTCGTCGCCTCTTCATCGAGCCCGCGGCGGATATGGATTCCGGCCGCGATTTCTTCCATTGCCATCGCCCCCGAGGGGCTGGCTCTGGGTCTCGACGGCAAGCAACAGAGACAAAATCCGCCGAGGAGCACATTGCGCCGCGTGGGAGCCAGCCCGAGGGGGGGCTTTGTTTCACCGACGACGCCGAAATCGTGGTTTGCCATGCTCACTCCATTGGTCTACCTACTAGTAGGTAAGTATTCCGGCGTCAACGGAGGCGAGGCAGATTTTTGGATCACGGGCGGGCGAATACGGCGATCGATACACGCAGCCGTTTGATCGCGCAGGCGGAATTCCTGGTGCGGACGCGCGGCTATGCGGGCTTCAGCTACGGCGACCTAGCCGCGGCCATCGGCATCCGCAAGGCCAGCATCCATCATCATTTCCCCAGCAAGGAGGATCTGGGAGCCGCGCTCATCGAGAGCTACACGGAGCGTTATGACGCCGCGCTTCATGCGATTTGGGAACAAAGCGAGTCTGGCATCGGGCGGCTGGAGGCCTATGCCAAGCTCTATCTTGAGGGGATGCGTCAAGGTCAGGGGTGCCTTTGCGGCGTCATGGCGTGTGAGCGCGACATTTTGCCCGACCGCCTGCGGGAGGGCTTGGCGGCGTTTTTCGACCGGCATCTTGTTTGGCTGGAATCGGTGCTGGAAGCGGGGATGAACAATGGGACGATTCGCGCAGGGCTCACTCCGGCCCATTCTGCGAAACTCGTTCTGGCCACACTCGAAGGCGCCTTGATGTTGGGACATCTCGTCGGAAAAACGTCAGGTTTTGAAGATACTATCGACGCCCTTACAAAATCTCTGCGGTAATCGGTAGCTTTTCCCAGTCGGCGTTGACGCGGACGCCTCAAACTGGTCTACATCGCCTCAATTCGCCGAGCCTGAATCTTTCCATCGGCCCAAAATTAAGATCTGTACATAAATGAATTTGCTGACACCTCTCGCCAACGCCTGGCATTATCGCGAGTTGATAAGAGCCGTCGTCAGGCGGGAATTAGCCGTCCGATTTCGCGGGTCGATCCTCGGATGGGTCTGGGCGATTTTCGGGCCGCTGGTGATGCTGAGCGCCTATACGGTCATTTTTTCACATGCTGTCGGGGTTCCTGCCTCCGCGAAGGGCGGCAGCGTCGGCAGTTACGCTTTGTCAATCTTTACCGGTTTGATTGTATTCAACCTGTTCAGCGAACTCGCCTACCGATCGCCCGGCCTCCTGCATGAACATGCCGGAGTCATCAAAAAGTCGATTTTTCCGAGCGAGACGCTCGCCTGGACGGCAACAATCCGCGCCACCGTCTATGCCGGGATAAGTCTGGGGGTGCTCCTGGTGTTCGAACTGGTGCTCACGCGGTGGCTTCCGCCGGCCAGTTTGCTTTTGCCTTTTGTCCTCGTGCCGTTCTTCTTGTTCCTGCTCGGGATCTCGTGGTTTCTCATGGCGCTCGGATCATTTACCCGCGACGTCGCGCATCTGATGATTTCGATCGTGCCGGTTTTCATGTTCGCGACGCCGATTTTCTATTCGATTGATGACGTGCCGCCCGATCTGCGCATCTATCTGCATCTTAATCCCATCGGAAATTACGTCGAAATGATCCGTGATCTCCTTTTGTTCAACAGGTTCCCAAGCTTGCTCCTCTATGGGGGGACGGTTTTGGCCTCAATTCTGATCTTCTTTTTCGCTTATCGTTTTTTCATGCAATACAAGGCCGTGTTCGTCGATGTCATCTGATGTTGTCATTAGCTGCGATCGCGTGGGCAAAGCGTTCCAGCTCTATATGCGGCGCAATGATCAGCTTAAGCAGGCGATCTTCGGCCATTGGAAGCAGTTCTACCATAAGCACTGGGTGCTTCGGGATATCAGCTTCAAGGTCCGCCGCGGCGAAAGGATCGGCATCATTGGCCGCAACGGCGCTGGCAAAACCACTCTCTTGCAGATTATCTGCGGCATCACCTTGCCGACCGTCGGCACGGCGAAAGTCACCGGCCGGGTCGCGCCGATCCTCGCGCTCGGCGCTGGGTTCGACCATGAATTGACTGGCCGGGAGAATGCCTTGATCGGGGGGGCCATTCTGGGCCTGCGCCGGTCCGCCATCGAAGCCAGGCTTCCCCAGATTGCCGCCTTTGCCGATATCGGCGATTTCTTTCATCAGCCTCTCAAGCTCTATTCGAGCGGCATGGCGGCGCGGCTTGCCTTTGCCGTCTGTGCGCATGCCGATGCGGAGATTCTGATTGTGGATGAAGCGCTCTCGGTCGGCGATGCGACCTTCGGGGCGAAATGCGATGCTTTCATCAAGGATTTCGCTGCGCATGGCACGATCCTCGTCGTGTCCCACGATCTGATGGCCCTGGAAAGCCTTTGCGATCGAGTGCTCTGGATCGAGGATGGCGCGGTGCGCGACCTTGGCGCCGCAAGCCATGTCATCGCCGCTTATCGCGAGACGATTGAGGGCAAGCCAAAGATGGCGATCGCCGAGACGCTGAAATTGGCTTAGCCGACCGGCGCCGCGACGAGATCCTTGGGCACCGGAAAATTCGCGTTTTGCCGCCTTATGAGAAAAAGGGCCAAGGCAAATTCGACGAGAATCGCGAAGCCGACCAACCAAATGAGCCGGGGATCCTGGCGCACCAAGGTTTCTGCGGACACTAGAATGGCGACGTGGATCGCCGGGATCGCCAGCACCGTCGCTGTCGTTGCCGAAGATCCGCGGCCGCTCGCCGAAGAGACGCTCAGCACGAGCCCGATCGCAAGCAGCGCGTGGGTCAAGGCCAGCAAGGGGATGCCGCACCGCTTGGCGGCTTCGCTCATCCATTCGGCATAAAGGCGCGGGGCCCAGATTCTGGACGGCCTCTGGTGAAAAAACCCCGTCAACGGCAATTCGAAGACGCCGCGCCAACTGCGTTGTGGCAAGCCGGTTGAACCCTGCATGTCGATCGACATCGCATATTCATCGAAATTCGCCGTCCGAATAGCCGAACCGTCGATGGGATGCGTTTGGATCGATCCATTGGTCAGGATCAACACGACGCCCTGTGCGTTACGCCGGAACTCGGTTTGGGCCGCGGTGATGATTTGCTCCTCGTTCTTTTCCGCGGAAAGTTGATGGATGAACATGCCGGAAACGACATCCGGGGAGCGCCAGCGCTGAAAATAGATCGTCCGCGCACCATTATTGAAGGTGTAGAACTGCGCCGGCTCCAGCATTCTGTGATTGAGCGAATTGCGGATCACGTGAATCACATCGTGCATCTTGCCGACGTTGGAGGGTGCGAAATCCGAGGAGATCCAATAGCCGGCTCCGACCGCGACGATCGAAACGAACACAGCCGGAAGACAAATCGCCCAAACCGAAAGACGTATGGAATAGAGGACCGCGATCATCCCGTCGGACGACATGCGCGCGAACTCGAGCGCGACGGCGACGCCGACGGCCATCGGCAGGGCGATGTAGAGAACCGTGGGTAAGGTCCCAAGAAGCGCTGGTGTCAGCAGCCCGCCGCGGATCGCGGCCGGTGGCAGATAATGGAAAAGCGAAGTCATGACGACCGGAGCGCAAAGGCCCAAGGCTATCAGCAGCGACGAAATCGCAATCCGCTTGGCAAAATAAATGAACAGAAGACGAGGCATCGCTGGCTACGTCCCGCCCGCATCGTCTGGGGAAGAGCTGGTCAAATCTTCATCCGGGCCGCAGCCTTGTGAGAGAGTTGCCGCCACGCCGCATCGAAGACGCGGCGGCTCGGAAGCGTTACAGCTCCGGCCCAATGGGCGAAATAGATCTTGTTGCCGAGGACGTCGCGCGGTCCCTCGGCGTCGAATGTGACGCCTTCGGCTTTGTAGAAGCTTTCGCCCGACGCCCCTGGGAGGCATTTGTGCAAAGGGGTAATTTTCAGACCCCGCCGATGGGTGACAAAATTGGTGACCGGTTGCGCGAACAACATGCCGCGCTGGCGTACGGCATGAAAAATCTTCTCGTCCTGTTCGATCACTTCGTAGAAATCCTTGAGGCTGAGAATTTCTTTTGAAGTCACGAAAAATCCGTCATTGAACAACATGACGTCGCGAAGGAAATCATATTGGTTGCGCTTTCGATTATAGACATAGTCGGCTGTCGGCGCCGCCACGATGAAGTCGCTCTTGCCGGCTTCGAGGCGGCCGAACATCTTGCTGAAATCACGAAACAAAATTATGTCGACATCAAGATAGATGACTTCGTCCAGCGGCAGTGCCAAGGCAAGGAACTTGCGCAGACGGCGGCGATGTCCGGGAAACAACGGGTAGAGCCGCTTCGCCAGAGCGTCGAGCTCTGCGCTATCCGGGTCGACGAAATGAACCCCGTAAATATCGGCCGCGCGGCGCGTCAAAGCGACGTTGTCGTCATAGGGGATGAGATAAAGCGGCGTAGCGGCATTTGTCGCGAGGTAGCTTTCGAGAAATGGCAGCAGCCAGTTGATGATTTTGTCATTGGCGATGACGGCGATGCCATAGTTCTTCTTGTTGGGTGAAACTGAATTTTCCATTTGCTCTAGGATTCACTCTGAATTGAGGCCATTGCCATATCGATGGGATCGCGAAGAGAGGATAAGCAACGCCAGTTTTGGTCCGAAATTTGACTGCAAAGCTATTATTCTTGAGTCTGGTGTCGGTTTTCTGAATTGCTTGTTCTTTCTATCCGGCCTGGAGCCCTTGCGAAGAAATCTCAGGTCCCTGTAGCTTGACCGAGCCGTTTCGATCAAGCCGAAGCTTATGCGGCCCAACCTGGACCCCTGCTTTTTCGGCTGGGGCCGGTGCAAGGCCCCGTTGGAGCCGTATTTTGCGAATTTTGCGATGGTTGAGTAATCCTAAAGGTGCAGCTTTGCCGTCCGCGGCTCCCGCTCGCGACGGGCTGCTCGCCGGCAAGGTCGTGACGATCGTTCACCCGGCATGGCATTCCTGCGGCAGTCATCAGGTTTTTGTCTCTCAAGCGCGGGCCTATCGGAGCCTCGGCGCAACGGTCGTCAGCCTCGCCGTCGCCGACACGCCAGGAAGTGTGGACGGATCTGCGTCCTGCAAAGCCTATTTTGCCGCGAGCGGCGACCTTGAGGCCGATATTCGTCTCTACGCGGGCATGCCGCTACAAAAAATCGTGAACGCGGGCTTTCTGGCCGCTCTGTCTCGATGGCTCCGCGGCAATTACGCGGCCATGCGGGTCGAAATCGCAAAGCTCGCTGCGCTCCCGGTCGCGCTTGCGAGTCTGCCGCGCATCGATCTCATCCATTGCAACCATTTTTTCTGCATGGCGGTTGCGACGCGCCTGCGCGACCGGGCTCAATGTCCCATTCTTCTCGACACCCATGATCTGCAGGCGCGCCAATACGCTTTGCGCCATCGCGGCGGACTAACACTCCCGCCGGCGGCCAGTTTTGAGGACATGCTTAAAATCGAAATCGAGGCCATGCAGCCGGCCGATATTCTGGTGCATCTCAATGATGAAGAGGCTGCGGCTTTCCAAAAGCTCGTTCCCGAAAAGCGGCATGCCTTGCTTTATCCGACCGTCAAATCGGCGGAGGTAGGTCCGGGCGGCGAGGATTTCATCATTATCGCCAGTGCCAATCATGCCAATGTCCTCAGTCTCGTTTGGTTCTTGGAAGAAGTGATGCCGCTGGCCCCCGGTGTTCCGGTCAAGATCCTTGGCAATATCGACCAACAGATGCGCAGCCATGCGCCAAGTCTCTATCGGGCCTACGCTCCTTTGTTTCTGGGCCGGGTCGGCGATCTTCATGCCGCTTATGGCAAAGCCGCGGGGGTTCTCCTGCCGGCAACTGCCGGGCATGGGATCTCGATCAAAATGATCGAGGCGCTGTCGAGCGGCGCACCGCTCATCGCAACGCCACTCGCCTTTCGCGGCAGCGGCCTCGACGCGGCGCATCTATCAAATGTGACTGTGGCCGAAACCGCCGCCCAATTCGCAGCGGCCATGCGGCTTGTCTTTGCCAATCGTCACCAGCGCGGGGCCGACCGAAAAACTTCACCCACGCGCCGGATTTATGAAAAACAATTCGCCTTCGCCGCCTATCGCCAAGCGCTGCTGAATATCGTGGAGCAGATCTTGAAGGTTTGAAGCCTAGCGGAAGCTAAATGATGCTTTTTTGCCATCGCCTGCTTTAGTTCCATTCGAGCACGAAATGCTGAGGAAACTGGGTCCCCCCCGTGTCGATCTGGCCCGCTTCGCCAGCCGCACGCCGCAGACCCGGCTTCATCACAAGCGGTTTGAGGATCGCTGGCAAGACCGCGCGATTGACATAGGCACCGAAACAGCCGTGGAGTCCATATCCCCAAAGGATATAGTCGCCCCAGGGTCTACCCGCGCGGAAGGCCTCGGGATCTTCGATTTTCAAGGGATCGAACATCGCGGAGAGATTGGCCGCAAGCACCATCGTGTCTTTGGGGATCTTGCGCGCGCGGAAATGTCCCGCCGCGATCTGCGTGTCGCGCGCGGCACGCCGATAGATAAAGGGATTGATCGGGTTGAACCTAAGTGCCTCGAAGACATGGGCGGCAAACAGACTGTCGTCGCCGTCGAGTGCGGCCTGCTGCGCCGATGCAAAGGCGGCGGGCCGGTCGAGCAATTGTTCGAGGGCCAGAACGCTTGCCTTGGAGATCGTGGGAATTGCACCGATGACCAGGCCGAGGAGGTTATTGCGAATATCGAGATCGCTCATGCCGGGGAGGCCGGCTGCCTGCATAGGAAGACAACGTCCGAGCACATCGTCCTTCTGCTCACCTGTCGACTTGCGGTGAGCGATGGTGGCATCGATTACCGAGCGGCAGGAAGCCGCGGCTTCAAGGGCGTCGTGCTCTAGCTTTTGATCTCCGGTCAGATCGGCGAAGAGATAGCGAAACATCAGGGTCGCCCAGTTCATGAAATCGCCGTCGCTCGCCCCCGTGACGCCGAAATAATCGGTGACGATCGCGGTCGGCACCGGCAGGGTGAGGTCAGGCGGCACATCAATTCGGCCGGATTTTTCGGCGACAAGCTTTTTGGCCAGCCCTTGCGCCAGCGGCTCGACGAAGGTTGCAACGTCATCGCGCCGCATCGCTAGGCGCATGTTGGACACATCGCGCGTATAAAGCGCGGTATCCTGCATTCCGAGGAAGAAGTTTTCTCCTCCGGTGATCGCCCGCATTCGAGGTTCATAGACAACCTCGAAATCGGCATTTCGATCGAGCACCTCGATGACGTCATCGTGGCGGGTCACCAGAGCCGTGCCATTATTGGGATAGGATTTGACGAAGCGCTTCGGCAGAACAGGGGAATTGGGAAGGAAGGCACGAAACACGCGGAAGCCCTGCCTTTGCACCAGCGGCTCCTGGAACGCCGCCGTTGCCTTTTCCCGCAGGCCGGAGCCCTTGGCTGCAAAGACGGCCGCGGGAATTTGGTACAGTGCGACAAGCCCCTCGAAAATCATCCGCAGGCGCAGTCCAAGAACCGCCACGAAATTTGGCAATGTCATCGATCGTTCCTCCCCATCGTTACGAGTTTCACGTTGGGTCGACCACGCCCATACCGATCATCCGCAAGGCAGTCATGCTCGGCGCGAAGAAATATTCACCCCCGCGTGTTTCGACGAATTGCGGGACGCCCTCGACGATAAAGGGCGGATGGCCAGATCCTTGTGCGGCGGGAATGACATATTTGGCTTTGGGTCCATGTTCCCCGCCGGGTTTGCCGTCGGAATGATTGCCGACGAGGGGGCAGGTGTCATTGCCCGCGCCGGCGACGAATCCCGAGTTGATCCATTGCTGTTGAAGAAATTCGAACTGCCGGAACAGGCTCGCGCAGACGACCAGCATGACGAGTCCGTGCTCTTCGGCATCGCTCACACGGGTGGTTGGATCGCCATAGGGCAGGCCGCGCCGCAGGATACGGCGCCGATTGTTCAAGGCGGAGGTGCCAAGGCCGGTCGGATCGAGCATATCCCGTGTATTGGTCCGCCGCATATGGGCGGTCATCGGACATTTGCTCCCGTCGGGATCGTCCCGAAAGGTAAAATTTGTGAGTGCCGCATAGCGAGCCGCCCAGCCCGGCTTGTCGGCGGTATAGTCGACGTCTGGATATTTCAGGTTAAACGCTTTCCAGGCCTCGATCGTCGGCGCCGCCGAGAGAGGCACGCCGTCCGACCAGCGTCCCGCCATCTTTGCCATGAGCATTTCACGCGCATCGTAAGGATTTTGGAGTCCGAAGACAGCTCCAAAGCGCTCCGCCGTTTTCATCATGAAATCATGAAACGCGATGACATTTTCATGGAGCTTGCGATAGGCCATGAATGTGCCGTTGCGGCTGAAACTCAACGGCATCGCCGCGCCTGCGATCTCTTGCCCCTCGTCAGGATAGCCGAGCAGAAATTCGCCCGTGGCCAGGGGACGCCAATTGCCCTTGCTGTCGAGGGCGCCATTGCCGACCGCAAAATGGCGTTCATATCCGTCGGGATATTGTCCCTCGAAAACCGGGTCGCCGATCGCGTCGGTGAAGCCGAAATGCTCCTTCGCCACGGCTTTGACCTTGCCATCCGCGCCATGCTCCAGGATTGCCGACAATTCTTGAAATTGTTGGCGCGGGCGGCCTTTTTGATTATGGCCGGTGAGAAGCCTGAGGCCGCCCGTGGTCAGCCGCAGCACTTCGATTTCCCGGGTTTTCTTTTCTAAGGCCGCGACTGCTGTTCCGTCCGGATTCATCTGCGCATTGAGCGTGATGAGGATATGCACCGTGTCCGGATGGGTGCCGCGGTCGCTGCCGTTGTGAAACCAGACTTCGTCCCAAGCCTCCTTCCACTGGGGGCCCTTGAAATCGTCGCCGAGCATCGGCGCGCGCAATGTCATGCCGTCGATGAACTCATCCGGCATGCCACGCAATGTGCGGGTAGGAATGCCGAGCGCGAGGAGACCGTACCAGGTGAACGCTATATTGACGGTGACCTCAGGACGTTCCACCGCGATTTTGCCGGTCGGGATTGCCTGGGCCGATGGCCAGCGCAGGGCCGTGGTGATCGACGGCAGCAATGCGGACACGAATTTCCGCGCATAATCGCCTCTGTCGATATGAAAGAGCATGAAGCGGGCTTTTGGGAAGCCCTGCCGTCCGTAAGCGGTAAGGATATTGCCTTGAATATCGGCGAGATCGAGTACGACGGCCATTTGCGCCTCTATATGCCGATAACGCCAGGCTGCTGGGTAGGCGCGGCGAGGTTGTCCGGCTGATTGAGTTTGACGAAGGCGCCGAAATTATCCTGAAGCTTTTGCGCCGATGCAGGATCCGCATCGACCGCCAGCATTTGCGAGTCGATCGCAAACCGGGTGAACACCCGCTGCAGATGCAGAGCCTTGAGAATCGTCGGAAGATTGCCGTCCGGCGCCGCCGGGAAGGGCTTTGCAGCCGCTGCGACCATGGTCGAATAGCCGGCGTAGAGGATGTATGCAAAAGGCAGCGCGCCAATCAAAAACAAGGTGAGCCCGGGCATGAGACCCCAAACCGATGCGCCGAAAATTCCCAGCCCGAGCGCCCCAAGGCCTGCGGTTATAGCGGCGTTCTTGTAGCCTTTGAACGGCCAGTCCGGCAGATCGAGTTTGTCGATGTAATAATCATTGTAAGGCATCGTCGTCTCGATCTGGCAGCGCGCGATATAGGCCGCGAAGGACGCGGCATCCGACACCTTCGCATCGAAGTCGTAGCAGAAGGTGAAAATTTCCTTCAGCTCCTTTTGCATCGTCTCCCAGAGAAGGGTCAGATAGGAATTGCGCTCGGAATCATCGCCGCTTGCGGCATCGAACTCCGCGACGAAAAGCAGAAACGGGTGCGAAAGATGATCCTGCGGCTGTGCGACCAAGAGATCGGTCTGCTTGAATGTCGAGCGAAGCGTATTGATGGGTTCACGTCCAACATAAGCAACGTCGTCGATGATCACCAAACGGGCGAAATGGTTGCGCGTATTGCGTGCGAAGGGGCTTTGGCCGCCGCCGAAAGAAGGCGATTGCGCCGCGGTCGGCAGCTTGGCGAGCTGCTTGCGCAAAGCGTGAACCGGAGACGTTATTACCCCGTCGTCCCGCACCGGCTCGGTCTTAACCGGCACGAGCGTAGTCAAGAAATAATGTCCGCCATCGAGTGTCGGCATAATCGATTCCCCGCTCTGCCGGCTTAAATTGCAGCAATATGGATTATATCAGCGTCGCGGCCGCCTTCGGCTGCTGCTTCAGGTAATCGGCGCGATTGGCATCGGCATCTTTTGTGTCATTGCTCGCAACCGGAGCATATCCTTGGTAGCCGAGATCGTTTTGAACCAGGCGGAGTTGCTCGATATACGCCGCTTGAAATTGCTTCGGCGTTGAGGTCGTCCGTTGCGCGACAAGGGTCAAAATGGCGCGCCGCACGCGTAATGCCGCCTTGATATCGCGCTGCGCCGCTCCTGGTGTCGCGGTATAGTAATAATCCGTGTCGATTTGGTTTAGTCGGATGTAATTCTTGAAAGGTGTGATCGGAATCGAGTGCGGGTATTTCGTGCTCGAATACCAGAAAAGATCCAGCCCATTCGGAATACCATCCGAAAAAGCGTCGATATACTGATCCCAGGTGCCGTTGAAATTGCTACAGAACAGCATGTAATCATTCTGCAGCTTCTGTTTGCCTTGACCGAGATCGGGCCATTGTTCGCGCTTGATGATGACCCATCGCGCGAAATGGATGAGGGCCAGTCCCATCAGTCCCTTGAATCGGGACGGAATCGCGCGCGAAAAAATGAAGATGAACCGAGTCGTGGACGTCAGGCGCGGCCGCATCGGCGAGATGACAGTCATGCCGTAAGCTTTGCCCGCGACATTGGACATCCACTTTTCCCCCTCGGACGGCGTGAGCCAGTATTGGCCGGGAATTCTCCGCGACTCGCGTTTCTTGATCCAATAAACCGTGGATGTTTATGTTTCTTAAATATTATGCCTCATTTTCTACGCCAAGCAAGGCTCGGCCAAGCCCAAACTGTGGAAGCTGATCGGTTTTAAGGCCAAGCTTTTGATAAGACCGAGGAATCGTTTTCGCCGGGGGTCCTGCCCCCTTGGAGAGGCTTTGCTGTTTGGGCGAACCGTGAGGCTGGCGTGATCGGATGGTTTGGCTTAAGGCATGGGCCGCGCATCTTTGCCTTTCAAGACGGATCCGCTTAAACCGACCGCGGCCCTTTCGCTCCTCCTGACGCTTGTTTGAGAATGCTCCTTTCCCGATATTTTCTGCCGATTCTCCGCGAAACACCGAAGGAAGCCGAGATTGTTTCGCACCGCTTGATGTTGCGCGCGGGCATGATTCGGCAGGAGGCGGCAGGAATTTACGCCTGGCTGCCGCTTGGGCTTCGCGTTCTGCAAAAAGTCGGACAGATCGTGCGTGAGGAAATGGATCGCGCCGGCGCGATCGAACTCCTGATGCCAACTCTCCAGCTTGCGGATCTTTGGCGGGAAACCGGCCGCTACGAGGCTTACGGTCCCGAAATGCTGCGGATCAAGGATCGACACGATCGCGAGCTTCTCTACGGTCCGACAAACGAGGACATGATCACCGAAATTTTCCGCGCCTATGTGCGGAGCTATCGGGACCTGCCGAAGATCCTCTACCATATTCAGTGGAAGTTCCGTGACGAACAGAGACCTCGATTTGGGGTCATGCGGGGGCGTGAATTTTTGATGAAGGACGCTTATTCCTTCGATGTCGATGAAGCCGCCGCGCGGGTCTCCTACAATAAAATGTTTGTCGCCTATCTGCGAATTTTTGCTCGCATGGGGCTGAAGGCGATTCCGATGCGAGCCGAGACCGGCCCGATCGGCGGCGATTTGAGCCATGAGTTTCTCATTTTGGCTGAAACCGGCGAATCGGCCGTATTTTGTCACGCCGATGTCCTGGATTTGCCTGTCCCGCCCGAGACGACCGATTATGACGGGGACCTGACATCAGTGATCAAGGAATGGACGCGGCTTTACGCGGCGACCGGGGATGTCCACGATAATGCCAGGTTCGAGCGCGAAACTCCGGAAGAAAAGCGGATTCATACGCGTGGCATCGAGGTTGGCCAGGTGTTCTATTTCGGCGACAAATATTCAAAGCCGATGCAATCCTTGATCACCGGGCCCGATGGCGTTGAACGGCCGTTTCAGGGTGGCTCCTATGGCGTTGGAGTTTCGCGACTCGTTGGCGCGTTGATAGAGGCGAGCCACGATGAAAATGGGATCATATGGCCGGAGGCGGTCGCACCCTTCAAGGTCGGGATTGCCAATCTCAAGGTCGGCGATGCTGCCGCCGACGCGGCCTGTGCCGAGATCTATGCGTCCCTCGAAAAAGCGGGTGTGGATGTGCTCTATGACGATACCGACGAGCGGCCGGGCTCAAAATTCGCCAAGCTTGATCTGATCGGCTTGCCTTATCAAGTTATCGTCGGTCCAAAGGGGCTCGCGTCCGGCACCGTCGAATTCAAGACCAGGGCGACCGGCGCCCGCGAAAATCTTTCCGTGGCCGCCACCATCGCGCGTCTTAAGGGGCCCTGATGCAAGCCGCCCAGCGCACGCGCCCCTTCGCACCTTTCGAATGGATGATCGCTCTGCGTTATTTGCGGGCGCGCCGCAAGACGAGCTTCGTGTCGGTCATCGCGCTTTTTTCATTTCTCGGAATTACGTTGGGAGTCGCCACGCTGATCGTCGTGATGTCGGTGATGAACGGCTTTCATAAGGAATTGCTGGATAAGATCGTCGGCATCAACGGACATATTTTTCTTCAGGCCGCCGAAACCCAGTTTACCGACTATGACGAGGTGGTGAAGCAAGTCTCGGCAGTCCCCGGCGTCGACCTGGTCATCCCGATGATCGAGAGTCCCGCCGCCGCATCGACGACCAACATGGCATTTGCCCTCGTGCGCGGGATCCGGGAGGCCGATATCAAGCGCCTCCCGGGCATCGCCGCCAATGTCAAAATGGGCACGCTGGAAGGCTTTGATGCCGCGGGCGGCGTTGCCATCGGCCAAAGACTCGCCGAAAATCTCGGGCTTCGGATCGGCGACAAGCTCAAAATCCTGATCGCAAATGGCGCGCAAACTCCGTTCGGCATAGCGCCGCGCAGCAAGGTCTATCCGGTGGTTGCGATTTTTCAGATCGGCATGGCGGAATTCGATAATCTGTTCGTCTATATGGCCCTTCCGGAAGCGCAGGGCTTCTTCAACAAGGACAATGAGGCGAGCGTCGTCGAGATTTTCGTCCCGAAGCCGGAAGCGCTCGATGCGGTCAAGAGCAAGATCGACCGGGCGATCACGCGGCCGATGATCATGACCGATTGGCGAGAGCGAAACAAAACATTCTTCGACGCACTGAACGTCGAACGCAATGTCATGTTCATCATTTTGATGCTGATCGTGCTTGTTGCCGCGCTCAATATCGTGTCGGGGCTCATTATGCTCGTCAAGGATAAGGGCCATGATGTCGCGATCCTGCGTACGATGGGCGCGACACAAGGCGGAGTCATGCGGATTTTTCTCATCACGGGCGCTTCGATCGGAGTGGCCGGGACGCTTGCGGGATTTCTCCTCGGCCTGCTCGTAGCCAACAACGTCGAATCCCTGCGTCAAATTCTCAACCACTTGCTTCATGCAAACCTGTTTCCGGCGGAACTCTATTTTCTGTCGCGGCTGCCATCCGTGGTCGATCCGGGCGATGTCGCAACGGTCGTGACGATGACGCTCGTGCTCTCGGTGCTGGCGACGATTTATCCGTCCTGGCGCGCGGCTAAACTCGATCCCGTCGAAGCGTTGCGGTACGAATAGCGATGGCTCCCCCCGCGCTTCGTCTCGAAAAGGTCGAACGCCGCTACGATCAGGCGGGCTCTCCGCTTGAGATTTTGCGCGGCGCGGACTTCTGCCTGTGGGGTGGGCAATCGGTGGCATTGGTTGCGCCCTCCGGGGCCGGCAAGTCGACGCTTCTTCATATCGCGGGCCTTCTTGAAAAGCCCGACGCCGGCGAAGTTTTTGTCGCGGGCGAAGCGACAGGGCGCATGGGCGATGACGCGCGCACCGCGCTTCGGCGTAGCGAGATCGGCTTCGTCTATCAGTTTCACCATCTGCTGCCGGAATTTTCGGCGCTCGAAAATGTCATGTTGCCGCAGATGATCGCCGGTCTTTCATCGCGGGAAGCAAAGACCCGCGCGGAGCAATTGCTCCACTATCTGGGACTCTCCGCGCGGGCAAAACACAGGCCGTCAGAGTTGTCCGGAGGCGAACAGCAACGCGTGGCCATCGCGCGCGCGGTCGCCAATGGGCCCGGTCTGTTGCTCGCCGACGAGCCGACCGGCAATCTCGATCCGAAAACCGCCAGCCTTGTTTTTGAGGCGCTCGACGCAATTGTCAGGGCAACAGGGCTTGCGACCCTGATCGCGACCCATAACATGGAGCTGGCTGAGCGCATGGACCGCCGCGTGACCTTGCACGAAGGGCTGGTCGTCGAGCTGAATTAAGCGGCATCGCGCCTGCTGGTGTTTCCAAAAATCGGTTCGAATTGTTCGCGCAACGCCGCGTCGACCTCGCTCATGCCAAGCGAACGACCAAGGTCTTGGAGACTTGTCACGCCATAATGAGCGCTGGCGATCCCGCAGGGAACAATTCCGGAAAAATGAGTGAGGTCGGGCGCGACATTCAGCGCAATCCCATGGAACGAAACCCAGCGCTTGACCCTGATTCCAATCGCCGCGATCTTATCCTCGGCAGCTTCTCCTCCGGCTCCGGCCGATTTGTCCGGCCGTGTCACCCAAACCCCGATGCGATCCTGGCGCCGTTCGGCTTTCACGTTCCAGGTTTTCAGGGTCGCGATGATCCAGCCTTCCAAAGCATTCACAAATCCGCGAAGGTCGGGGCTTCGACGATTGAGGTTGAGCATCACATAGGCAATGCGCTGGCCGGGCCCGTGATAGGTGAATTGGCCGCCACGCCCGCTCTTGTAGACGGGAAAGCGGGGATCAAGGAGGTCGCCCGCCCGCGCAGAAGTTCCGGCCGTGTAGAGGGGGGGATGCTCGATGAGCCAAACCAGTTCCGGGGCCTTGCCGGCGGCAATGGCGTCCACCCGGTCTTCCATGAAGGCAACCGCCTCTTCATAAGGCACAAGAGCTCGTGAAACGCTCCATTCGACCGGGACGGCGGTCTGCCGGGGCAGCATGGGGGAAGGCACTTGTTCGCGCAAAGGCATGATCCCATCCTAGCGGGCTGCCGCAAACATGCGCATCCTCAGGGAAGACCGCAAGAAACAAACGCTGGGCTTGCAGGAAAGACGCCCGGAAAACAGCGCAGGAGACGCTTTATCTCCGAGAGAGCCGGGAACGGCCTTGCCACCTTGGCAGCGATTTGTTAGACGACGCGCCTGCCGGTGCGATCGATTTTCCACCGAGCGGACAATGCGGCCATGGCGGAATTGGTAGACGCGCTAGCTTGAGGTGCTAGTTGGGAAACCAGTGGAGGTTCGAGTCCTCTTGGCCGCACCAAGATTGTCTGTTGTCTTGGCAGACGCTCCTTGGCGATCGTCGACAGCGATTATTTTATCAAGCGAAGATTCTAGGGCCGCGAGCCAAGCCCTCACCGTTTTCTATTGAGCCGGTGATGGCGGCCCTTTCGGCTCGCTTGTGGGCGGCATTGCGTCGGGAGCTTTGGTTTCTCCCATTGCGCCGTTCTTGGCTGGGCTGTGGGCCCTGGCGTGATGATGTGACTTGGCAAAAACATCGGCGATGATTTTGTCGGTCTCGGATGTCCAGCCCTCGGGCGCGGCGCGAGTTGCGTTTGGCTGCGAGCCGGGCACGATGTGGACGATTTTGAAACCGCGCTGTTTCATTTCCCGCAAAAGTTGCGGCAACATCGCGGCTGTCTGATGCCGCGTGTCGTGCAGCAGCAAGACTCCACGTCTTTCTTTTTCGAGGCGCTCCAAAATCAAGGCGAGCTCTTTCTCGGGCGTTATGTCCAGCCAGTCCGAGGCCCAAAAATCGGCGCCGAAAACCGCGACGTTTTGGGTCGCGAGCCAGTCGACAAGCTGAGGCGTGTCGGCAAATCCGGGAAACCGGAAAAACGGCACTCGCGGCGCCCCAACGGCCGTGCCATAGGCCGCCTTGTCGTCGGCGGCGAAGCCTTTCAGAATTTCGTCCCGCGCCGCATGTTCGCTCAATTGGCGCAAGGTCACGGCGGGATGCGAATAGCTGTGGTGGCCGACCGTATGACCTTCAGCGACTTGCCGCTTGACGATGGAGGGCAGGGACTCGGCGTTGCGGCCAATGATAAAGAAAGTCGCCTTCACGCATTCCTTGGCCAGGGCGTTCAAGATGGCCGGGGTGGTTTCCGCCGCCGGGCCGTCGTCGAAGGTCAAGACGACCTCGTGATCTTCCAGAACCAGACTCTGGGGGTAGGTCTTGAGCCCGACCTGAAGGCCCCCCGCCGTACCGATGGGCAAGGTTCGGCTCACGCCGAGCGCCTCGGGTGCACATGGCGTATTTGCCGCTGTTGGATGCAGCATAAGGGTCGGCAGAAGTACGATCGCGCCTGCGCTTGATTGCCAAGCCATCCGGGTCACCTTCGCGTACATGCTCGTTAATAGCTCACTTCCTGCGACGGTGCCATGTCAGGCGCCGAAAAATCGGCATTGCGCCCGCCCGAAACCGTTCTATGAACCCTTATCTCCTGATAGAGGCAAAATCGCGCATGACCCATATCGACGATCGCTCCGAGACCGAATCGCAAAACCTGGACAGAAACGCGAGCGAGACTTCGATCTACGATGAAAATGGCGCGATCGTGCCGAAATTCCTGCACGATGTGACCGTCGCCATCGAAACGGGGAATACGGCAGAGCTGCAGGCACTGGCCGGGTGCCTGCATGAGGCGGATCTGGGCCTGCTGATCGTCTCCCTCGAACCGGAGCTGCGGCCCAAGCTCATCGAAATGATGGGCTCGGAATTCGACTTCGCCGCGCTGACCGAGATGGACGATCACATCCGCGAGGAGATCCTCGCGGAACTGCCGAACCAGACCGTGGCCGAAGGTGTCCGTGATCTTGAAAGCGACGACGCCGTCAGCATTTTGGAAGACCTCGAACCCGAGGACCAGGCGGAAATTCTGGATGCTTTGCCGGCGGCGGACCGGGTTCAACTGCAACGCTCGCTCGACTATCCGGAATATTCCGCCGGCCGGCTCATGCAGACGACATTCGTCACCGCGCCGCCGTTTTGGAGCGCCGGGCATGCCATCAACGTCATGCGCGACACCGACGAGGAAGAACTCCCGGACTCCTTCTTCGAAATCTTCATCGTCGATCCGGCTTACCGGCTGTTGGGGAATATTTTCCTCGATACGCTCTTGCGGGCGCGGAGCACGGCGAAGCTCGAAGAGATCATGTCTTCCGACCGCCGGCGCGTCAAAGCAAGCGACGACCGCGAGGAAGTGGCACGCATTTTTCAGCGCTACAATCTTGTGTCGGTGCCGGTCGTCGATGAAGCCGAGCGCCTCGTGGGCGTCATCACCATCGACGATATCGTCGATGTCATCCAGGAGGAAGCCGACGCCGAAGTGAAGGCGCTCGGCGGCGTCTCCGATGAGGAAGAGCTTTCCGATACGGTCTGGTGGACGGCGAAGAGCCGATTTGCCTGGCTCTTCGTCAATCTGATCACCGCGTTTATCGCATCCTCGGTGCTGGGGCTTTTCGAAGGATCGCTGCAAAAAATGGTGGCGCTCGCCGTGCTTGCGCCGATTGTCGCGAGCCAAGGCGGCAATGCGGCGACGCAAACCATGACGGTCGCGGTGCGCGCGCTCGCGACCCGCGAATTATCCCGCATGAACGCGGCACGAATCATTCTCCGCGAAGTCATGGTCGGCGCGCTGAACGGCGCCGCTTTTGGAGTGATCACGGGTGCGGTCGCCGGCCTTTGGTTCGGGATGGCCGGCATTGGGGTGGTGATCGCGCTTGCCATGCTGACCAATCTTGTTGCCGGCGCGCTGGGCGGAATTCTGATCCCGCAATTGCTGGCCCGATATGATATCGACCCCGCCGTGTCGTCGGGCGCTTTCGTGACGACCGTCACCGATGTGGTCGGCTATGGCTCGTTCCTGGGAATAGCGACCTTGTGGTTCAGCCTGGGGTGAGCCCCCGGCAGCCATCGCGTCACCCGCTTTAACTGTAGCGGAACGTCGTGAACATGCCGGCTTCCATATGGTAGAGCAGGTGGCAATGAAACGCCCACAAGCCCGGATTATTGGCATCGAATGCGATCGCCACGGTTGTTTTCGCCGGAACCAGCATCGTGTCGCGCAAGGCGCCCGCGAAGCGATTGCCGCCGATGGCCACGACCTGGAACGGGTGTCCATGCAGATGCATCGGATGGGGCATATTCGTGCGGTTGACTAAAATCAGCTCGACGCGGTCGCCCTTGACAAGACCAAGCGGCGGGGCGTCTGGACTCCAGACGACATCATTGATCGACCACTGATAGCCTTCCATCGAGCCGGTCAGGTTCAATGTGTAGCGGAGGTTTGGCATGCGTGGCTTCAGCGGCGTGGCCGCCTGCAGCCTGCTTTCAAGGTCGAGCGTGAGTGGCGGCGTGGCGGCCTCGGCGGTCTCCGGGATTTTCGTAACCTCGGCTGCGCCCGCGCGAAGAATAATGCCCGTCTGTTGACGCTCGCCTTCAAGCTTCGCGAGAATCGGATAAGCGCCGGCGGGTTGCGGAAAAGTGAGCATAATATCGAGTCTTTGCGCGACTGCGATGGGGAAAATACGGCCGCGCACGGGGACGATGGGGAGGCCGTCAACGGCGATGAGGTCGCCGTCCAAAGGTCCGAGATCAATATGATAGTTGCTCATCGACGAGCCATTGATGACACGCAGCCGCACGTGGCCGCCTTGTTCAACTTTCACAATTTGCGGGTCGGCGAGCGTGCGATCATTGGCAAGAAAGGCGTCATATTTCACATCGTTCAAGTCCGGTTTGCTTTCCGTTGGAGGTGCCGCCATTTGCGGCATGGCCGCCATTTCCTCCGCGGACATCGCCATGTGGTGTATATGCGCGCGCGCCAAAGCGCCGCCCTTCCGAAGCTGTTCAAAAATCTGTTCGGGCGGCGTGAAACTGAAGTCGGCCAGCATCATGACCACTTCCTGTTGATCGGCCTTATCGCTGGCGTCATGTATGATCAGAGGCGCGGACATCAGACTCTGCTCCTGAAGCCCGTAATGCGAATGCATCCAAAAGGTGCCGCCGAAGGGAAGCTGGAAATCATAGTCGGCGCTGCCGCCGGGTGGAATCGATGCAGCGGAGACCCCTGCCACACCATCCTCTTCCCAGGGTGGCGTCAGGCCGTGCCAGTGGATCAGACTTGGCCTGTCGATGTGGTTTTCGAGATGCACGCGGAACGGCTTGCCGACTTCGGTGGTGATCCCGAAGCTTCCGTCCGGCTGTTGGAGGCCGAACACCGATGCGGCCTTGCCATTGACCTCAAGGGTGCGGCGCTCGATCCGCAATATTGTTGGCGCAGAGTCCGTGGTCCCTGCACGTGCGAAAGTGGTGGCGCCCGAGGCGAGGGCGAGGCTGACGAAACTGCGGCGTGAAAGCATGTGAATCCCCGGCTGTCGAGGCGGAGGATCTTACTTGTGCGGGCCCGGTGCAAGTGAAAGATTAGGGGAGGGGTGCGGGCGTAGTATTTTCCTCCTCCCAGCATGCCTGAACGGACAGCGGGTTTTTGAATGACTGAGGTCTGGTTTTACCATCTGCAGCGCCAACCCCTTGAAAACGTCCTGCCCCACCTCGTCGAGAAATCGCTGGAAAAGGGCTGGCGTGTCGTCGTTCAGGCCAACAGCGACGAACGGCTCGATGCGCTCGATCAGTCGCTCTGGACCTATTCGGATGCGAGCTTTCTCGCGCATGGACGGGCGCGCGATGGCGACGCCGAACTCCAGCCGGTCTATCTGACGACGGATGTCGAAAATCCCAATGGCGCCGCGCTCCGGCTGTTTGTCGAGGGGGTGGATATGACAAAGGCGCTCGCGGGGGCCGACCCGGCTTATGTCCGTGCGATTGCTCTGTTCGACGGCAACAATGAGGAGGAACTTTTGCTGGCGCAGGAACAATGGAAAAAGTTGAAGGATTTGGGCTTTGCGCTGACCTATTGGCAGCAGGGGGACAATGGGCGCTGGGAGAAGAAAGGCTGAGCCACCGCGAGAAAATACTGCTCAGATGGAGCACTTTCCTTCTGATCCACAAGTTACGTGTTCATGTCATACCGACCATTAAAATTTTGTCGCTGAGGCCCACACCCGGTTAAATGCTATCTCCGTGGCAGCTCTGATGTCTGGGCCAAGTGAAACCAAAAAAGACTGTTTCTTCGCAAAGCCATTCAAACTCGTCCCTAACAGCAGCATGCCTTCCTTATGAAGGATGTAACGATCATGCAGCATGCCGTTCGGTGAGATTTTGATCTCAATTTTACTGGGGTGCTCCTTTTCATATGCCGCCAGATCACGCCGGAGTTTTGATTCCTTTAATACGTTTGATGTTAGGAGTCGTATAGATGACGAAGATCTGCATTCCGCCAGGAAGTCGATTGTTTTATTCTCTATGTAGGGATCGCAGACTTTTAGATCTCCCTTAAGCGTGGCCAGAATCTCTTCCATTCTCCGAATTTGGGTCAGTGCCTGCTCCGGATCGACATAGGTAGAGGAGAGCGAAGCGGGGGCGAGTTCTTCAACGCCCTGTCTCATAATCTTATATAAATTTCGACCTTTATGGCGTTTTCTCGTGACTGCCCCGCTTTCCTGTTGGAGAATACCAGCGGCCCGCTGGCGCGGCATGTGTATCCCCTCTCCGTCGCAGAGGATGTCTGCGATTTGTGCTGGCGTCATATACGCCAGCTCCGGATCGTCCTTGGTTGTGGCAAGCACCCAGAGAACCTTCAGCCGATCATCGGAGAGGGTATGCGGATCGACAAGGGCGGAATCTCGAATTCCGCTGAATCGCGCCAAATGTAATTTCTGGTTCATTTAGCATCATCCTCCGCAGACGGCGTGCTTCCCGCCTTTCGCAAGCGCTTTCGGGTGCTCGGCTTTGCTGTCGCTTTCCTAACTTCGTCTGAGAACTTGTTCTCGATTGCGGTGCGGCCTTTCTTCGTGACGTAGAATGAGCCGGGCGACTTGGGGTCCTCCGCAATCCACCCATTTTTGACAGCCCATGTGAAGTCTCTCGGGAAATTGGCTGGAGCCGCCTCACCAGCCGTGCGAAACCGCCCCTTGATGTCATCTCGCGTAAAAGATTCTGTTCCTTCATGTGCGATTAGATATTCGGCGATGGCGGTGATTTTGTCGGGGTTCCGGGTTGCTTGGCTTTCGTCAAGGAATTCTCGAAGCGACGTTCTACCACCGCCCGGGGGGGGAGCAGTGCTAGTCCCCGAAGTGCGATTCCCGGATACCAACGGTTCTTGCGGAGATACAGACCCATACGTGGTTGTGCCGCCCAAAATCATATTGATCATTTGTCGGGCTAAATGGGAGGCGACGCTCTTTTCAATCGTGATGCCGTTGCCCTTAATGGACACCGAGTACAGTTCTTCATTGCTCTCGACTTGCATCTTTTCTACCTCGCAGCTTGTTCTCGATTGCCGAAGAATGTAGGCAGAAGAACCAATAATTGCAAGGGCGGCGTATTATAATGTATGTCTGTGTCTAAGATAGATTTGTTGGTGTATATATAGCTTAATCATAAAGTGCTGATATATAAGGTGAATTTATATAGTGAGACAGTTTTTGTATGAGGCGAGACGTGATTCGACCTAGATATGCACTAAAAACATTTGCTCGACAATTCGCGAATCACCGGGCGGTTTTGGGGCATAAGCTTGAGCTCAATGAAAACCAAGGCGGCACGGCACGCCAAAACCTACTTGGAGGCTCGGTCCCGGATAGCTCATCGGTGGTGCCAGGATGTTCGGAACAATACGACCAACATCCGGCTGCGTGGACGTAACGAGCCTACCGACTCAAGCCACTGCAACCTGTGTTGGCTGCTGGTATTTGTTCTGTAATTCTGAAGGCCCCGGATTCGGCTTTTGGGGTTGAGCGGTCGTTGTGGCAACGCCAGCTTAGCGCCCAAAACTCGGCAAGCTGAAATTCAAATCACCTAATAAAAACTCTCACACCCGCCATTTTTGCGCGGCGGCATCGTCCTGCGCTTTGGCCGCGACCCAATCGCCGGAGGTTTGATCCGCCAAATGCTGCTTCTTCCAGAACGGCGCTTCGGTCTTCAGAAAATCCATGAGAAAAGATGCCGCCAAAAAAGCTTCGCCGCGATGCAGGCTCGCGGTGGCCACAAGAACAATGGGCTCGCCCGGTCGGATCAGCCCATAGCGATGGAGGGCCACGACACCTTCCAGCGGCCAGCGCGCGGTCGCCTCGTTCACGACGCGGGTGATTTCCGCTTCCGCCATGCCGGGATAATGCTCGATCTCGAGCGCGGTCAGCGCCCCATTTTCGTCGCGGCAGAATCCGGTAAAAGTCACCAGCGCGCCAATGTCGGTGCGGCCTCGCGTCAAGGCGGACGCTTCCGCTTCGATATCGAAAATTTCCTTTTGAACGCGCACGACGATCCGGGCGCTCATGCCCTCATCCTCCGGTCATCGGGGGGAAGAAGGCAATTTCCCGCGCGTTTGCGATCGGCGTGTCATGCTTGACATGCGTGTGGTCGAGGGCGGCTCGAAGGGTCTTCATGTTTTCAAAGGCGGCGGCATAATTTTCGCCCTTGCCGCTCAACCAGTTCATGAGGTCAGCGACCGTGTTGATGCCGGCAGGCGGCGCGATTTCCTCTTCGGCTTTGCCGATGCGTTCGCGCACCCAGGCGAAATAAAGGGCTTTCATAAGCTTACTCTTGGGCGTTTGATGAAACATCAAACCGAATCATTCGTTGATCATTTCCTTCAGGCCGGCCTTCAAATAGTCCCAGCCCGTGTAGAGCGTGAGCAAGGCGGACAGCCACAGAAGTACCAAGCCGGCCTTGGTCACGCCCGGAATGATTTCATCGCCCGAGGGGCCGGCGATCAGAAACCCAAGAGCGGCAAGTTGCAGCGTGGTTTTCCACTTCGCGACTTTGCTCACCGGGATCGAGACCTTTAGCTCGGCCAGAAACTCGCGGAGCCCGGAAACCAGGATTTCCCGGCACAGAATGATGATCGCGGCGGAAAGCGAATAGCTGGCGATTGTATGGTCCGCAACAAGCATCATCAGCACGGCCGAAACCAGCAGCTTGTCCGCGATCGGGTCGAGCATCTGGCCAAGGCTCGACTGCTGCGAGAGGGCCCGCGCCAGATACCCATCGAGAAAATCCGTAATCGCGGCGGCAATGAAAAAACCGAGCGCGATCCAGCGCATTCCGTCGATTTCGGGCCAAAAAAGGCAGCCGACGACGACCGGGACAACCGCCACCCGCCCATAGGTCAGGATATTAGGCACGTTCCAGGCCACGCCCAGATTTCTCGATACGGTTGTGATCGCCATGGTCGGGGAACACTCTTTCCGAGATGGTGTCGCAGATTCCAGCCCGCTGGCATAGAGGCGGGGCGGCGCCGAAGACGTATAATAATTCTATTATCTGCCACGTTCGTGAAAAAAATCATAGACGAGTCGCGCAGTGGCAGCGTTTATGCCCGGGACTTTCTCGAAATCGGACAAGGTCGCCCGCGAAATGGCCTTGGCCGTGCCAAAGGCGTGCAAGAGCGCCCGTTTCCGGGCCGGCCCGATCCCTTGAATCTCGTCCAAAGGGCTTTTTGTGAACTCCTTTTTACGGCGCGCCCGGTGGGTTCCGATTGCGAAACGATGGGCCTCGTCGCGCAGACGCTGGACAAAATAGAGCGCCGGATCGCGCGGCGACAGCTTGAACGGCTCCTTGCCGTCGACATAAAAGCTTTCCCGCCCGGCGTTGCGGTCGGGTCCTTTGGCGATTGCCGCGACGGCCACGCCGGTGACGCCGAGGTCGCTCAAGACTTTTCGCGCGGCATCGAATTGTCCTTGGCCCCCGTCGATCAGGATCAGATCGGGCCGGTTCGGAAAGCTGGCCGCGCTATCGTCTTCGGTTTCGCCGCCGTTCAGGTCATCCGGCAAATCCCCCAAGCCTTCGGTTCCGGCTGCCTCGTCCTTGACAAGTCTCGCGAACCGCCGCCGCAGAACTTCCCGCATCATCCCGTAATCATCGCCAGGGGTGAGATCATTGTCCTTTATGTTGAACGTCCGGTAATGCGTTTTCATGAACCCTGCCGGACCCGCCACGACCATCGCCCCGACCGCATTGGTGCCCATCACATGCGAATTGTCATAGACTTCGATCCGTCGCGGCACGCCGGACAGGCCGAAAGGCTGAACCAAAGCGGCTAGAAGCTTCTCTTGAGAGGCGGTCTCGGAGAGTTTCCGGCCCAAGGCCTCGCGCGCATTCTGCCGGGCCTGCTCGACCAGTTCCTTTTTTTCTCCCCGCTGAGGCACGCCGATCTCGATTTTTCGCCCAAACCGCTCGCATAGGGCCTGTTCGAGGATCCCGCGATTTTCGATCGCATGGGAGAGCAGAATGAGACGTGGCGGCGGGATGTCGGCGTAAAATTGCGCCAAAAAGGAATCGAGCACTTCTTCCGGCGTGAGGCTCTTGTCGGCGCGGGGGAAATAGGCGCGATTGCCCCAGTTCTGAAAGGTCCGGAAGAAAAACACCTCGACGCAAAACTGTCCGGCTTGTTCGACGATGGCAAAGACATCGGCCTCTTCGACAGTCTTTGGATTGACGCCCTGAGATCCCTGGATCGCGGAGAGCGCGGCAATCCTATCCCGCAGCCGCGCGGCGCGTTCGAACTCCATCATCTCCGCAGCCTGCGCCATTTCCGCCGCGAGCTGGTCGCGGACGGCGCGGCTCTTGCCCGAGAGGAACGCGCGCGCCTCGCGCACAAGTTCGGCATAACTCGCCTCATCGATCTCGCCGGTGCAGGGTGCCGAACACCGCTTGATCTGGAAGAGCAGACAGGGCCGGGTGCGGTTGGCGTAATAACTGTCCGAACAGGACCGCAGGAGAAACGCGCGCTGCAGAGCGTTCAAGGTTCGATTGACGGCCCAGACGCTCGCGAACGGGCCGAAATAATCGCCTTTCTGGTTGCGCGCCCCACGATGTTTGGTGATTTGCGGCGCCGCATGGTCGCCGGTCAAAAGAATATAAGGAAACGATTTGTCGTCGCGCATCAACACATTGAAGCGCGGCTTCATCTGCTTGATGTAATTGGTTTCGAGGAGCAACGCCTCGGTCTCGGTTTCGGTCGAGACGAAGACCATGGACGCCGTCAGGGCGATCATTCGGGCGATGCGATTGGTATGGCCGGACGGGCGTAGGTAGCTTGCGATCCGGTTGCGGACGCTTTTTGCCTTCCCGACATAGAGAACTTCATTGTCGGCCCCGATCATCCGATAGACACCGGGGCCGGCAGGAGCATGCTGCCAGAACCGGCGGATGACCGCCGCGCCATGGCGGACCGAGGCCGGAAGTTCCGCCTCCTCAAGGTTGAGATCGAAATCAGCGGCGGTGTCGATGTCCTCCCCATCTTGCGGGGGGATCAACGCTTTGGGAGTATCTCCAGGCGCGGTGCGCTCGGGCTCGGGCGAGCTTGGGGGATCCTTTGGGACGGGTGACATGGTTACGGATCTAAGCGATCCGGCGGGGCCTGAAAAGGCTTGCCGGATCGAGTTCTAAAACAGCAACTCCAATTGTTTGCCGCGCCGCGGGGGAGGGTCGAACAAATCCGTGCGCAAGGGCAATCTGGTTTTTGCAAAACCAAGTCTCGCCGCGGCCGCCTCGAATCTGCGCCCAATCATCCAGGCGTAGGGACCGGACCCGGTCATCCGTGCGCCAAAGCTTGCGTCATAGAGCTTGCCGCCGCGCGCGCCTCGCATCAAGGCGAGGACGTGCTTGAGCTTGTCCGGATAATGTACCGCGAGCCATTCGGTGAAAAGGTCGCGCACTTCGAGCGGCAGCCGCAACATGACATAGCCGGCTTCGCGCGCCCCCATCGCATGGGCGCGGGTGAGGACCGCCTCGATCTCCGCGTCATTGAGGCCAGGGATGATCGGAGCGACCATGACGACGGCGGGAATATTCGCTTCCGTCAAGCGCCGGATCGCATCCAGGCGCCGCGCCGGGGTGCTGGCGCGCGGTTCCATCTTGCGGGCAAGGCGAGGGTCGAGCGTTGTGACCGACAGGGCCACTTTCACCAAGCCCTTTTCCGCCATGGGCGCGAGAAGATCGAGGTCGCGCAAAACCAGCGCCGATTTGGTAACGATACCGACCGGATGTTGAGTTCGCGCCAGCACCTCGAGCACCTGGCGCATGACCCGTTCTTTGCGTTCGATCGGCTGATAGGGATCCGTATTGGTGCCTATCGCAATGGTTTTGGGCTCATAGCCGGGCGCCGACAATTCACGCTCCAGCAGGCTTGCGGCATTGGGCTTGGAGAAGAGCCGCGTCTCGAAATCCAGCCCCGGCGACAAGCCGAGGAAGGCGTGGGTCGGCCGCGCGAAACAATAGACGCAGCCGTGTTCGCAGCCGCGATAGGGGTTGATCGACCGGTCGAAGGAAATATCCGGCGATTCGTTTCGGGTGATAATCTTTTTGGCATGTTCGTGCGTGATTTGGGTCGCGAGCGGCGGCAGCTCGTCGGGCAAATCCCAGCCGTCATCCTCGGCCAAACGGGCGAGGGGCTCGAACCGTCCGGTCGCATTGGACAGGGCGCCCCGGCCACGCTGGCGTTGCCGCCCTGCATAAGAGGTCTCCCCGCGAGCCGGATCGGCCTCGGCCGAACCGAGCTTTGCGGCGCCGCGCCATAGATTCGCACCCGCTTGCCGCGAGGCTTTTGGAACGGCGAATAGATCTTGGCTTTGCGGTGCTCTCATGGTTGAGTTTCCGTCAGGGCCGGCGTCCGACCTGACATTTGGTCGCATTGCCGTCAAATCAGCGCCCAATTTCTGCCGCTTTCGCGTCTTGCGAGCATTATAGCGGGCTATTTTCTGGGCTCTGAATGTTCCGGGATCATATAGAGAACAAATAGAGTACAACCGCGCGGGTGTCAAATGTTCCTGTGGATAAGGTTGGATAACTCTCGAAATGGCTAGGAGGAAGGAGAACGCGAGCGCGGCGAATCGCGCTGAAATGTCAGCTGATCAAAATATTTGTGACATGATCCCGACATAATCAGGACTGCGGACGCGAGATGTCGCGAGCCTCTGCGGGAAACCAATGAGGCCGCTCCATATACCGGCAACGCGGCCATAAAAACAAGAAAAAATCACTGTCGATTTATGTCGGCGTATAGCGTACAATTAGCATTCTATCTATTTAATGTGATACAATTTGCTTATCGCTTCCTCGGTCTTCTCGCCTCGCGCAGCCAGTCTCAGCGCGTCGGCTGGCCTGGATCAATAGATCACCTGGAAATTAAAGCTGACACGGCCGCGCTCCCACTCTCAAGTGCGTCCGAAACTTCCGGATCGAAGATCGTCTCGATTTGAAAACGACCTAGATGGTGCTGCGAGAGAGGATTGAACTCTCGACCTCTCCCTTACCAAGGGAGTGCTCTACCACTGAGCTACCGCAGCGCTGGCCTGAGCGGCTTGAAACTTCGAGGCGCCGGCGTATGTGGCATAGCGCTCGTGCTTAGGCAAGCACGCTGCCTTGTCTTGGCCGTCTTGACGTTTTACAAGACTTCTAAGTGCTTAGAGTTGCAGCAAAAACCGGTCCCGGCCGGCAGCATCTCAAATTTCTAAGCCTTTATGAAGGAAATTATGAGCATTTCCGGCAATAATAATCGATCGGCGCCCAAGGCCACAGATTCGGAAGCGCAAAGCGCCGCAGATTCGCGCAAAACCGCCGAGCGCGCGCGTTTGGCGGAGGCGTTGCGGGCCAATCTTCGACGCCGGAAGGCGCAAAAGCTCGATCGGGGAAAGCAGGCGGGAGACGACGGCGAAGCGAGCACCATGCAGGGCGGGGTCGCCAGGAAATAGAAAACCGGGCTCATAGGACAAAGCGGGGGCTTCATTGGATCGAATTCGTATCGTCGGCGGTCAGAAACTGAATGGCGTCATCAGAATATCCGGCGCCAAAAACGCGGCGCTGCCGCTGATGATCGCCTCGCTTCTGACCACCGAGACTCTGACGCTTGAAAACATCCCCAATCTCGCGGATGTGGCGATGCTGTTGCGCATCCTCGGCCATCATGGCGTCGATCATTCGGTCGATGGCCGCCGTCCGGGCGCGCCCGCCCATGCGAGCCGGGCCATCCACCTCAGCGCCCGCCAGATCGTCGATATTCTGGCCCCTTATGAGCTTGTCTCCCGGATGCGGGCGAGTTTTTGGGTCATCGCCCCGTTGCTCGCACGGATGGGGGAGGCCAAGGTTTCCTTGCCGGGCGGCTGCGCGATCGGCACGCGGCCGGTCGATCTTTTGATCATGGTCCTCGAAAAGCTCGGCGCCAGCGTCGAGATCGAGGCCGGTTATGTTCATGCCAAGGCGCCCAAGGGCCTGTCCGGCGCCGAGATCCATTTCCCCAAGGTGACGGTCGGCGGCACGCATACCGCGCTCATGGCCGCTTCGCTGGCCAAGGGCCATACGCTCCTTGTCAATGCCGCGCGCGAACCGGAGATCGTCGATCTCGCCGATTGCCTCATCAAGATGGGCGCGAGGATCAAAGGGGCGGGGCAATCCCGCATTGAGATCGAGGGTGTCTGCAGTCTATCCGGCGCCCGCCACACGGTCCTGCCCGACCGTATCGAAGCCGGCACCTATGCAATGGCCGTTGCGATGGCCGGCGGCGATGTCATGCTGGAGGGCGCGACCCAAAACCTGCTGGAAAGCGCGATTGAAGCGATCGAGCGGAGCGGCGCCCAAATATCCGCGACCAACGAAGGTTTGCGGGTTCAGCGCAATGGCGCGGGCCTGTCGCCCGTCGATATCACAACCGCGCCGTTTCCCGGCTTTCCGACGGATTTGCAGGCCCAGTTCATGGCCTTGATGACCAAGGCGAAGGGTTCCTCGCGGATTACCGAAACGATCTTCGAAAATCGTTTCATGCATGTTCAGGAATTGGCCCGGCTCGGCGCCCATATCAAGCTCGATGGCGATGTCGCGGTGGTCGAGGGCGTCGAGGATTTGCAAGGCGCGCCGGTGATGGCGACCGATCTTCGCGCCTCGATGTCGCTGGTGATCGCGGCGCTTGCGGCTGAGGGCGAGACCATGGTCAATCGTGTCTATCATCTCGACCGCGGTTTCGAACATATCGAAAAAAAGCTCGGCGCCTGCGGTGCGGTGATCGAACGCCTGTCCGACCGGACATGAGCTTTTTTGAAGCGCGTATCTTCGCCGCCGCTCCCAGGCAGAGCGGCTTGCTACCCCTCAAGAAACGCGGCGACCGCGGCGATCGCTTTCAGCTCCGCAAGCTCCCGCGCATTGGGCAATTGTGGCTTGTCGCGCGCGCTGTTGACGAGGCATAGAAATCCCAAAGGCTCAGTCTTCGCTGCCCGGAATTGATGCCAGGTCCATGGCTCGATGGTGACGAGATCGTGCGGGTTCAGCGGATGGACGGACTCGCCGATCAGACATTGGCCATTGCCGCGCAGAATGACGACCGCGTGCATATGATCATGCCGCTCAAGGGTTGAAAACCCGCCGGCCTCGATCTCGAAATAGCGCAATTCGCCTTGAAGACGGGGATCTGAAAACAATGTCTGTCGGGAGATCGCCTTGAACGGCGCTGCATCGGCTTCTTTATAGGCGAGGCGTTCGATCCCCTCCCAGTCGAAATCCGGTCCGGCCTTGCGCAAAGGTATTGAAGCGGCTTTCGCATGGGGCATGGGATCACCCATAATGATGGTCAACGACCGCGCGCACAAAAGCGGCGGTTTCCGTAACGATCTCGTCGGGAGGCGCCGATAGAAGGGCACCGCCGATCAGCAGCATTGCATCGCGGCCGTAAAAGTCGAGCACTTCCGGCACCCGCTGAAGACTCATGCCGCCGGCCGGCACCGGCAGGCTTGGCAGCAAGTCATTCCAGGGGGCTCGCAATGCGTGCGCAATTTTCTTGCAGCAAGCAACGGTATAACCGAACCGGCCGCCAGGGTTTGGAAAGATATAGGCATCGGCGCCAAACAGGCGAAACAGCTTGGCGAAAACATAGGGCGACATGCGGCTGACGCCGGTCATCGCCGGATGCGCGATCAACGCAAAATCCGGATAGGCTTGGCGGAGCGCCTGCACGTTCGAGACACCGGCAATCATCGGCGCAATCATCGCCGTATCGAGTGCCTCCGAGCGGGCAATGGTTAATTGCTGTTCGATTTGATCAAAGTGACCGGTAAGATTTGGAACATAGTGCGTTTGCCGGCCGGTGATTGAGGCAGCCTTGCGCGTGGCGGCGGCGCAGGCCCGCACGCGAGGTTCAAAAGGACTAAACGCTTGGTTGGCTATCCCGTGATCGTCCTTGATGAAATCGACCCCGCCGAGCGCCAGCTTGAACGCGAGCTCGGCCAATTCTTCTGCGCCGAGGCCTTGGGGTTTCAGAGCCGAACAGGTGAGGGCCCGCCGCTTGGCCTTTGCGCGCGCGAAAATTCCCTCAATGCCGTGGTTTGGACCGCGGAAAGCCGCCGCTAGATCGTCTGGCAAGATGACGTCATCGAGAATGACGTCCTCGTAAAGGGAAGTATTGCCGAACAGCATGTTGAGAAGCTGGCCGGCATCCTCGCCGACGGTGGCGGCGGCAAGATCAACGCGCACGTCGAACCAGCCGTCGCCGCCATCCTCGATCGCCGCCACCTGTCCGACAATTTCGGACAAGATGCGGGAATCGCGGATCGCGGCGAGCGGTGTCTCCACGCTTTGTTCGATCGCAATGGAGTGCGCACGCTCCTCGATTGAAGCAGCGTCGCTGCGGATTTTATAAAACGCCTGGAGGCGGGTGCGCACAGCCTTACCTTTGCTCGTTCGAGGAATAGGGCATCGGACGCTATCACCTGAAAACCTATGACGAAACCTTCATTGCATCTGGTTTTGGAGTTGGCCGAACGGCCAAGCCTGCGAAGGGACTCGGTGTCGATCACGACAGTGGATCAGCGAAACTCGACTATGCTAAAGAATCAGCTCGCTGTTCCTAGACGCAGTAAAGAAGGTCTTGTCATGGCGATTAAACCGAAAAGTCTATTTGATCCTAAATCATTTCTCAGCAAAGTCGGCGAGGGCCGGAGTATCAGCAAGTACGGCAAGGGGCAGGTCATCTTCGCTCAGGGCGAGCCGGCGGATGCGGTTTTCTACATTCAGAAAGGCAAGGGGAAGGTCACCGTTGTTTCGGAGCAAGGCAAGGAAGCAGTCGTGGCCATTCTTGGGACCCACGAATTTTTCGGGGAAGGATGCCTCGCCGGACAAATGCAGCGCATCTCGACGGTGACGTCGATGACGGAATCGGTCATCATGCGATTGGAAAAAGCGGCGATTCTTCATGCGATCCATCAGGAACCGGCTTTCTCCGAAATGTTTATCGCCCATCTAGTGGGTCGCACCCTCCGGGTCGAAGCGGATCTCGTCGATCAGCTCTTCAATTCGAGCGAGAAGCGTCTTGCCCGGCTGCTTCTGCTGTTGGCGAACTTCGGCAAGGAGGGCAAGCCGGAGCCGATGATCACAAAAATCAGCCAGGAGACACTTGCGGATATGATCGGGACGACCCGATCCCGGGTAAGCTTTTTTATGAACAAATTCCGCAAACTCGGCTTTATTGACTACGATGACGGCATCGAGGTTCATAGTTCCTTGCTGAATGTCGTTCTGCACGATGAGCCAAAAATAAATACTGAAAATACCTCGTCCTGATACGTTGATGTGGATAACACCGCCAATTTTTGGATGTGACCAATTTTGTACAGTTTTGGTACGAAATTAGGCTTAACCTTATTCGATTGTTGTCACGCTTAAGTAGTTGAGGTTTAGGTAACCGATGGGGGCTAATGGCTGCTCCTAAGCGCCTATAGCCGCTTGCGCCCGTCGACCCTCCCCGGCGGGCGCATTTTTTTAAAGCCGTTCACTTCGGTTTCTATGTTTATTTGGTTTGGCCGATGCAAGGCTCAAGAGATGAGGTCTCACATGACCCTAACGAGAAATAAGGAGTCGAAGCAAAAACTTCCTCCGTTCATTCCCCCTCCGGATGCGGAAATTCATGAGGGATGGTCTACGGAGCCGCCGACGAGCGTTTCCAATTTGAGTTCGTTGCGCGAATTGGCCAAGGATTTGGGGCTGAAAATTCGGATGCTTCGCTTCTACGAGGACTGGGGTCTTATTCGACCCAAAGACGGCGCGGGCTTCCCAAAGTACGATGCACGCGACAAGCTGCATCTGCAGATGATCCAGAAGGGCAAGAAGCTCGGATTAAGCCTGGCCGAAATCAAGGAGATTCTATCTTCCGCAGAAGCCATGGCGGGCCCTGAAATGGGACTCTTACCCGAACAGATCTCCGCTCGGATCAGCCATCTCGAACGCCAGCGAGCCAAGATTGACAAGGAGATCGGCGCTCTGCGGACTCTCATTGAACCGCCCTGGGATCACTGACTAACTCTGGGAAAAACCGCCCGCAGATGCGGGGCGGCCAAGTTGACCGCCGACCGCATCGCGTAAGCTCCAGATTAATAGGTCATGCGAAGCCCGGCATAGGCACCGAGCCCGGGCGTCAAAAACCCCGTGGGGTTTTGATACCGCACATTGAACAAATTATCGATCCGACCAAAGGCCAGGAAATTTTCGTCGACCTGGTAGTTCGCCGCGACATTGACCAGCGTATAGCCGGGTGCGGTCAGCCGCTGAATCGAGAAATCGCGATTGCCATCGACAAAGCTGCCGACGAACACAAGCGTCGTCGAAAGCGAGAGCCTGTCGATCGGCTTCCATGCCGCTTGGAAGCTGAGCTTGTTTCGCGGCCGCCTCAGCAGTTCGAGCCCCGTTGTCTCATCCTTGGCAATGGTGAAGGTATAATCGGCACGCAAATTAAGCTGCGGGGTAATCGCGAATGAGGAGAACGCCTCGCAGCCAAAGGTCTTCGCCCGACCGATGTTGGTGTAGGAGTTGCCGGTCGCGTTGATGTCGATGAGATTGGTGAGATTGTTCTGATAATAGGTGGCGCCGAAACGGATCATCTCATTCATGAGCGGCTGCTCAAACCCGATATCAAATCCGATACTTTCCTCAGGCTTCAGATTCGGATTGCCGAAGAAGCCGAAGGCCGGAAAATCGACATAGAGCTGGCTCAGCGACGGTGGCTTGAAGCCGGTGCCGACACTGCCCTTCAAGATCGTTTCAGTGACTGGAACGTGAAAGCTTGGCGCGAAGCGGTAGGTCGGATGGCCGCCGAATTGAGCATTGTCGTCGTAGCGAATGTTCGAGGCCATGAAAAACCGGTCATCGTAGCGGGTCAAAAGCTGGACGTAGCCGGCCCGGTTGGCATTGCGGGCGAAAGTCGGCGCGCTGTACAATTGATCGGCTTTGTTTTCGAATCCCGCAATCAATGTCCAATCCTTGGAAAGGGCGACCTCGCCTTGCCAGTCGTATTGGAGTCTTTGCCCCAGATTGCTGGCCGGCACGGTAAACCCGAAACCAGTGTCGGGATCTTTTTCCGACATATAGGATTGCGTGTAGCCCACGCCGAAACGATTTTTCAGGACTCCGTCGAAAGTGACCCAATTGGCTTCGCCGCGCGTATAGAGCTGATTGTCGCGCTGGATGCTTTGGGATGCGGCGGGGGTCGCCGGAAAAGTGGAAAAATCATCGCCGGTAAAGCGAAGCGTCGAATCGATATAGCGAGCGACAAGGCTGACATCCAAATGATCGGCAAGATGCGCCTCGAATTTGGTCGAGAGCGTCCAATTCTCATTGGCATTGCCAATGCCCTGACGCCCGGGCGGCAGCAGTTCGGGAGGCGTCACCTGGGTGTGCGCCACATTGAAATGCGCGAGGTTCATGTAATAGCTGAAAACCGGCGTCGAGCCGCTGAAGCCCATCGTTTCGTTCAACGTGCCGAAGGAGCCGCCTTCGATGAGCGCCTTGGCCTTGGGCGGCCCTTCGCCGCCCTTGGTCGTGATGGAGATGACTCCGCCAATCGCGTCGGCGCCATAAAGGCCACTTTGGGGACCGCGCAAAACCTCGATGCGGTCGATGTCATAGGTCAGCAATTGGCCGAAATCGAAACTGCCGTTGGGATTGCTTGGATCGCTCGCGTCGATGCCGTCGATCAGAACTTTGACCTGGTTGGAATTGGTCCCCCGGATGAATACCGAAGTGGTTCCGCCCGGTCCGCCGGTCTGAACGACATTGAGGCCCGGCGTAACGTTCAATGCGTCGGGCACGGTGCGGCGTTGCTCGCGCTCGATCTGCGCCGAATCGATCACCGTGACCGAACTGCCGACGTCGGCGATCGGCTCGGGAGTTGCGGTGGCGCTGATAGTGACCTCGGGAAGGCTCGCGGTCTCAGACGCGGGCGAAGCCTCCTGCGCGCTCAGAGGAACGGGGATAAAGCCCGCGGGCGCCAACGCCAGCAGCAGACAGCGAAGGGGCACCCCGAGACGGCGGGAGCAAGCGGGATTGGAGCCGCATTTGGCGGCTTGAAGATAGGAAATGTGCACGAAGAAACCTCGCAGCGAACGTGGACCGTCACTGCGAATTGAATTTGGCTCTCATGGCGCGCGAGTATGCCATGAATGCTTCATCCACCTCGGTGCACCCCGCCCGACGCTTTCGCACGTGACCACGGCTTGGGGGCAGGTCTCCTGGCTCGCAGGTCAAGGCCTCCAACCGCCTTCCCAGGAGCCGAAGCCCCAAGTGGCGTTGTTGGTTGCAGGCTCGCTGCTTACAGTTGCGGGGGCAGCCGCGGCGTTGCGCCTGAAGCGCGCACCGCGTTCCCTTTTGATCCCTTGCGGGAACCACCAATGATGTGAGGATCGCCTTGCGGCCAAGCTTTGTCAATCGAGAAGATTTCGCGCCGGACCGGCTTGCATGCGCGTGTCTAGGCTGCTAGAACAAAAAAAGAACATTGAGCTTGCGGGATTATCGTGGATAACCCATTTGTTGGGGCCCGCGGCCATGCCGATAGGGTAAGGATAGGCGGCACGCGGTTCGATCGGTTTGCGCGTATTCGTGGTCTTACAAGTTAAGGGAGCGGGTTGATGGCTGGGAGCGTCAACAAGGTCATTCTGGTCGGCAATCTTGGCCGCGATCCTGAAGTGCGGCGCACTGGCGCCGGCGACCCTGTCGTGAGCTTCTCGGTCGCCACGTCCGAGACATGGCGCGACAAGGCCTCGGGCGAGCGCAAGGAACGCACCGAATGGCACAATGTCGTGATCTTCAATGAGAACCTCGGCAAGATCGCGGAGCAATATTGCAAGAAGGGCACGAAGGTCTATCTCGAGGGGCAATTGCAGACCCGCGAATACACCGATCGCGACGGCAATCAGCGCAAGGCGACCGAGGTGGTGCTGCAACGCTTTCGCGGCGAACTGACCCTGCTCGACAGCCGTGGCCGCGGCGATGCCGACTCCAGTTTCGAGGCTTCAACCGGCGCGGGGTTTGGCCAATCGTCGCCGATGGCACGCGCGCCGGAGCGGCGTCCCGCGACCGCTGGGCGGACCGCCGATATCATTGACGACGACATCCCTTTCTAATGTTCAGGTGTTCCTCTTCGAGCCCGCGCCTGAGCTTTTCGCGGCTGCTGAAAATTCCCATTAAAAATCTGTTTTTATTGAGACTCTTGGAATTCCGGAGTTGCTGTTTCAGGGCCGGGCAGGGTAGAATTTGGCATATTTCTCTCGCTCTGGATTAGCTCCACTTGGCCGACACTGACGACAACACTTCACCGCCGCACGCTTCCAACGTGCGGCCGGTTTCTATTTCCGACGAAATGCGCCGGAGTTATCTCGACTATGCGATGAGCGTCATCGTGAGCCGGGCACTTCCCGATGTGCGCGACGGGCTGAAACCGGTGCATCGTCGGATTTTGTTTTCGATGCACGAGAATAACCACACGCCGGACCGGCCTTATGTGAAATGCGCCCGCATCGTCGGCGATGTGATGGGTAAATATCATCCGCATGGCGACAGCGCGATTTATGACGCGCTGGTGCGGATGGCGCAGCCTTTCTCGATGCGTCTGCCTTTGATCGACGGGCAGGGCAATTTCGGCTCGGTTGATGGCGATCCCCCGGCCGCCATGCGGTATACGGAATCGAGGCTCGCCCGTCCGGCCATGGCGCTGCTCGAAGATATCGATTCCGACACGGTCAATTTTCAGCCGAACTACGACGGCAAGGAACATGAACCGACCGTTCTCCCGGCACGGTTCCCAAATCTCCTGGTCAATGGCGCTGGCGGCATCGCGGTCGGCATGGCGACGAATATTCCGCCGCACAATCTCGGCGAGGTGATCGATGCGGTGATAGCCCTGATCGACCGCCCGGAAATGACCATCGAGGATTTGATCGCCATCGTTCCCGGTCCCGATTTTCCGACCGGCGGAAGTATTTTGGGTCGGGCCGGCATCCGAACCGCCTATATGTCCGGGCGCGGTTCGGTGTTGACGCGCGCGAAGGTGGAAGTCGAGGAGATCCGCAAGGAACGCGAAGCGCTCATCGTCACCGAGATTCCCTATCAGATCAACAAAGCCACTTTGATCGAGAAGATCGCCGAGCTTGTGCGCGACAAGCGCGTTGAAGGCATTTCCGATCTCCGCGACGAGTCCGATCGCGACGGCATGCGGATCGTCATTGAGCTCAAGCGGGACGCGCTCGCCGATGTCGTGCTGAATCAGCTCTGGCGCTTTACTGCGCTTCAATCGAGCTTCGCCTGCAACATGATAGCCCTCAACGGCGGCCGCCCGGAAGTCCTCATGCTCCGGGATTTCTTGACCGCCTTCATCGATTTCCGCGAAGAGGTCGTCACAAGGCGTACCAAGCATCTTTTGACCAAGGCCCGCGACGCCGCGCATGTGCAGGTGGGTCTGGCGATCGCGCTCGCCAATATCGACGAATTCATCCATCTGATCCGGACTGCTCCGGATCCGGCCGCCGCCCGCATGGCCCTCATGGAACGCTCTTGGCCCGCGCATGATATGGCGCCGCTGATTACGCTGATTGCCGATCCGCGCCACGTCCTCAGCGAGGACGGCGCTTGCCGCCTGTCCGAGACGCAAGCGCGGGCCATTCTTGAACTCCGGCTGCAGCGGCTGACGGCCCTCGGCCGCGAGGAAATTGCCGAGGCTTTGAATAAGCTCAGCGTCGAAATCGCTGACTATCTCGACATTCTGCGCTCGCGCGCCCGGCTGTTTTCGATCGTCAAGGAGGAGTTGCTCGCAGTCAGGGCCGCGCATGCGACGCCCCGGCGCACCATCATTCTCGACGATGCCCCCGGCGTCGAGGACGAGGACCTCATCCAGCGCGAGGACATGGTCGTCACCGTTTCGCATCTCGGCTATGTCAAAAGGGTTCCACTCGCGGCCTACCGCGCGCAAAGACGCGGCGGCAAAGGCCGCGCGGGAATGCAGACTCGCGACGAGGATTTCGTCGCAAGGCTGTTTGTCGCCTCGACGCACGCGCCTGTGCTGTTCTTTTCTTCGCAGGGCCAAGTTTATAAGGAAAAAGTCTGGCGGCTTCCCCTGTCGGCGCCGCAGGCGCGCGGAAAAGCGCTCGTCAATATATTGCCGCTCGAAACCGGCGAACGGATCACCACGATCATGCCGCTTCCCGAAGACGAGGCCGCGTGGGAGCATCTCGACGTCATGTTCGCGACGACGCGGGGCAGCGTCAGGCGCAACAAGCTTTCGGATTTCGCTCAGGTCAACCGCGCCGGCAAAATAGCGATGCGGCTCGATCCTGGCGAGGACATTGTCGATGTGCAGATTTGCCGAGAGACCGAGGATGTCCTTTTGACGACGGCCGATGGCCAATGCATCCGGTTTCCGGTGACCGATGTGCGAGTCTTCAAGGGCCGCGATTCCATGGGTGTGCGCGGCATCGCGCTCGGGGAGGGGGACCGGGTGATCTCGCTCGCCATTTTGCGCCACATCGAGGCCGATAGCGGCGAACGTCTCGCCTATCTCAAAATGCGGCGCGCGATTGCCGGTGACGCTTCGCCCGAGGCCAACGAGCCGGTTGGCGAGGATACTGGAGTTATGGAAACCCCGGTCGCCTCGAACCTCGGTTCGGAGCGCTATGCCGAAATGTCGGCCGCCGAGCAGATCATTCTGACGGTTTCGTCGAATGGTTATGGCAAGCGGACATCATCTTTCGAATATCGCATTACCGGACGCGGCGGCAAAGGCATCGTCGCGATGGCGGTCAATCAGAGAAACGGCAAACTGGTGGCCTCGATGCCGGTCGAGGATGGCGACGAGATCGTGCTGGTGACCAACGGCGGCCAATTGATCCGCTGCCCGGTCGATGGCATCCGGGTTGCCGGCCGTGGAACCCAAGGCGTGATCGTCTTCAACACCGCCGATGATGAGCAGGTGGTCGCGGTCGAACGGATCAGCGACGAGGATACGCCGCGCGCGGAGGAGGAGGAAACCCACGGAGACGACGGCGGCGAAGAAAGCGCCTCCTGAATGCGGCAAAAATGCGCCTTAATTGGTTGTTAGCGGTCTCCTAAGGCGAACGAGGCTTGGGAGTGTAGATGGAGAGCATGGGGCCAGATGCCGGCGGCTTGGCGCAGCGTCCGCGGGTCGGCGTAGGCCAGCGTGTGCACACGCTCAACGGCCACGTGCAGAAGCGGCTCGGTCACGTCCGCGACCAGCTGCACGATCCGCTTCTGACGGTTCTGACCGTCCTGCTCATGGTGCTGGTCTTTGTCATCGTGCCCCTCCATGCGTCCGGCATTATTTCGGCGCAGGGGTACGGCTTCGTCATCGCGCTCTTGCTCGCCAGCTGTGTCCTCGTCCAATCGCGGACCTTGTTGGTGATCATGATCCTCTTGGGGGCGATCGGCGTCGCCGCCACGGCCACAGTACTTCGCCTGCAACTCGCGTCGGTTCTCGACATTTATCTTGAGGCCGGCGCATGTGTCACCATCGGAGCGATGCTGATCTGGGTGATCGCCCGCGCGGTTTTTGCGCCCGGACGGGTGACCTATCATCGCATCAACGGCGCCGTCTTGCTTTACATGACCATCGGCTTGACGTTCGTGGCGCTCTTCACTTTTGTCGCTTTGCTGACGCCGCATGCCTTCTCGGGCCTGAATTTTACCGACAGCTCATCGCTCGCAAGCAATCTGATCTATTTCAGCTTCGTGACCCTGACCTCGACCGGTTATGGGGATATTGTGCCGGTCCACCCTTTTGCGCGTAGCCTGTGCAATCTCGAAGGGATCATCGGGCAGCTCTATCCTGCGACATTGCTGGCACGGCTGGTAACGCTCGAGCTCGAAGACCGCCGCCGCAAGTGAGGGGCTAGTTTAAGCGGGCTGTTCTGATTTTGTAGACGCCGTCCTGCGCCCGCACGAACATCTCGTCGACCTGAGGGTGGCGAATGGGATCGCCCGAGGTATCGGCCATGAGATTTTGTTCCGAGACATAGGCGACATATTCAGTGTCGGCGTTTTCAGCAAAAAGATGATAAAAAGGCTGATCCTTGTGGGGGCGGACCTCTTCGGGGATCGACTGCCACCATTCCTCGGTATTCGCGAAGACCGGATCCACGTCGTAGATGATTCCCCGGAATGGATATTTCCGGTGCCTCACCACCTGACCTATGGCGAATTTCGCGATAAGGGGTTTCATGACATGGACGTCGCCGCTCAAATTGGTTAGCCGCCAAAATGGGCGACGACGGGGCGGCGCGGATGGCAAGAAGGCGGACCTTACAGGGACAGGGTGGTTAGCTGCCGCGTGCTCCCTTGTCAACTTAATGGCGCCGGCAGAGAAGATCCCGCGGCTGCGCTTCGGGCTCGGTTAACATTTTTCGCTACGGTTTTTTGAATGTCGAATGAAAATCTTTCCCCCGAGCTCCTGTCGAACGCCGAAATGGCGGAGGCCGACCGCCTGACCATCGCCGGGGGGACGCCCGGATCCACGCTCATGGGACAGGCTGGCGCGGCGGTGGCCCGCGAGGCCGCGCAACTTGTTCCACCGCATGGCCGCATCCTGGTCTGCTGCGGACCGGGCAATAATGGCGGCGATGGATTTGTTGCCGCGCGTCTCCTGGCGGCGCAGGATTTTGCGGTCGACCTCGGCCTCTTGGGTTCGCGCGACGCTTTGCGCGGCGATGCGGCGCTTGCGGCGCGGTGCTGGACTGGGAAAATCCACACCATCGGGGAGCTCGATCTCGAGGCGGCCGACCTTGTCATCGACGCCCTCTTTGGTGCCGGCCTAGCCCGCGATCTCGAAGGTGCGGCCAAGGATTTGGTGCTGCGCCTCAATGAATGGACCAAGGGGACGAAGAAGCAGATCCTCGCCGTCGATATTCCTTCCGGAATCGATGGTTCAAGTGGACAAATCCGCGGTGTTGCGATCAAGGCCGCGCGCACCGTCACTTTTTTTCGCCGCAAGCCGGGGCATGTGCTGCTGCCGGGCCGTTTGCATTGTGGCGATACGGTCGTCGCCGATATTGGAATCTCCTATGACGTGCTGACCGGGATCGCCCCCAGGACGCGGGTGAACTGTCCGGCCGTCTGGCGGCAATCGTTCCCAGTCCCGCAAGTCGACGGCCATAAATATTCGCGGGGTCACGCGCTCGTCCTTTCCGGCGGGCTCGCCTACACAGGGGCGGCGCGGCTGGCCGCGCGTGGCGCCCTCCGCGCCGGCGCCGGCCTCGTGACCGTCGCAACGCCGCAGGAAGCGCTTTGCGTTCATGCCATGGCGCTGACCGCGGTCATGACGCGCGTTTGCGACGGGCCCGAGGAGCTTAAGGGCCTCCTCTCCGACCGGCGGAAAAATGTGCTGGTGATGGGACCGGGACTTGGCGTCGGGGAAAAAACCCGTGCGTTTGCCCAGGCCGCATTCGATGTGGAAGGAGGCGCTCCCGGCCGTGCCATGGTTCTCGATGCCGACGCCCTGACGAGTTTTGAAAACGATGCCTACGGTCTCGCGCAAGCGATCGGAGCGGCCCATGCCCGCGCGGTGCTTACGCCCCATGACGGCGAATTCGCGCGGCTTTTCGGCGGCCTGGTTCCGGAGGACGAACCTCGCTGGGCGAGGCTTCTTCCGGCGGGCCAAGCGCCATTGCATTTGGCGGGTCTGCATTCGGAGTCGAAGCTCAGCCGGGCGCGTGCCGCCGCCGCTCTGAGCGGAGCTGTCGTGGTGTTGAAAGGCGCCGATACGGTGGTCGCCGATCCGGCAGGATTTGCGAGCGTGGCAGAGGATTTGCCGCCCTGGCTGGCCACTGCGGGTTCGGGCGATGTTCTGGCTGGAATCATCGGCGGGCTGCTCGCTCAATCGATGCCGGCCTTTGAAGCGGCGTCGGCAGGCGTTTGGCTGCATGGCGCCGCCGCCCGGCATTTTGGACCGGGCCTCATTGCGGAGGACATTCCGGAAAATCTGCCGCCCGTTTTACGCGCGCTGTTCGCGTCGGGGATAGTACCCCAAGGCCACGCCTGAATAGGCTTTGAAAATCCTCTAAAGCCGAACTTAAGCCCGCGAGCGACGTTATTACGCGAACCCAAGAAGGCGCGGCATTGCCATGGCGGCGGAGAGTTTCCAAACAGACCATGCGCGCATTCTGCCGCTTTATGTCGTGTTGGCGCGCATGCTTTGATCGTCAGCCTCTTTGTCAAGAAAATGCGCCCGGCGCACAATTGACAGCAAGCCTCTAGCGCTTGTCGGCCAAGGGTTGCTTCAGGTCACCTCGAACCATGTGGCCATCCCATGTGCCAGCCGCCCGGCTAACAGGCAATCGATCGCCCATTTGCCGGGATTGTCCGCAACAAAGGCGACGTGCTTGGTTTTTCCTTCCGGAACGAGAACGGCGTCTCGCCAATAGGGCTCCCAGCCATCGTCGAGATCATGCAGCAGGCGCATCACATGCCCATGCACATGCATTTGCTGGACGACGGCCGTCTGATTGATGAACGCCAGAGTGACCGGGGTTCCGCGTTTGACCGAGAACAGCGGAGCGGGGGCAAACCCGTCCCGGGCGACACCATTGAGCTTCCAATTTAACGACCGATCCGATGCGTTGGCCATTGCCGGCGCGGCACCGAGGACCGCCTCCATCGTGATCGTAATCCTGCGGGCGGCCTGCAGCTTGATTTGCGTGGGCAGGAGCGGATTTGGTGCCAGCGAGACAATGGGGGACAGCGGCGCCCGCTTTTCGCCCATCGTTTTGAAGGAAAGCAGAACGCTGTCCGGCTCATCCTCGCCGAGCAGCATGACATGCGCCTCTTGTCCGGCCTCCGCCGGAAGATCGAGCATGACATCGAAACGCGCACCAGGTCCAAGGGGTAGTGTCTGCCCCGCCGGTTCGAAGGCTTCGCAAGGTTGACCGTCAAGCGCCAGGATCAGAGGTTTCACCCCGGTAAAGCGGATCTGGATCAGCCTTGTGTCCACGGCGCTCAAAATACGCAGCCGCAATCGCGAACAGGGCGGCAGCGTTTCAGCGATAGGGGCAATCCGTGAATTGACGGTGACCCGCGCAGCGTTCCGCTCGCCGCCGCGATCGGCTTGAGTGTCGCGCCCGCCGGTGATTTGGTTTTTTTCGTCGAGCTTCCAATCAGCAATCACGACGAGCATGTTGCGATCGGCTGGAGGTGGTTCCGGCTCGTCAACAATCATGACGCCATAAAGGCCGCGATCGATCTGTTCGCGAATCGAGGACAAGAGGTGCGGATGGTACCAGTAAAGCCCGCTGTCCGGGGGGATGAAGCGATAATCGAAGGATTCGCCCGGCGGCACCGGCTTTTGAGTGAGGCCGGCCACACCATCCATGGCGTTGATAATCCGCACGCCATGCCAAGTCAGAGTTGTGTCCTGTTCGAGCTTGTTGATGAGCCGGACCTTAACCTCCTCGCCTTTCTTAAAACGCAGGAGCGGCCCAGGGACTTCTCCATTATATCCCCAGACGTCGGTTGCAACGCCGGGCACCGGTACAAGGCGAAGGCTGCCGGGTCTTGCTTCGAGGATATGAAAATTGTCCGCAGCATGGGGAGAGGAGTCCGCCCTAGCCGGCAGGGTCAGCACGCTGGCGATCGTCTGCCCAAGAAAAAGCCGACGACTGAGGGTCGCACACGAGGGCGGCATCAAAAATCCTTAAGTGAACAGGAGGTCGCGGTCACGCTGACTCTGTCATAGCCAACGGCGGACACTCGCCTTATAGCGCAAATATTTTTCACCGAACTTTCGCTCGAGATAGGCCTCTTCCCGTTCGATGACACCCTTTTGGAGAATAAACGCAAGCGGCACCGCAAGGCAAAGTATCCACAGGGAATTTATGAGAAAGGCAATGCCCACGCACAGAACAACCATTCCCAGATAAATCGGATTGCGAGTGAAGCGAAAGATGCCGGATGATACGATGTCCTTCGAGGCTTTGCGGACGTCCAGGGGCGTGTTCGCGGCGTGCATTTCTCGAACCGCCAAAAAAGCGAGGCCAACGGCGCCGAGGGCAATGAGTATGCCGAGCGGAATGGCAAGCTCGCGGGGCAAGAAATTCGCCGGCCAAATAAAATTAAGAATTAATCCGAGCGCGACGGCTCCGCCTAGGATCACCGGGGGCAGGGCGATGACACCTGGTTTGTCAGGGAAATTTTCCTGCATTGTCTGCTGATCTCCGCGAATGTCATGCCGCCTATAGCCAGACGGCTTATCCCTATCTTGGGCGTCTATTGTCCCCGCGCAAGGCAACAGACCGCTCCATCAACGGCCCTGTTGATCTGCGTCAATGACGTTTGACATCGGCTTTGGCTATTAGCGGGTGCGGTACATCCGACTTGGCCCGTCGGAAACCTCTGGATGGGAACCATGAGCGTGATAAATCCAAATGATCACACGTCTCCATTAGGATCGGACCGGTCCTTAACCTTCCTGATGTGGCCGGGCTTCCCGGCGCCGGGCACCAACGGTCTCGATGAGAATGTGAAGCGTTTTCAACATTTCGCGTTGGATATTCAGAAGGCCTACGCCGACGCCCTGAGCCGCCAGGCCGTCCCCTATGTCGCCGCGATGAGGGAATTAGGGCATTCGCTGGCTGGACTCAACCAAAGCGCTAAGCCACAGGATATCGCGGCTGCGCAATTGCAGGCCTACGCTGCGTTCTTTGAAAACGCCTCGCCCTGGTCCGATTTTGTTCAAAAATTCGACCATCGCTGCGCTTCTTTTGCGCGCGAGATGGCGCAAGAACTTCGGAAATCGTCGGGTGGGGAACCTCCGGTCTGACTGAGCACGCAAAGCGAGACTTTGTTCATCTGTCGCCGCTTGCTGCAATTTAGCTCCTATTCCGTTCGCGGGCTGGGTCGCTGTTTCAACGCACAGCGCGCTCAAACTTATCGCTCTAAGATCAGCTTCAACGTCGACCGGAATTTTGTCTTTAATTTCTCAGCAAGCTAGGGCGACATGCAACGATTGGCCCAAATCGCAAAAATCACCTGGGCAGAACTTCCTGCAAGTTTTCTGCGCATTCGGCTGGAGCCTGCAAGCGACAGAGGCCGGCGGCAGCGCGCTCAATCCATTGGATACATTCTTATCGCGCCCATCGATGGCAACGGAAGAATCGATAGCGTTTTGTGGCGCCTTTATCATGAGTTTTGTGGGATTATTCGCCTTAGGCCGGCCGCGGCGGTCGAAACTGCCCATTTGCTGAGGAAATCCGGTCGCAGCTGGGCCTTCCAATTCGAGGGCGATCATTCCGAAAACGCGACCAGCCACGACTTCATTACCGACCGGTTCATTTTGGGAGACCATGTTTCGATCCGGGAGGAAAGCGAGTTCCATATTTTTGAAGTCGTTTCGATAGAACCCGTCGGAACTTCCGCCTCCAGCTTGAGCCAGAACGAGTCGAGCCATATCAGCGTTTCGTCGTCTTAATTGCACCGACGGCCAAGCGGCACCCGGAACGTGTAGTCCGGAGGCCAATCCAACTACGGCAAATACCGCCAGGAAGTCTGGGGGTAGTTTGCCCGGAAGCCGTAAAAGCGGTGGCTGCCGGTCATCCCTTCGACAAGGCTTCCCTCGCCCTGAAGTCTCTCGTCTCGCAACTTCATCAGCAGGCGGCCACCGCTCATTTCTCCGAGCGGCTTTGTCGTGTCAGATTTATCGCCCAGACCCCATCGGATGATCTTGGAAAATACCTGCTCAGGAGAGCTTGAGGTATCGAGAGCAGACCGATATACAGCCGTCATCCAAAATTAACTTCGTAGCGTGCCTTGGGGTGGTTGAGAGCGCCGCTGGAGGAGCGTTAGCTCCGCGACCTGGCTGCGGGAGGCGCGGCTTGAACCTTAAGCCTTTGAAATATGTGGCGGGCGTGGCGGAACTGGTAGACGCGCCGGATTTAGGTTCCGGTGGTGAAAATCGTGGGGGTTCGAGTCCCTCCGCCCGCACCAAATCTTTGAGCGGTCTCCGGGAGCGTGGGGTCGACGATCAACCGGCAAAACGGCCGCGCCTCGCCAGCCGAGCCCCTCTCAAAGTGAAAGTTAGGTCTTGTATATCGCGGTCGGATGGCCTCATTTGAGGTTCAAGGACTCGGTTGAAATCAAACAGTTGCGGCGGGTTCTTGTCGAAAAGTCTGGTAACTTTTTTAAGGACCTGCTCTAAGGCGACGCAGTCAAAAAAGGTTTAGTAAGATGCAGGTTACGGAAACCCTCTCGCAGGGCCTCAAGCGGGAATTCAAGGTGGTGATTCCCGCCACCGATCTGGCGGAGCGCGTCGAAGGTCAGCTCGCCGAGGTCAGGGCCAAGGCTCGGATCGATGGGTTTCGGCCGGGCAAAGTTCCGGTTTCGCATTTGAAGCGGCTCTACGGCCGCTCGATCATGGCGGAAGTTGTCCAGGACGCCGTCAACGAAGCCAATCGCAAGATTGTCGAAGACAATCAGCTGCGGCTCGCCACGGAGCCCAAGATCGATTTGGGCGGCGACAAGGACGAAATCGAAAAAGTGTTTGAAGCGCAGGCCGATTTCGCCTTCACGGTCGCGCTCGAAGTCTTGCCGAAGATCGAGTTGGGCGGGTTCGAAGAGATCGCCATCGAACGGCTGATCGTCGATGTTCCCGACAGCGAGGTCGATCTGGTCATGAACCGGCTTGCCGAACAAAATCGGGCCTACACGCCCAAAGAGGGGGAAGCCCTTGCAGAAAACGGGGACAAGGTCACATTGGACTTTGTCGGCAAGATCGACGGTGAAGCCTTCGAGGGGGGTGCCGGCGAAAATATCGATGTCGTGCTGGGTTCGGGCAGCTTTCTTCCCGGCTTCGAATCGCAAGTCGAAGGCATGAAGATCGGCGAAAGCCGGACGATTGCCGTGACTTTTCCGGAGGATTACAGCGCCGCCAAGCTCGCGGGCAAGGAGGCGACCTTCGATGTGACGCTCAAGGCGGCGGCGGCACCCGGCGAAATTACGATCGATGATGCCTTCGCCAAAGGCTTCGGCTTGGAAGATCTAGGCAAGTTGAAGGAGACCGTTCGCGCAAACATCGAACGCGACCACCTTGCGGCCTCGCGCGGCAAATGGAAGCGCGATCTCCTCGATGCTCTCGACAACAAATATGTATTCGAAGTGCCCGAGGGATTGGTCACCCAGGAGTTCGAAACGGTCTGGCGGAAGGTTGAAGCCGAACAACGCCGGAGCGGGCGCAGCTATGAAGACGAGGGCACGACCGAAGTAGCGGCGCGGGCTGAATATCAAAAAATAGCCGAACGCCGGGTGCGGCTTGGTTTGCTATTGGCCGAAGTCGGCGACAAGGCGGAGATCAAAGTCTCGGACGAGGAAGTCAGCCAGGCTCTGGCTCAGCGGGCGCGGGCTTTCCCCGGTCAGGAACAGGTCGTTTGGGACTATTACCGAAAGAACCCCCAGGCTTTGGCCGAAATCAGGGCTCCCTTGTTTGAGGAAAAAGTCGTCGATCACATTATCGCTCAGGTCAAGGTGACCGATAAAAAGGTCTCCAAGGAGGAGCTCCTGAAGGCGGCCAGCGCGGAGGAAGATGAGGAGGCCGCGGTCGACAGCGAAAAATGAGCCGCCGAGGCGACCGCGCTCCACCAAGTTTACCAGTGGGTAAGGTTTTCTGGCCCGCCACCTGCAATATGCTATCTTTTCAAACCAAGGGGTACCTCAGACATCTCGCCCGCTGGGCCTGCCAGGTGATGCCGGCCCGTCTTGGACGAGATCCTTACCAGGAAAGACTGCGCCATGCGCGATCGCGATCCGATTGAAATCTATGACAATTACCTGATTCCCCAGGTCATCGAGAACACCAGCCGCGGCGAGCGGGGTTTCGATATCTATTCGCGGCTGCTGCGCGAAAGGCTGATTTTCCTGACGGGACCCGTCGAGGACCATATGGCCTCCGTGATTATCGCCGAGCTTTTGTTCCTGGAGGCGGAAAACCCCAAGAAGGAAATCTCGATGTATATCAACTCGCCGGGCGGCGTCGTGACGGCGGGCCTTGCGATCTACGATACGATTCAATTCATTCGGCCGAAGGTGTCGACCCTTTGCGTCGGCCAGGCTGCCTCGATGGGCTCGCTTCTGTTGTGCGCCGGCGCGGAGAACATGCGCTACGCCTTGCCGAATGCACGGATCATGGTGCATCAGCCGTCCGGCGGATTCCAAGGTCAGGCTTCCGATATTCTTCGGCACGCCGAAGACATTATGAAAATCAAGAAGCGGCTGAACGAGATCTACGTGAAACACACCGGCCGCGATTACGAAACGATCGAGAAAACCCTCGACCGCGACCATTTCATGTCCGCCGACGATGCAAAGGAGTTCGGCATCGTCGACCATGTCATCGTCAAGCGGCCGGACGACCTTCCGCTGCCGGAGAGCAAATAGGTCTATCGAAGCGGGTTTTTGCCTGTTTATTAATGGACAGCGGGCAGCATCGAGAATCGGTCTTTAACGGGCTGAAGGCTTAAGGGCAGCGGCGTAGGCCAAGTCAGGAAACGGACAAAGAACGAAGGATTGTATTGGTACGTAAATTGCTTATATTTTCTTTCGTGTGCGATTTGGCGCAACCAATGTGGGAACGTATGGTTAGGTTGATGCTAGACTCGCGGCGAAAGCCGGTGATGAATGGCACCGGACTTAACAAGTCGAGTGGCGGCAAGCGAAACAACACATTGGAAAGTAACGGCCTGCGGTCGGGGCATGGTTTGAAGGAAAGCAGGACTAGGATAGAGTTTGCGGTGGGCATTCTTGGCGGGTTCATGCGTCTCCGCCAGCCTGTGGCGGAAGCAGCATACTTCAGCCAACGACACCGACCGGAGTTAGCAGCACATGGCTTCGGCCAATACGGAGACTTTCCATGACTAAGGTCGGCGGCAGCGACTCGAAAAACACGCTCTATTGCTCATTTTGCGGCAAGAGCCAGCATGAGGTCCGCAAGCTCATTGCCGGGCCGACCGTGTTTATCTGCGACGAATGCGTCGAACTATGCATGGACATCATCCGGGAGGAAAACAAGTCCTCCCTGGTGAAGAGCCGGGACGGCATTCCGACACCCAAGGAAATCTGCAAAGTCCTGGACGATTATGTGATCGGCCAGCCGCAGGCCAAGCGTGTCTTGTCGGTCGCCGTACATAATCACTACAAGCGCCTCAACCACGCGACCAAACACAATGACGTCGAGCTGGCGAAATCGAATATTCTTCTGATCGGGCCGACCGGGTCGGGCAAGACCCTGCTCGCGCAGACCTTGGCGCGGATTCTCGACGTGCCCTTCACCATGGCGGACGCCACGACGCTCACCGAAGCCGGCTATGTGGGTGAGGATGTTGAAAACATCATTTTGAAACTGCTTCAGGCCTCCGATTATAACGTCGAGCGGGCGCAGCGCGGGATCGTCTACATCGATGAAATCGACAAGATTTCCCGCAAGTCCGACAATCCTTCGATCACCCGCGACGTGTCCGGCGAAGGCGTCCAGCAGGCGCTTTTGAAGATCATGGAAGGCACGGTCGCGTCGGTGCCGCCGCAGGGTGGGCGCAAACACCCGCAGCAGGAATTCTTGCAGGTCGATACGACAAATATTCTGTTCATCTGCGGCGGCGCCTTCGCCGGGCTCGAGAAAATCATTTCGACACGCGGAAAAAGCACTTCGATCGGTTTTGGCGCGATCGTGCAGTCACCCGACGATCGCAGAACCGGCGAGATCCTGCGGAGAGTTGAACCGGAGGATTTGCTGAAATTCGGGCTGATCCCCGAATTCGTGGGCAGATTGCCGGTCATCGCGACGCTTGAGGATCTCGATGAGGACGCCCTGAAGAAAATCCTCACCGAGCCCAAGAACGCGCTCGTCAAGCAATATCAGCGCTTGTTCGAAATGGAGAACACCGAGCTTACTTTCCAGGACGAGGCCCTCAACGTCGTCGCCAAAAAGGCCATCGAGCGGCGCACCGGCGCCCGCGGCTTGCGCTCCATCATGGAAGGCATTCTGCTCGACACCATGTTCGATCTTCCCGGCCTCGACAGCGTCGAACAAGTTGTTATCGGCCCCGACGTGGTCGAGGGCAAATCCCGCCCACTCTACATCTATGCGGAACGAAGCGAAAAGAGTGGCACGAGCGCTTGAGCCTTGGTCCGCGATCTCTACGAGCTGTAAGCCGTCTGCGTCATAAAAGGCAACGCGGTCCTGACAAGGACTTCTTGAAACTCAAGAGCCGCGCTGCCATCTCAGCAATATTGCTCCGTAGTCTCGACGAATAGGACGATGAAATGACCCAGAAACGCGAACCTGTTCGCCCCGGTACGACCGAAAGCTATCCCGTGCTTCCGTTGCGCGACATTGTGGTGTTTCCGCATATGATCGTGCCGCTGTTCGTGGGCCGCGAGAAATCGATTCGCGCGCTCGAAGAGGTGATGAAAACCGACAAGCTTATTCTGCTCGCGACGCAGATGACGGCCGCCGACGACGATCCAGCGACAGAAGCGATTTTCACAACCGGAACGCTGGCTTCGGTGTTGCAGCTTTTGAAATTGCCTGACGGGACCGTCAAGGTGCTTGTCGAAGGACAGGTGCGCGCCAAGGTGCAGGGCTATACCCGCACGGATGATTTCTACGAAGCCGATGCGGAAGCGGTCCTTGAGGAGCCGGTCGACAAAGTCGAGGTCGAAGCGCTTGCGCGTTCCGTCGTCGCCGAATTCGAAGGCTATGTGAAGCTCAACAAGAAGATCTCGCCGGAAGTCGTGGCCGCGGTCACCCAGATCGACGATTATTCCAAGCTCGCCGACACCATCGCTTCCCATCTGGCGGTCAAGATCAATGACAAGCAGGCTGTGCTCGAGACCATTTCGATCGCCAAGAGACTCGAAAAATGTCTGGCCCTCATGGAGAGCGAGATCTCGGTTCTGCAGGTCGAAAAACGCATCCGCACCCGTGTCAAGCGGCAGATGGAGAAGACCCAGCGCGAGTATTATCTGAATGAGCAGATGAAGGCTATTCAGAAGGAACTCGGCGATGAGGACGGCAAGGACGATCTTGCCGAAATCGAGGAACGGATCAAGACGACCAAGCTTTCGAAGGAAGCGCGCGACAAGGCGACCGCGGAACTGAAGAAGCTGCGCCAGATGTCGCCGATGTCGGCGGAAGCCACCGTCGTGCGCAATTACCTCGACTGGCTGCTGACGATTCCGTGGAACAAGCGCTCGAAGATCAAGAAAGATCTGACGATTGCCGAGAACGTGCTCGATAGCGAGCATTTTGGTCTCGAAAAGGTCAAGGAACGGATCGTCGAATATCTTGCGGTTCAAAGCCGGGCCAATAAGTTGACCGGGCCCATCCTCTGCCTCGTCGGTCCTCCCGGCGTCGGCAAGACTTCGCTCGGTAAATCGATCGCCAAGGCGACCGGACGTGAATTCGTCCGGATGTCGCTCGGCGGCGTGCGCGACGAGGCTGAAATCCGCGGGCATCGGCGCACCTATATTGGCTCCATGCCCGGCAAGATCATTCAGTCGATGCGCAAGGCCAAGAGCTCCAATCCGCTCTTCTTGCTCGATGAGATCGATAAGATGGGAATGGATTTCCGGGGCGATCCTTCGTCGGCGCTTCTTGAAGTTCTCGATCCGGAGCAGAATCACTGCTTCAACGATCACTATCTCGAAGTCGACTATGATCTGTCGAACGTGATGTTCGTCACGACCGCGAATACGTTGAATATTCCGGCGCCGTTGATGGATCGTATGGAGATTATCCGCATCGCCGGATACACCGAGGACGAAAAGGTCGAGATCGCGCGTCGCCATTTGATCCCGGCGGGGCTCAAGAAACACGGTCTCGCGCTCAAGGAGTGGTCGATCGACGATGCCGGCCTGATCCTGCTGATCCGGCGCTACACACGTGAGGCGGGGGTCCGCAACCTCGAGCGCGAACTGTCCAAGCTGGCGCGGAAGGCGGTCAAGCAGATCCTCACGGGCGAGACGAAGCAAGTCGCGGTTACCGAGCAGAATCTGCCCGATTTCCTCGGCGTGCCGAAGTTCCGCTACGGCGAGGCCGAAACCGAGGATCAGGTTGGTGTCGTGACCGGTCTGGCCTGGACGGAAGTCGGCGGCGAGTTGCTGACCATCGAAGGCGTGATGATGCCCGGCAAGGGCCGCATGACGGTGACCGGAAATCTGCGCGATGTCATGAAGGAATCGATCTCGGCGGCGGCGTCCTATGTCCGCTCGCGGGCCGTCGATTTTGGCATCGAGCCTCCGGTCTTCGACCGGCGTGACATCCATGTCCACGTTCCCGAGGGCGCTACTCCCAAGGACGGTCCCTCGGCCGGCGTCGCCATGGCAACCGCCATCGTGTCGATCATGACGGGCATTCCGATCAGGCGGGATATCGCGATGACCGGCGAGATCACCTTGCGCGGTCGGGTCCTTCCGATTGGCGGGTTGAAGGAGAAGCTTTTGGCCGCTTTGCGCGGTGGCCTGAAGATGGTCCTGATCCCTGAGGAAAACGCCAAGGATCTCGCTGAGATTCCGAACTCGGTGAAGAATGCGCTGGAAATCGTCCCGGTAGCCCGTATGGATGAAGTCTTGCGTTACGCCTTGATACGTCAACCGAAGCCGATCGTCTGGGAAGAGGACGCAAAGGCCGTGGCGCCGCTTGCTACGGAGGAGGAAACTCCCGGCGCGATCGCCCATTAGTCGAGGACAACCAGCCTAGTCAGAGATAAAGGCCGCGGCCGAAAGGTACGCGGCCTTTTCCTTGCGCTATTTTCGGCTTATGCAATTTTTGAAGGCGTTAAATAGCGGGCGACGTTTCCGTCAACTCTGTCTTATCGATTCGCAAAGATTTCATCTGATTCGGTAGAAGCTCTTGTCGGCGAGCCGTCGGACACGCCGCGGATCGGCTCCGCCAACAGAGCGGATTTGGGAGCGTTCATGCAGCGGCCAAGACTCTTATCGCAGACCTGGACCGCCGCCGCGGGAGCTCTTGCCTGTGGTCTGGCTCTCGGCGTCGCCGGATGCGACAAGCATAACGCCTATGTTCCGCCACCGCCCGCCAAGGTCACCGTCGCTCCGCCGGTCGAGCGGCCGCTGACGCTTTATTTCGAACTGACCGGCAACACCCAAGCCTTCAAATCGGTCACCCTTAACGCACGTATCCAGGGCTTCCTCACCGAGCAAACCTACAAAGACGGCGCCAAGGTCAGCAAAGGGCAAAGGCTGTTCGGCATTGAACGCGATACTTATGCCGCAGCTCTTGATCAGGCGAAGGCCACGCTCGCCGCCCAGCAGGCCATTCTGCTCCAGGCGCAACAGGAATTTGGGCGGAAATCCGCGCTGGGAAAACAGGCTGTGGCCTCGGTGTCCGCGGTCGAAGACGCCAAGGCAAAACTTGATCAGGCGCTGGCGGGAGTCGACGGCGCGAAAGCGGGGGTGGAGACGGCCAGCATCAACTTCGGTTACACGGAAGTGACCGCACCGTTCGATGGCGTCGTGACCAATCATTTGGTCGATGTGGGAGCGCTGGTCGGCGTCAGCGGGCCGACGCCGCTTGCGATGATTGTTCAAGTCGACCCGATCTACGCCTATTTCAATGTCAGCGAGGCACAGGTCCTTACCGTCAAGGAGAGGCGGCGCGAGGAAGGCGGCAAAGCCATCGACATCACCGAGGTGCCGGTGGAGCTGGGACTGCAGTCGGAAACCGGCTATCCCCACAAGGGTCATCTCGATTACGTATCCCCGCAAGTCGATCCGGCGACCGGCACTTTGATGGTCCGCGGGATTTTCAACAACAAAGACGATCTGTTGCTCCCCGGCCTGTTTGTGCGCATCCGCGTGCCGATCGACCAAAGGGACAAGGCGCTGTTTGTCGCCGACACGGCGATCGGCACCTCGCAGCAGGGCAGCTATCTGTTGGTGGTCGGACAGGACGACATCGTGGAGCAGCGGCAGGTGAAAACCGGGCCCTTGCAGGACGATGGCTTGCGGGCCATAGACAGCGGGATCGCCCCCGGCGATTTGATCGTCGTCGGCGGAACGCAACGTGCCGTTCCCGGCCAAAAAGTCTCACCGCGGCAGGTCAATGCAGCAGAGACCGGGGGGCAGGGCGCCGGCAAAAGCGGAGCCTCCAACCTTTAGATCGTTCTTGCTTATCGCAAAGCCAAATCCATTTCATTCATCTCGCGCCTGAGGAATATGCCAGAACATGGATACGGGCCCGACGCACGCAGAACAACCGGGGCGACCCGCCCTGCATTATGAGTTGCTTTCCTGCTGGCCGGCCAAACGCCCGGTGCTGAGGCTGCCCTCATGATGTCGCGTTTCTTCATCGAGCGGCCGATCCTCGCCAATGTTCTGGCGTTCGTGATGATGCTGATCGGCGGGGTGGCGCTCCTCAAGCTGCCGGTCGCGCAATATCCAAATGTCGTGCCGCCGACTGTCCAGGTTACGGCCCGCTATCCCGGCGCCAGTGCGAAGACCGTCGTCGACACTGTGGCTCTGCCGATCGAGCAGCAGGTGAACGGCGTCGAGCATATGCTTTACATGCAATCGACGAGCGCGAGCGATGGCACCTACACGCTCACGATCACCTTTGCCATCGGCAGCGATGCCGACTTCATGCAGGTCCTTGTCCAGAATCGGGTGGCGAGAGCCATGGCGCAATTGCCGCAAGCCGTGCAAATTCAGGGCGTGATCACCCAGAAGAGAGCGACATCGATTCTGCAATTCGTGACTCTGTCTTCTCCGGACGAGCGGTTCGACAGTCTTTTTCTCTCAAATTACGGCGTCATCAATCTGCAAAACGAATTGGCGCGTTTGCCGGGAGTCGGCAATGTCAATGTGTTCGGCACGGGCCAGTACGCGATGCGGGTCTGGATGGATCCAATGACTCTTCAGGCGCGCGGCTTGACGCCGAGCGACGTCGTCACCGCGATCCAACAGCAAAGCCAAGAGGTCACCGCCGGCGCGATCGGCATGCCCCCGGTTCAGGCCGGCGTTGATTTCCAATATGTGGTCAATATCAACGGCCGCCTCAACGATCCAAAAGAATATGAGAAGATCATTGTAAAAGTCGACGCGGCCAATGGCGGGCAAATCACCCGCGTCGGCGATATCGGTCACGTCGAACTTGGCGCGCAGACCTACAGCCAATCCTTCACCTTCAACGGCCATCCCGCGGCAGGCATCGGTATTTATCAATTGCCGGAGGCGAATGCGATCGACGTCGCGAAGGAAGTCCGCGCCAAGATGGAAGAGCTTTCCAAGAGGTTCCCGCCGGGGCTTGTCTATTCGATTCCGTTCGACACGACGGTCTTTGTCGAGGCCTCGATCCACGAAGTCTACAAAACCCTGTTCGAGGCCGCGATCCTGGTGCTGATCGTCATTCTGGTTTTCTTGCAGGATTGGCGTGCGACCTTAGTACCGGCGACGACCGTGCCCGTGACCCTCATCGCGGCTTTCGCGGCAATGTGGGCGCTTGGCTTCACCGTCAACCTGTCGACGCTGTTTGCGATCGTCCTCGCCATCGGCATCGTCGTCGACGATGCGATCGTCATTGTCGAGGGGGTGGCCCGCCATATCGACGATGGCATGGACGGGCAGGCCGCGGCTGAAAAGGCCATGGATGAATTGTTCGGGCCGATTGTAGGTATTACCTTGGTTCTGATGGCGGTGTTCATTCCCGCCGCCTTTTTGCCGGGCCTGACGGGTCAGCTCTATCAGCAATTTGCGCTCGTCATCGCGGCCACCGCCTTCATCAGCGCGATCAATGCGGTGACTCTCAAGCCGACGCAATGCGCGCTCTGGCTTCGCCCCGCGGTGCCGCCAGAACAGCGCAATATCTTCTATCGCGGATTCAATCGGGTCTATGACGCTTGCGAACGCGGCTACGCCGCCTTGATCAGCCGCATGGTCCATGTAAGTGGCGCCATGGTGTTCGTGTCGCTCGTTTTGATTGGGATCGCGGCCTGGGGCTTAACCCGGCTTCCGACCGCATTCTTGCCGATCGAGGATCAGGGCTATGTTCTGATCGGGGCGCAGCTTCCGGACGGCGCTTCGCTGGAACGCACCACGGCGGTGATGCAAAAAGTCACCACCATTGCGCAAGGTTTTCCGGGCGTCGATCAGGTGTTGGCGATCAATGGCGTGTCTGTTCTCGACAATAACGCCAGCCTATCGAACGGCGGCGTCGCCTATGTCATGCTGAAGGATTGGGATAGCCGCAGCAAGGCCAAGGGTCAGGATTTGCGCAGCATCTTCAACGGTCTGAACGGCGCGCTGCATCAAATTGAAGACGCCAGCACCTTCGTTATCGTGCCGCCGCCAATCCAGGGCATCGGCAATGCGAGCGGCTTCACAATGCAGGTTGAACTGAAGGACGGAAATTTCGACTACGCGATGCTGGAAAACATAACGCGCGCCATTGTCCAGGACGGCGAAACACAATCCTCCCTCAGCCATCTCACCACCTCGTTTCGTGCCGGTGAGCCGCAGCTTTATGTCTCGGTCGACCGGGTCAAGGCGGCCACGCTCGGCGTCACTGTCGGCCAGGTCTTTTCCGCCCTGTCGGATTTCATCGGCTCCAACTATGTCACGCAATTCAACAAGTTCGGCCGCGTGTTTCAGGTCTATATCCAATCCGAGGGACAATATCGCGTCAGGCCCGACGACATCCGCAATTTCAAAGTGCGAGCTGGCAATGGAACGATGGTGCCGCTTGGCACCATTGTCGATGTCCGAACCGTGGTGGGGCCTGGACTGATCAGCCTCTACAATCTTTACCCGACGGCAACGATCATCGGTACGCCGTCGGAGGGATTCAGTTCCGGCGACTCGCTCGCGCTGATGGAACAGATCGCGCAAAAAACCTTGCCTCCGAGCGCCGGATATGAATGGTCGGCCATGTCCTATCAGGAGAAGGCTGTCGGCAAACAGATCTATTACGTTTTCGCCTTTGCGATTCTGCTCGTCTATTTTGTCCTCGCCGGACAATATGAAAGCTGGATCCTGCCGCTCGCCGTACTGCTTGCGGTGCCGCTTGCTTTGCTCGGCACCGTCGGCGCGCTGATGGGGCTCGGGGTCGCCAATAATCTTTATACGCAGATTGGCCTCATCCTGCTCATTGCCCTTTCGAGCAAAAACGCGATCCTGATTGTCGAATATGCGCGCGAAAAACGCGCGGAGGGCATGGAAATCATGGCTGCGGCGATTGAAGCGGCGCGGCTGCGTTTCCGGCCCATCCTGATGACGTCCTTTGCCTTCATTCTTGGTGTGGTGCCGCTGGTTCTTGCAAGCGGCGCCGGCGCTTCGGCGCGCAAATCGATCGGGATTGCGGTCTTCAGCGGAATGCTGGCCTCGACTCTTCTGGCGGTTTTATTTGTCCCGTCATTTTTCACCGTTTTGCAGCGCTTCGACGAGCGGAGGCTGGGGAAGAAAGCCGCGGAAAAGGCGAAGGCCGGCGTCGGCCAGGTTTGATTGGAAATCGGGCCGCTCGCCGCGACCCCCGTGACCGGATTGACGCTCCAGACCCAGTATGCGACCTAAATCATGAACGTGATCGATTCCAAATGCTAAGAGCGGAATGGGGGCGGAAAACCGGTTTCCACTTTTCCGCATCCCGTTCTTGTCTCGCCAAGCGAGGGCCTCAAGGCGACCGTGGGGAGGCGGTCCCGGCAGCCACGGCACGGTTGGAAGATTTAAGGGCGGTTAGCTCAGTTGGTAGAGCATCTCGTTTACACCGAGAGGGTCGGCGGTTCGAGACCGTCACCGCCCACCATCCAGCTTTTGAAATCAGAGTTTTCCAGTCGCCCGCTCTCCGCCAGCCATGCCAACCTGGGCCGCCACCCCAGCCGAGGCCTTGACGCATTTGATTCTCCTCAAGGTTCAGCCAAAAGACTCTTTTTGGAAAATCAGCAACGTCCCATGCAGCCCCTTGTTCCGGTTGAAAAAATAGCAAAGCGAGCGGCCCTAGTTGCTGCAGGAGCGCAAGACGGATGACATGAAGATGGTTCCGCCCTAGGCTGTTCGGTGCTAAGGTCCAGTGACTGTCAATCCGATCGGTGCAGGTTCCGTCATGTACACCATTGGACAGGCTGCGAAGGCAACCGGGAAATCCAAGTCAACGATTTCCGCCTACGTAAAAAAGGGAGCTATCGCAGCCAAAAGAAATGAAGACAGTTCCTATTCCATCGACCCAGCGGATCTCCACAGTGTGTTTCCGCCCGTTGGAACAGTGAGCAGCTCGTCCGACCCTCAATCGAGCGATCCGGACGGGACAAATTTGATTCTTCAGAATCTGTCATTACGCAGTGAAATTAAACTTCTGCGCGAACAGCTGCTTCAAAAAGACAGCGTCATTGCCAGCCTCCGTCAAAGTCTCGCAGAGGTTGAAGAGCAACGGAAGTTGGCTCTTTCAATGATCAATTGGCAGCAAAGAGAGCCGGAGCCACCTCCCGCACCCCCACGGAAAGGCATCCTGGCGTTCCTGCATAGTTTGATCGGAGTCTGATCCAGGGAAATCCAACGCAAACCAGGTCGCCGAAGTCGCTTCTTCAGCTTTAGGGAAGCCCGACGGAGGTTTCTAGGGCGGGATGGCCTGGTTTGCGTGAACTTGTTTTGCTTGACTTGGCCTCGCGCCTATCCTATCCGGCAAGTCTCCGGTGCGGCCCTCGTTGCCGCCTCCGCGGGGGAGTAGCTCAGTTGGTTAGAGCGCCGGCCTGTCACGCCGGAGGTCGCGGGTTCAAGTCCCGTCTCTCTCGCCAGCAAAATCAACATTTTATTCAAATTTCATGGCTTTGAGGCGCAAGCTGGAGTCAGGGTGTGCGATTCCGTACGCCCTTGTTAAGCTTTTAGGGTTACCAAGAGGGACACAGAGCATCTGTCCTCCCAGCTCTGGCACCTTGGCGACGCGCAAATGCGTCGCCTTTTCATTGTGCTCCTGAGCCGCAGCGGGGCGGTGCTGGGACCGCGTTTCTCAAGCCAGCTCAAGCTCGCCGTCTTATCGACTACTCCAATTCCTTGTTCGTCAGCACGAACCCGGCATTGAACTCCAAAACATATCTTCGCCCGTCGCCGCACTTGGCTCCTTCGACCCTGTATTTTTCCTTCTCCACTTCGATCTTGCCACCTGTGCATCCATGCGCGGCAATCGCGGGCCGGAGTTCAGCTCTTTCCACATCGGTGAGCGGTTGGAGTGCCTTTGCGGGTGCACCAACCAACAAAAATAGGATGGCGGCGAGTGCGAGCACCAAAGGCATGAGTTGTTCCTTTCATCGTGGTGGGAGCGTTGACAACAGCAGCGGGGAACTTCGGCTTCCGCCAAGCCGTTCCGATGCTGACGTCCAAACGCGGCGCATCTCTTCGATGGACGCAGCGACAAAGCTGGCGTTCGGGCGCAGACGGGCGAGGATCATATGGTCGACGAGAAACTCTCCCTACCGATAATTCCGTCCCATATCGAAGAGACGATTCGATCTCTGGCCCGGCTCCATGCCGAGCACCATCAGAAGGCAACGCCCCTTCAACGAACCGTGGATCGCGTGACGGCTTTCCTCGGCCGTCCCCGTTTCATCGGAATTCTGACCATTATGTTGGGCAGCTGGATCAGCCTAAATCTGGTCGCGGGCGCGCTTGGATTCCGGCCTTTCGATTCGCCTCCCTTTCCATGGATGGAAGCCGGCGTCTCGCTGACATCGCTCTATATGGTCGTCTTGATCCTTGTCACGCAGCGGCGCGAGGACAAGCTCGCCGAGCTCCGCGAGCAACTCAACTTGGGCGGCCTACGGATCTAGCTTCCTCGAAAGGCGCGGACCTCGGCTCGCCGCGTGGTTTATCGGCCCAACGGCGGGCCATCATCTATGTCCCCGGCCATCCTCGTTCCTCAAAAAGTTCACATCGATTGTAGGCGTTCGATTTCCTTGGCGAGCATGCGCAAATCTTGCCATGCCAATTTCTTTTGACCGGGTTGGCGAAGGAGATAAGCAGGATGCAGCATGGCTATCGCTCGGATTTCTTTAGTGCCCATCATATAGCTGAACCAGCGTCCCCGCATCCGCATGATCCCATCTTTGCTGCCAAGAAGAGTATGGGCTGCCGCAGCGCCGAGGCAGACCAGAATCTTCGGATCGACGAGTTCGATCTGCCGTCGCGTGAAGGGAAGACAGGCCGCCGTCTCGAGGGGAGTCGGCGTGCGGTTCCCGGGCGGCCGCCAGGGCACCACATTTGCGATAAAAACCTTTGTGCGGTCGAGCCCGATCGAAGCCAGCATCTTGTCCAGTAATTGACCAGCGCGGCCGACAAACGGCACTCCCTGGCGGTCCTCGTCAGCGCCCGGCGCCTCACCGACGATCATGATGCTTGCATTTGGATTGCCGTCGCCAAACACCAGCCTGGTCGCCGTTGCCTTCAGGCCGCAGCCTTCGAATTGCGAGAGCCGTTCGCGGAGTTCGTCGAGGGTCTGGGCGGCAGCGGCGCTTTCCCGCGCGGTTTCTTCGATAGCCTCGGCCGGAAGCGCTGCCGCCGGTTCGGACATCGCTCGGCGCCCGGCGTCCGCGGGCTGCGGCATCGGCGCGGGGAGGGGATCGGGCTTTTCCACGCGGGTGGCGACGCTGGCCAGGCTTTCCGCGATGCGGTCGTGCGGAGCCTCGTCGACGGCGATATCGACCCCCATCTCCGTGTACCAGCGCAGCAGCTCAATCAGATTTTTGTTCATGATCTCGGCCGTTCCGTCGCATTTCAACGCCTCTTGGCAAAGGCATAGGTATTTTTGTACGCTTTGGGGCCAGGAAATACGATACTCCCTCGCTTTTAGTATTTGAGCCGTTCTTCTCCCCTTTGCCACACGCGCAGCGTCTTGTGGGCATCCAGCCGACGAAGACGAGTCCAGATTAATTCGGCATTCCAGGATCGAAATAAATCATGACCGAGGCCGTCCCCCCCTTGCCGTCGCGCGAAAGCATGGATTTCGATGTCGTTATCGTCGGCGCCGGCCCTGCGGGCCTTGCGGCTGCGATCCGCATCAAGCAGCTCGACCCGGAACTCTCGGTGGTCGTTGTGGAAAAAGGCGCCGAACTTGGCGCCCATATCTTGTCTGGTGCGGTGATCGATCCCCATGCGCTCGACCAGCTGATACCCGCATGGCGACAGGACGAAGACCGGCCTTTGACGACCAAGGTAAGTTCGGACCGGTTCTACGTGCTGGGACCGCGCCGCGCGATCCGCCTGCCCAATTTTTTCATGCCCCGCCTTATGAGCAATCATGGCAATTTCATCGGCTCGCTCGGCAATGTTGTGCGCTATTTGGGCAAGCAGGCCGAGGCTTTGGGCGTCGATATTTTTCCGGGCTTTGCGGGCGCCGAAGTGCTGTATGGGGATGCGGGAGAGGTTTTGGGCATTGCCACCGGAGATATGGGAGTCGGGCGCGATGGCCATCTCAAAAGCGGCTTTACCCGTGGCATTGAGCTGCGCGGAAAATATACCTTGATTGCGGAAGGGGCACGGGGGTCTCTCGCCAAGGAAATCATCGCCAAGTTCCACCTCGACGCGGATCGTGAACCGCAGAAATTCGGCATCGGTCTAAAGGAGCTTTGGCGAGTCGATCCGGCTTTGCACAAGCCCGGTCTCGTACAGCATTCCTTCGGCTGGCCGCTCGACGACCATACCGGCGGCGGGTCGTTTCTCTATCATTTCGAGGACAATCTCGTATCCGTCGGTTTTGTGGTTCATCTCAATTATGCAAATCCGACGCTGTCTCCCTTCGATGAATTTCAGCGCTTCAAAACGCATCCGTCGATCGCGCCCTTGTTCCGGGACGGGCAACGTTTGTCGTTTGGGGCAAGGGCGATCACGGAAGGCGGCTGGCAATCGGTGCCGAAGCTCGTCTTTCCTGGCGGTGCGCTGGTCGGCTGCGCGGCTGGTTTTGTGAATCTTCCCCGCATAAAGGGTTCGCACAATGCGATTTATTCCGGAATGCTGGCCGCCGAACATGCTGTGACCGCGATCAAGGAGGGGCGCGCTCAGGATGAGCTTAGCGGCTATGAGGACGCATGGCGTCGCTCGCCCATCGGCCGCGATCTCTACAAGGTCCGCAACGCAAAGCCGCTCTGGTCACGATATGGCACGAGGGCCGGCATTGCGATTGGCGGCTTCGATATGTGGCTCAATGAAATTTTCGGCGCTTCGCCGCTGGGGACTCTTCCGCATGGCAAACCCGATTACTCGAGCCTCAAGCCCCTCGCCGAAGTGACGCCCATCCGCTATGCCAAGCCGGATGGCAAACTGACCTTCGATCGACTGTCCTCGGTGTTCGTTTCAAACACCAATCACGAGGAGGACCAGCCGTGTCATCTTCACCTGAAGGATCTGTCGATTCCGATTGCAAAAAATCTGCCGGAATATGGCGAACCGGCACGGCTCTACTGCCCCGCGGCCGTGTATGAAGTGGTCTACCGCGACGAGGAGACCAAGAAAGATCCGCGCTTTGTCATCAATGCGCAGAATTGCGTCCATTGCAAAACCTGTGACATCAAGGATCCGGCGCAAAACATCGATTGGGCGCCGCCCGAAGGCGGTGGCGGTCCGAACTATCCGAATATGTGAAGGCTTCAGCGATTTTCGCGGGGCGCGGCGGCGCGGACAAGCCGGTCGTTGATCGCTTCGCCCAATCCCTCGTGGGGGATCGGCGCGACGGCGATCCGACGCGGTGCGCGGGCATCCAGTTCCCGCAGAAAGCTGAAGAAATTCGCCGCTGCTTCCGCAAGGTCCCGACGCGGCGAAAGATCCAGCACATTTTTTTCCCCCGCAAAAACGCCGCCGAAATCGAGACCCGCTTCGCCCTCCGCGAGGCTATCCGCGTCGAGACGGAGTTTTGCGCGGGGCGCGTAATGGGACTGTAGCAATCCAGGCGAACGCAATTCTTTTGACGCTTCGGACTTTCCAAGCTGAAAGCCCAGGACGGCCTCGATCTCCGCGCGCGAAATTCCCCCTGGCCGCAGCAGGCGCGGGGGCGTTTCGAGACAGTCCACAACCGTCGATTCAAGCCCCATGGGGCAGCGGCCGCCATCCAGGATAAGATCGATCTCACCGGCGAGATCCTCGGCGACATGGGCTGCGGTCACTGGGCTCACCCGGCCGGAGCGATTGGCGGACGGCGCAGCCAATGGTCGCCCGGCCGCTGAAATAACCGCAAGCGCAACCGAATGCGCGGGAACCCGCAAGGCGATGTTTTGTTGGCCCGCGCGCGCGGCGGCGCAAACGGTCGCTTGCGGTGCGAGGGGAACGACCAGTGTCAGCGGCCCCGGCCAAAACGCCTTGGCGAGCCCTAATGCCTCGGAGGAAAAAATACCCTGTTCCTGCGCGGCTTCAAGATTGGCAACATGGGCGATGAGCGGATTGAACTCCGGCCGCGCTTTTGCCGCATAGATGCGGGCAACGGCCGCCGCCGAGGTCGCGTCGGCGCCTAAACCATAGACCGTCTCGGTCGGGAAGGCGACAAGGCCGCCGCAGCGCAGCAGGCGGGCCGCCTCCGCAATTCCCGCTGCATCCGCCGCCATTATTTTTTGTGCGGCTTGTGCCGAACCTTGTGCAACAAAATCACTCTTCATCCGTATATATCATCCTGGACGACATAAGAAGCGCTGATGGCTTATAATTCAATCCGTGGGCTGGCGCATCCCTGGGCAATGGCGTCGTTCGCAGCGGCAAGATCATTTGTGGAGCTTGGTCGATGAGCTATCGTGCGCCGGTTGCCGACATTCTTTTTGCCATGAACCACGAGGCCGGGTCGGGAAAGGGCTTCGAAGATTCCGTTCATGCCGATCTTGGCGATGGGTTTGCCGAGGCAACCCTGGCGGAAGCCGCCAAATTCGCCGAAAACATCCTTGCGCCGCTGAACCGGACTGGGGACGTCCAGGGAGCCAAGTTTGATGCCGGCAAAGTTGTCGCGGCGCCGGGCTTCGCCGACGCCTACCGGCAATGGGCGGCGGGCGGATGGAATGCGATCACCGCTCCCACCGAATATGGCGGCATGGGGCTGCCGCTGCTTCTCAATACGGCCTGCAATGAAATTTGGAATGCCGCGAACATGGCATTCAGCCTTTGCCCGCTGCTCACCCTTGGCGCCATCGAGGCGCTGCAATCGCACGCGACCGAGGCGTTGAAGCAGCTTTATCTTGAAAAGCTCGTCTCGGGGGAATGGACCGGCACGATGAATCTCACCGAGCCGCAGGCTGGCTCCGACCTTAGCGCGCTGCGCGCCAGGGCGGAACGGCAGGCGGACGGAACTTATAAACTGTTCGGCTCCAAGATTTACATTACCTATGGCGAGCACGACATGACGGAAAACATCCTTCATTTCGTGCTCGCGCGCTTGCCGGATGCGCCCGCCGGTACGCGGGGCATTTCGCTTTTTCTTGTCCCTAAATTTTTTGCCAATCCCGATGGTTCGCTGGGCGAGCGCAACGACGTCTATTGCACTTCGTTGGAACACAAGCTTGGCATTCATGCATCGCCAACCTGCACCATGGTCTATGGCGATCATGGCGGCGCAAGAGGCTTTCTCGTCGGAGAAGAGCATAAGGGACTCGCCTGCATGTTCACGATGATGAACAGCGCCAGATTGAATGTCGGGGTGCAAGGCGTCGGGATCGCCGAGCGAGCTTTCCAACAGGCCCTGGCTTACGCAAAAGAGAGACGCCAAGGGCACGCCGATGGGGACAGAACCGAGGCGATGAGCCCGATTGTCCATCATCCCGATGTCGCCCGCATGCTGATGACGATGAAGGCCCTGACTGCGGCCGCGCGTACGATCTGCCTCATGACGGCCGATGCGATCGATCGCTCCAAGCGGGAGCACAACGACACCGCCCGTGCCCAAGCAGCCGAGCGGGCTTCGCTGCTCACGCCGGTCGCCAAGGCTTTTTCGACCGACATTGGCAGCGAAGTCGCCTCGCTCGGGATTCAAGTTCACGGCGGCATGGGCTTCATTGAGGAGACGGGCGCCGCGCAATATCTGCGCGATGCAAGGATTGCCGCCATTTACGAAGGCACCAATGGCATTCAAGCGATCGACCTGGTGCAGCGGAAATTGGGTCTTTCGGGGGGCGCCGCCGTTGCCCGCGAGATCGCCGACATGCATGCGGCTCTCGATCTCCTGCGAAACACCAATGCCGACAGCATCGGTGAAATGGAACCATGCCTGGCCGACGCCGTGGAGGCCCTCGAGCGCGCCACGACGTTCATGCAGGATGCGGCCAAGACGCGTCCCAACGATGCGCTGGCCGGCGCCACGCCCTATCTGCGGCTGTTCGCTTACGCGCGCGGCGGCACGGCGCTGGCGAAAGGCGCGCTTGCCGCGCATCGGCTGGCTCAATCGGGCAACAGCGATCCCGCCTTGGCAGCGCGAATCGCCACCGCACGCTTCTTTGCCGAGAACATCGCGATCGGTGCGGGCGGCCTCGAACGCGACGTGACCCGGGGCGCGAGCTCTGTTCACGCAGGCGGGCTCTTGCTTCGCCAATAAGGGCCGCCGGCCATCGAGCCCAAACCGGTAGTCTCTATTCAGTTCACGCGCTTGCGAACGGGAGCCGCGATTGCCACCGGAAACCACTCATCTCAAGATCGAACGCGAAGGCGCAGTCTTGTGCGTGATCTTCGACCGGCCGGAAAAAAAGAACGCGCTGACCGGAGCGATGTACAAGGCTGCGACCGAGGCCTTGCGCCAAGCCCAATCCGATCCATCGATCGGAGCCGTGGTATTTTCGGGCGCCGGCGGAATGTTCACGGCCGGCAATGATATTGGCGATTTTCTTGACGCAACCGGCGGATCGGAAGAATTTCCCGCCTTCACCTTCATCAAGGTGCTCGCCGCTTGTGAAACTCCGCTGATCGCGGCGATCGAAGGTCTGGCGATCGGCATTGGCGCCACCATGACCCTGCATTGCGATCTTGTTTATGCCGCCCCGGCGGCTGTGTTTCGGATGCCTTTCGTCGATCTGGGCGTTGTGCCGGAAGCGGCGTCCTCATTGCTCCTTCCTCGCAGGGTCGGCATGGCAAAGGCGGCCGAATTCCTGGCTCTTTGCGAGCCCTACGGCGCGGAAGATGCGCTGCGGCTGGGGCTTGTCAACGCTATCGTCCCCGCGAGTGAGCTGCGGGCCTTTGCGATCAAGAGGGCAGGGCAACTGGCCGCCAAACCTCGCGCGGCGCTTGCTGCCACGCGCCGCCTCTTGCGCGGCGACCTCAAGGACATAGAAGAGAGGATCGAAGAAGAAGTGCGGCTATTTTACCTCGCGGTTCGTTCCGAGGAAGCTCGCGCGGCCTTCACTGCGTTCCTTGGCAAGTCGCGTTAGATTGGACGCCAACCCGCGCGCTTACGGTGTTGCGCTTGACGGAGCTTCCTGGGCAACGACTTCGACGTCCCGGTCGAGTGCCGAGACGACCTTAAAAGTCGTTTGATAGGTTTTGTTGTCGTGCCGCGCAATGGCGACATATTCGCCTTCCGCGAGGGTCGCCGACGGGAACGCGCCGATCATTTCGCGGATGACGTCGCCACCGGGGGTCAGGACCGTGAACGCCGTGTTGGCGAGGGCCTCGCCGCCCAGGCCATTCACCAGTTTCAGGGTCATGGTGGCGGCGCGATGGCGCAGGGTTGCGTCCGTCAACTTGCCGGCCTGAACGCGGAGGTCGGCGCTGATGACCGAATTCGTCGGGCTTGACGATCCGTTGCTCGCCGCATCGAGCAATGTCGATACGATATGATAATTTCCTTCGGGCAGACCGATCGTGTCGCCGGCCTTGGCATTTGCCACGACCAATTTTGCTTCCGAATTGCCGGTCTCCGGCACATAGATTGAGATGGATTGCTTGGCTGGATTGATCGGCGTCTCGCCAAGCTGCCCGGCGATCCGCAAGGCACCGGCATTGAGCACCAGGGTTTCGTGCAACAACGCGCCATTGATGGTCACGCGCTTGGTCGCGCCTGCGAGGCCCAAGGCGGCATGAACGATAAAATTCCCATCGGGTAGCGGCAGATTGGCCATTGCGTCCGAAGATTGCGCAACCAGCCTATGTTTTCCGTCCTGTCCCGCGGCGTCTTCGAATACCCGCCATTGCAAGCCCTCGCGGACCGGCTGCGGGTCGGAGGCCACAAAAAGCGCGGTCAGCTGGAGGGCACCATGCGCCGTCTCGGCTGGCGGCGCGGGCGGAGCCGCGTGGTTTCCCGGCAAACGTAAGGGAGGAAGGCCGGAGCTTCCGGTTTCGGGCGATTGCGCCCATGCCGGGCAGGACAGAAGGCAAAGAGCCAATGCCACATAGCGCGCCCGCAAGCTGCCCCTCCGGGAGGCGGGCTGGATTATCTCCTGCGCGAATGGGCTACGCTTCAAACCTCAGTCCCCCTTCCGATGCAAGACATTGTGCATCGCCACCGAAAGATTACTCCATGACAGCGGATGGAATGAGAATTCGACGTGGTGATGTCCGGCCGGAACCTCGACACCTCGAAAGAGAATATTGGCCCGAAGGACCGGCTCCGCGCGCCCGTCGACGCGCACTTCCCAGCCCGGATAGAAAAGATCGTGGAGCACGACGATGCCTGGATTCTCAGAGTCGACATCGATGTCAACCGCGCTATCGGAATATCTGACGATCGCGGCCTTCGAGGCGCTTTGTGCGACGCTTGGCATAGTGTCGGCACCGGGGGCCACGCTCTTCTCATTGTCTTGGCTGATGCCCTCAGTCGCTTTCCGATCGGCTTGCGGATAAGGACCGGCATGCAGATCGGCCATGCTTGACTTGTCGATCAAAACCTCCTTCGACCAATCGAACTCCGGCATGACATGCTCATCGAGAACCTCTTCATTGTCGATCGGCTTCACCGTCGACGCGAAATAGGCCCTCGGCGCAGGTTTGCCGAGTTTGTAGATGTACATTGATTCACTTGAATAGATGGCCCGGGCCCTTGGTACTGGAATGTGGCGCGGCAGCTTTCGCAAAGGGCGATCGAGGATCAGATATTCAAGGCCGAGCAAACGCGCCAGTCGGCAATTATAGCCGCGAAACGTGTCTGGATAGCGGCGCAAGGTGAAATCTTCGGCATCTTGGCCGGGCCCCACCGCGCGTTCATAATCGTCTATGCGTAACGGATTGTAGCCCAGGGAATCTTCCAGCTTCAGCACCATCGACGCATTCTGCCAGGGCCCTTTGAGGCCCAGGATTTCGATGCGGGGCCGATCTCCCTCTTGCATCCGCGCCGCGACTTCATGGCGCAAAAGCTCGATACCGGCGGCTTCGCTCGGCTTTGTGCCCGCATAGAGGCTGTAGCGGTCGATGGGCTCGGCGTTCAGCGGTGAGGCGGCGTTGCGCCAAAGAATTTCACCGCCGCTCAAAAGCACGAACAAGCTTGCCGCTAAAGCCCGCCTTCGTGGCGATCCAAGTCCGTATAAAATCAGGGTTCCGACAATCGCAAGCGCGGCAGCGACGCCCAACTCGATGAGGGAATTCACGAGCTGACCTTCCCGCCAGGAAAACGCAAGACCGCTCCCGATCAGCAAAGCGAGGGCGAACGTTGTTGCGGCGGCAAGCGTGAAGGCAAGCCATTTCGGCAGCGTGGCAAACGGCTTCGGCAACCCCTCCTCGACATAGCGATGGATCAGGAAGCCAACCAAAAAGGCAAGCGCGATATTGACGAGAAAAGTCGCGTCCGCGGGCCTGCGATAAAGCGAAACGCCGGGGATCCGGTCAAAGGCCAGAGCAAAAAACGGCGTGTAGCGCCCCAGCGCGTAAGCAAGCGAAAGAGCGAGCAAAATGAGAAAGAACCGGCCGCGTCGCGCCAACAAACGGCCGGCTCCGAGCCCATGCCAAGCGACGAGCAGAAACGGCAGAGTGCCGATGAACAGATAATTGACGGCGCGGTCGGTCCAGTCGGCGCGCGGCATGGTGTCGTAGTCCGGTCCCCAATAATCATAGAGATGATCGAGCGAGCCGAAGAAATTTGGAGCAAATAGCGTGATGAGATTGACCGGCGCCAGAGACCCCACCGCCGCGACCCCAAACGGAAAGCCCGGGCGGTTGGAATCGGCCAGAAATTGCATGGTGAGAAGCGCCGGGACGATCAAGATCGCAAGGACGACGGCGGCGCTTGTCAAGAGAATCCCGATGCGTGCCCGCAGATAGATCCACGGGCTTCCGGATTGGATCGCGGCAAAGACTAGATAACCGATCAGAACCGTACACAGCAGAAAGGCCACCTGATCGCGCCCAAGCGCCATCAGGGATCCGAAAATGCCGAACGCCATAGCAAATCGGTAGGACCGCCGCTCAAGTGCAATATCGAGGCACCACAAGGCCGCTGGAAAAAAGGAATAGGAAATAATGATGCCGGTATGCTGAAGCCGCGAAGACGCGGCGCCCCCTAGCATGAAGAGAATGGCCGCGAGAACCGCGCCGGCGGGATGCCAGCGCCAGCGGCGCAACAGACCAAGAACACAAAGGCCGCCGGCAAAAAGATGCGCGAGAATGACTGTATCGAACAGCTGCATCGAGGCATTCGGCGCGACGAGCGCGAATAGCAGCATGGTCGGCGTGAAAATCAGGGACTGCGGATCAGCGATCGCGGGGTGGCCGGCGAAATGATAGGGATTCCAAAGCGGAATCTCGCCATTGTGCAAAGCATCACCAAGGAAACGGAACATCGCATAAAAATGATTTTTCGAATCCCATGGCACGACGGCGTTGATGTGGAGCCATGAACCAATGGCGAGGCCAAAAAAGATAATAACGCTCAAGATAGCAAGAAAATTTGCGCCCCTTGTCCAAGCAGGGGTGGAAATTGTGTGGGTCGCCTCGAATGGACTAAACCCGCGTCGCGCAAGACCGATGCTGGGCGGTGCGGAAGATGTGTCCAAAAGCGACATTAAAAGATCCGGGTGGCGAGGTTTGCGGCGGAGGTTTCGATGCGGGCTAGCTCGGCAGGCTCGAATCGATCGCAGGCGATGTGGCACGCCAAGCCTGTCGGCTAGCGGGCCAGTCCGTGGCAAGGCCCAATGGAAACCGGGGAATTGTCCTGTGAAGCAAGGCGGCCCTATCGGCTTGAAAGGCTTGGATGGAAATAGTCAAGGTAGAGATCGCCACGTTACGGCGTACAGGAATGTGATCGGGCTGTAAATTGACGTTTTCGTGGCAAGAAACACCAAGAGTTCCGAGCCGGCTTTTTCCTTGCGTGCATGACGGGTGAGCCGCGTGGCCATGAGGTCTATTGTTGCGAAACGACTTAAATTTTGCCATCTGATGGACATCGAACATGCCGGGCAAGGTCGTCCTTAAACAGGAAAGCATGAACCTTCCATGAATGACACAATCACACTTCTCCGGACAAGGCGCTCGGCGCCTCCGGCCATGATGTCCGGCCCCGGTCCTTCCCCGCAGGAATTAGAAATTCTCCTGGGGCTGGCTGCCCGTGTCCCCGATCACGGTAAACTTATCCCTTGGCGTTTCATTGTCTTCGAGGGCGAGGCCCGCGCGCGCGCCGGCGAGGTTCTCGCAGATGTTTATGCCGAGGCCCATCCCGGCGAGGACGCACAGCGCATTGAGGTGGAGAAAAAGCGCTTCTGCCTGGCGCCGCTCGTCATAGGTGTAATTTCTTGTACTGCGCCGCACCAAAAAATCCCGGAGTGGGAACAAGTCCTGTCGGCCGGCGCGGTGTGCATGAATCTGATGGTCGCGGCCAATGCGCAGGGCTTTGCCTCGATCTGGCTCACCGAATGGTATGCTTATGACCGCGCGGTTCTTGGCCGGTTGGGCGTCCGGGACAACGAAAAAATCGCTGGTTTTATTTACATCGGTCGGGCCGATGATCCGCGGGAGGACCGGGCGCGGCCCATGCTCGCCGATATCGTGACCCGGTACTAAATTTATTCGCGGAGCCGGAAACCGGCTTCCCGACCTGTTTATGGAAAACAAAGATTGGAGCATGACCCGTTGCGCGGGGCATGCTCCCAAAAAAATCGTTTTAATCTCAAGGCCTCGTGAGCCTTACGCAGCTACCGCGGCCTTGCGGCCAAAAACCTTTTGCCAGAACGTACGGGCCGCTTCGGTCTCCTCTTTGGCGCGTTCGTCGGTCAGAAGTTTTACGGTGCCAGATTGATCCTCGAGCAGTTTTAAAAGCCGGACACGTTCCTCCTGCCAATTCTGAGTCAGCCGGTGGCGGTCTTCGCGTAGATGCACGCGGTCGGCTTCGAGATCGGAGATGCGGCGATCCTTTTCCTCGAGAAGGCTTTTCAACCCAGCGAGCTGAATTTCGAATTTCGCCGAATAGGGGATGGTTTCGCTGCCATTTTTGCCCGGTTTCCAATCGTTCGACGAGGTTTCGTCCGCATCGGTTTTGGTCGTTCTTGGAAACACGCGGAAAAGTTCGGCCGGATCGATCTTGTACCCCTCCGGATTTTTTTCCCGGTAAGACAACTTGCCGGAAGATAAGGCCTTCGAGATTGTGGATTTGGCGACCCCCGCCTCCTTGGCGGCCTGTCCGAGTGAGAAATACATGTGGTTTCCAATCGTTCGCGTGGGAGTTTGGAAACTATTTCTCAAAACGCTTAAAAAAAAATTAAGCGCAAATCGGAAAAAACGGGTGCCGTGGTAAGTTTGTAGCGTCGGAAACGAGCAGGTGCTCGCAGCCTCGGGTTGACTACTTCTCTCCAACGCTCGCCAAAAGCCGCCGCGCTTTTGCAAGATGTGGCACATCGAGCATCTCGCCCTCGAAACCGATAACGCCCGCCTGCGGTTCGGCCTCGAACGCCGCGACGATCGCACGCGCCTTGGCGATCGATTCCGGCGAGGGCGTGAAAACCTCGTTGATGATCTCGATCTGTGCCGGATGGATCGCCATTTTGCCGGTAAAACCGTCGCGTTTCGCTTCCTCGCATTCGAGGCGTAGTCTGGTCAGGTCGCGAAAATTTCCATACACCGCGTCGATCGGCAGCACTTCGGCGGAGGCTGCCGCAAAGAGGGCCAGGCTGCGCGCCAGCCTATAGGGAAAGGTATAACCGCCATCGCCGTCTCGATTTGTCTCCGCGCCGAGCGAAGCAGCGAGGTCCTCTATGCCCCACGTGAGCCCTTCGAGGCGCTGGCTCGCGCCGGCATAGGTGCCCATGTTGAAGATCGACGCCGGTGTCTCGGTAATGATCGCCATGATTCGCGTGGTACCATCGACGAGATCATGTTCCGCCTCCTTGACCGCGAGCATCGCGCCAAGATGCTGAATTGCCGCGCCATTGAGGCATTTGGGCAAAAGAATCCCGTCCGGCGGCGCTTGCATCACGACCTCGAGGTCGGCCTCGGTCTGGCCGGACGTCAGCCCATTCACACGCACGTAAAGGCGCGGGCGCGGGCATCTCGGCAAGGCATCGACGAGAAACACAAACGCCTGTTCCCGGGCTTTATGTTTCGCTTCGGGGGCAACCGAATCCTCAAGATCGAGAATCAAACAGTCGGCGCCGCTCACAAGACCTTTGGCTAGCTTTTTCTCGCTGTCGGCTGGAATGAAAAGCTGCGACCGCATGAAGCCCCCGGCTGACTTAGGAAATCCGCTTTTTCATAAAGGCCTGACGCCGGCATTCCGCGACAAGCTTGCCCTCCTGCTGATAGGCTCGATGGAGGAATTCGACAATCCCGGCGTCGGGCCGCGATTTCGACAAGCGCTTGCTCATGATTTCACTGGTAACGTGCAAAGTATCGCCCTCGAACAAGGGCGATGGGAATTTCACCTCGGTCATCCCGAGATTGGCAATGGTGGTGCCGAGCGAGAGGTCATTGACCGAAATTCCGATCATCAAACCGAGCGTGAAGAGAGAATTTATGAGGGGGCGCTTCCATTCGGTTTCGGTTGCGCAAAAATGGGCATCGATATGCAGCGGCTGCGGATTGAGGGTCATGTTGGAAAACAGCATATTGTCCATTTGCGTGACGGTCTTCGTCAGGCGATGTTCGACCAATATGCCTACGACAAAATCCTCGTAGAAAAGGCCGCCCCGTGGGTGCCGTTGCGGATCAGCTTGGACTTTGTCGCTCATCGATCCCGCCTGCACCTTGATTTTCTTATCGCTCAGCCATGAGCCCAGCGAATTTGGCATAATGCAAGAGCATGATCGTTTTGGCATCGATGATCATGCCCGTGTCGATCATTGCCAACGCCTCGCCGAAGGTTGGCTCCAAGATTTCGATATCTTCATCGTCGAGGCCCCCGCCCTTGGCGGTTTTATCCGTCAACGCGTAGGGCGCAACAAAGAAAATAATTTTCTCACAAAAACATCCTGGGCTCATAAAGGCCTCGAAAAGGCGGACCGGCTTTCGCACGATGATTCCGGTTTCTTCTTCGACTTCCTTGACGATCCGGCTTTCGGGGTCCTCGCCTTCGAGCCTGCCGGCGCATACCTCGATGAGGCTTTCATGCCGTCCCCGCAAATAGGCCGGCCCGCGAAACTGGCGAACAAGGACGACCCGCGAGCGCTGCGGATCATAGAGCAAGATTGCGACGCCATCGCCGGAGTCATAAACTTCAAGATTGCTGGTTTGCATGCCTCCGTCGAAGCGCTTGCGTTCGACGACCATTCTTTCCAGCACTCCAAATCCCCGGGCCACGATCTGGCGGCTGCGGATGAAAATATCGTCGCTCATCCGCTCAATATCCGAACTGTTCGCGCAAGATCCGTTCATACAGCGAATGGCCCGGATCGTGGAGAAGCACGAGATCCGTCGCATGATCCATCGCGACAATGACCTTCACGACATTTTTCCGTTCGAAATGATCGGCAACCGCGGCGACGGGGCGCTTGTCAGCTTCGAGAATATCGATCGTGACATGTGCCTTGTCGGGTAAGAGCGCGCCACGCCAGCGGCGTGGCCGGAACGCCGCGATCGGCGTCAAGGGCATGAGTGTTGCGTCGAGCGGTAGAATCGGGCCGTAGGCCGAGAGATTATAGGCCGTCGAACCGACCGGGGTGGCAACCAGCAACCCATCCGCGACGAGTTCATCGAGCCTGACCTTGCCATCGATGGAGATCCGCATTTTTGCGGCCTGATAGGCCTGGCGCAAAATTGAGACCTCGTTGATCGCCCTTGCCGTGACGGTTTCGCCCTGGATGTCGGTGGCTTCCATCAAGAGAGGATGCACGATGGAAGCTTCGGCTTCGTCGAGTCGCTTTTGCAGGTCGGGGCCGTGAAACTCATTCATGAGGAAACCAACGGAACCGAGCTTCATTCCATAGATCGGTTTGTTTTTTCCCATGAACCGATGCAAGGTTTGCAGCATGAGACCATCGCCGCCAAGCGCGACCACAACATCGGCGTCCTCGGGGTCAACCGTTCCATATCGGGCGATGAATTGGGCCTGAGCGGTATTTGCTTCCGGCGTGCCGGACGAAAGAAAGGCAATGCGCTCGAAGCGATGTTTTACGCTTTTCTTTGGCTGCATGCTGTTCGCTCCGGCGACAATGATGCTCATAGCCGCTCGCTGTGCTCGCAGTAAAGCTTTCGCTCAGACGACCACATCTGCCCGATCACCCGCAAGGAGAAGTTGCGGCACCTGCCTGAAGCTCCAGGTTTTCCCCTGCCTTTCGAAAACCCAGACGAGATCAACACGCTCGAAAGGCCAATATTGTGGCGCGTCCGTTGTGTTGCCAAGAATTAAATTGGCGATGACATGCATGGTCAGGTGCTTCCATACGATCAGCACAGGGCCGGGCACCCGGAGAACTTTTTGGACAAGTTTGTCCTCTTCGCCCGCGTAATAGTCGCAATTCAGCTCGCTTTTGAGAAATTCCGCGAGCGGCAATAAAGTATGCTGGGGGCGCAAGCTCGGGTCTTCGGGGCCTGCCTTGCAGGCAAAAAGACTGGTCGGCCGTTCGAGGGCCGGGTGCGCGAAGCGATCTTCAAAAGGCGCGAAAAAACGAACAAGTGCGCCGGCGCGTTGCCAACCCCGCACCGTCAGTTCTTCCTTATCCTTGAAGCCTTCCAGATTTACGCCGCGGACAGTTTTATCCGCGCTGGGCCTCTCCCCGTGGCGGATCAGCATGATCTTGGCGCAGCTCATCGGGGGAATTTTTCCATTCGGTAAGGGCGGCGGTTTGTGATTTCGCCTGAAGACCTAACGTTGCGCCCCTACCGAGCTTTTTGGAACACTGGATTGCGGCCGGTCCGGATTGGTGTATCGAGCGTGATATTTTTCGTAATAATAATTGTTTCGATAGCGCTCATACCGTCCGATCGAGGTCATGTCGACCTTGTTCAGGATGACGCCGAGAAGACGTTCGTACAGCTCCGGTGCGCCGGATAGACCGTGTTTGACCAGATCGATCTTGGTGGCGCCCCATTCCACAACATAAAGATAGGAGTCGACGAAGCTGGTGGAAGCGCGCGCGTCGACGACCGGAATAAGCGGCGGCAAGTCGGCGATGATATAATCATAGGTGTCCTGCAGCGTCATGATGAGCTTCTTCATCGCGTCGGATGCAAGCAGCTCGTTTGTATGGGGCAGATTTGACGTTTGGCCCGAGGGGAGCATCCGCAACCCGCTGCGCGGATTGACCAACAACACCTCGTCAACCGTTTTCCAACCCGCGAGAACGTCGATCAGCCCCGGTCCGTCGTAGGCCAATTGGCGCGACAGGCTCGGATTGCGCAGGTCGGCGTCAATTAAGATCGCGCGGCTTCCCCCATGGGCGATGAGTTGCGCATAATTGGCGCAGATCGTGGTTTTACCTTCGCCAGGGACGGTGGAGATCACCCCCATGACGCGTTTGGATTTCAAAATCCCACTGATGTCGCTCGCAACCTTCACAGTGCGCAAAGCTTCGCTGAACTGCGAAAAAGGTTCATCCAGAACTTGATCGAGCAGAGGGTGCGACCGAATGCGCAATGGCCCAGGACCGAGGAGGGGCGGTGGCGGCGGGCTATCGAGGTCTTCGGCGTCGGATATGGCCGGCGCCTTCAGCCGGGGCAGCATCGCCAGGCAGTTGAGCTGCAGTTCTTCCTCGACCTGATCGCTCGAACGGAAAACCCGGTCCATCATCTCCCGCACGGCCGCGATCCCGAAGCTCACCGCCAAGCCGGCGGCCGCAGTGATCAAAAGGATCAGCGAGGTCTTGGGAAAGCTTTTCGACAAAGGCGTTTCGGCAGGCCCGATCAGCCGAGCCTCGGTGATCGGGAAGGACTGCTGCTGAACGGCTTCCATGTAACGCTGCAGGAAATTGTCGTGCAAAGACCGCGAGGTTTGAGCGTTGCTTTCGAGCTCCCGGAGCTGAACTTGCGCCTGATTGGTAATCTGGGATTGCGATACCGCCTTGCCGAGGCTGGTGCGCAGGCTCTGTTCGCGAGCAAGGGCGATCTGGTATTCGCTTTTGTAGCTTTGCTCGATCTTTCCCATTTCGTCCCTGATCGAGCGGAGAACCTCGCGCATCTGGGTGCGCTGGGCCAAGACCGATAAATGTTCCGCGCCGTATTTCTGCGTCCAGATCGATACACGGGAGGCCATTTCCAGATATTCGCCGCGCAATTTGATGATGATCTGATTGTTCAGGGCATCCGCAATGGACGCGTCCGGCACCTCCTGTTTCAGAACTTCCTGAATCCGGTCATAGCGGGCTTTGGCTTCGGCGGTTGCGGCTTGGGACAGAATGAGCTGGCTGTTGACCTCCGAAAGCTGCTGATCATTCATCAGCCGGCCGCCGGTATCGATGATGTTGTTTTTCTCGCGGAAATTCACAACAGCCTGTTGCTGAGCGGCGACTTGGGCGCTGAGTTCCTTCAAGCGGTCCTGCAGCCAGACGCTTGCGCGCCGCGTCGCTTCATATTTGGCCTCGAGCTGGTCGTCGATATAGGCGTTCGCGATAGCGTTGGCGATTCGCGCTGCCTTTTCGGCATTGGTCGACTGAACGCTAATTTCCATGACATAGCTTTGTCCGACGCGAGTCACGGTCCGCTTGCCCTGGAATACCGCGAGGACGCTCAGCATGCGCTGCGATTCTGTCGGCGGTGGCCCGGGGGTCGAGAACAAGCCCCAAAACTTGGCCGTGAGAGAGCCGATAAATCCGGGACGGCCGCCGGCAAATTCCGGATCGTCCATCAGATGCAGTTCCTTGACGACCGCACGGCTGACATTCTGGGATTTCAACAGTTCGATTTGGGTCTGCACCATCCCGACGTCCACGGTCGGCTCCCCGCCCTTGGCCTGCGGGTCAAGCAACTGCGCTTTTCTGGTGTCGATCATCATCGAGGCGGTAGCGACATAGGTCGGCTTCGTGACGAATAGATAGATAACGCCGAGGGACATGCACAAAATGAAAAACACCAGCATGATGGGAAGCTGGTGGCGAATGATCCGCATATAGAAATTACGCGGGCCCAATTCCGGAGGCCCCCCCGCATTTGGGCTCATTTCGTTCGAAAGGAGACGCTTATCCACCTTCAACATTCGGTTCATCGCCGCTCTTTAAACTTTCGTTTCGCCAAACCCCACAGTGATGTTCAGCATAGTCAAGCGCACACAGGGATCCGTGCGGAGGCTCACGTCAAACTTTTAAGTATTATTGCATGTTCTCGCATAATCATTATCGAAAAAGGTTTGAAAGTCCGCCTTACCGGCCCTGTTGACACCTCGCTCGCGGTTGAAAATGCCAAAACTGGATGAACGTCTGGCGACCGCCCAGTATTCACCTCAATTGGATATGCCGCCGCCCGCTTCAAGGAGCAATGCCCCAAACGGGCTGTTCTATTCTGACAGCTGAAAATATATATCACGTCACTTTGGTTTTTTATAGTCTGCGGTTCCTCCAACCGACACCTTCAAATCGATGCGATCAATCCGTTTGCCGCAATGTTGACCGAATCAAATCGAGATACAGCCCCGCGCTTTTGCTCCAGGAGAATTGCTTAGCTCGGGGCGGTCCTTCGGCGCGCAAGGTTGCGGCCAAGTTCGGGTCCGCGTGCAGACGCCGGACCTGATCGAGCCAGGCGCGCGGCGCATTTGGATCGGCGTAAAGCGCAGCATTGCCGCAGACTTCCGGCAAACTCGCGCAGCCGGACGCGAGGACCGGACATCCGAAAGCCAGGGCTTCAAGGGCCGGCAGCCCAAAACCTTCCGTCAGCGAGGGAAAGGCAAAACAGAACGCGTTTTGATAAAGGGCCGCGAGATCGTCATCCGAAACAAAGCCCAGCATCCGCACATTGGACGGGACTTTTTCCCCGTCGATCGCGGAAAAATGTTTGTATGTTCCCCCGGCGGCAAGAAGATCGAGGCCCAAATCGTCAAGCTCCTTGGCGATGGAAAAAAGGATCTTCACGTTTTTGTGCCGGGCTTGGCTTCCCAGCACAAAAACAAACGGACGACGATATGACGACGGTGAAGCGTAAGCAGAGCGTTCAGGACGCCAACGCTTGACGTGTTCGTGTCCATTCGGAATGACGGTAATCTTTCCGAAAGGGCAAAGGCCAAATTCGTCCAACATGCGGGCCGAGAAATTCGAAACCGTCACGACATGAGCGGCTCGTCTGGCGAGGATCGGTAAGACCGTCTTGTAATAGAGCCGGAAAAAACCGCTGTAAGTTTCGGGCGTCAGACAAATGTTGGCGTCGTGGATACACAGGATTTGTTCGGCGACGGTCAGCGGCCCGACGTTGGCAAGGCTTAGCAGCACGCCGCGCGTCAGCCACGGCAGGACAAGTTGCGTCCACAGAGCTCCCCCGATCGGCACGCCTGATGTCTGGGTGTCGATGACAGCCAGTTCGAGAGGGTTCGCGGGCCCGGAGGGTTTGACGAGTCTTGCGGAGAGCGACGATCGCAGGGGTTCGTTTTGGAGCTGGGCATCCAGCTCAGCGACGATCTCGCGGGCGTATCTTTGCACCCCGGTACGGGCCTGCGTCAGGAACCGGCCGTCGATCGTTAGGTTGCGTTGCACGCCGTAACCCTGCTTTTGAGCTTGAGGACTAAGGCCAGGAGCCAAAAATAGCAGGATTGCGGGGTGTTAAAAGTCACCCTAAGAGCCGGCCGCTCCAGCCTTCGAATCGCCCGATCGCTGTATTTCGATAGTATTGAAAAGCTGAAAGTTTTCCCTCGGCCAAAGACAAAGCGGACTTGACTGCGGGACGAGCGATCCAATTCAGCGCAGACCAAAGCCCGTACCCATGTCGGCGAAGCACATAACCCAGCCCGCGACCGTACCGGCGACCCTTTCCCGTGCTGTTTGCTTCTTTTTCGACGGCGAATTTGGCATGATAGCCATAAAGCGACGGATCGAAATAGGCTTTTAGGCCCCTTGCCAAGGCTCGAAGGACGATATCTTGCCCCTCGCAAGATTGCCAGGGGGTTGACGCACCGATGCCGATTTCTGGATCGAACCCGTCGACCGCGACCAGGGTCGAACGCTTGAAGACGATCGTCCATTCGATTCCGGTGGTCCAGACATTGGCCCGGTCAATAGCCTGAGCTTTGGTTTCATAACGACCGTTAATGCTGTTTCCATCCTGATCCGCGGCCCGTCCCGAAACGAGATCCGAGCCTGTGGCCGCGAGAAGGTCGAGAGCGTGCGAAATGAACCAGGACGGATACCAGCAATCGTCGTCAGGAAAAAGGACAACGGACCCCTGCGCCTTTTTCCAGCCGACATTGCGTCCGCGACTGAGGCCGCGTTCGGCAGGCGTATGGATGTGCCATAAGGGGAATGGCCATTTGCTCCGCTTAAAAAGGGAGTCCAGCCGATCATCGTCGTTTTGATCGACGATGATCACTTCAAAATTCTTATGGGTTTGCAGGTCGAGGCTCTTAAACAGATCCTCGAGGGTTGTTGTGCGCCCACAGGTGGACACCACAAGCGAGACCAGGGTTTTTCCATTGTTCGGGTCGATGGCGTTGTCGGCCTGCAAAGGGACCACCAATTGGAAACCTGTCTCGCTACGATTGTTTCTATCGATGCAAGGTCGGATTGGATGACATCCCGCCACCTTGCTACCTTGGCACCATACGAAATTTGCCATCGGTTAGGCAAATCGATCGGGATATTTTCCGTGATCGCTATTTGAGGTCGAAAATTCGTCTTGGATGAAGGCGGCCACGAATGAGATCCAGGAGGCCGAGCGCATTGCCAAGCGCGCGGCCGCGCCGGTCGATCCAGGGCTCGGGCCGAAAGGATCTGCTGAAATTGGCAAGCAGGTTGCGCGTGGCCTGACCTAACGCGCCGCTGGGGCGGACGGTGCCCTTGCGCCAGAGATAATAGGGGTTGGCGATTTGCGAATAGCCGAATCTCACTCCAGATGTGCGGCCGCCTTTGACGCCAAGATGCACGCCAATCATCCGTGGGTTCTTGACGATGCGGCCATAGGGGGCAAGCCGCCGGCAAAAATCCACATCCTCGGCCCAGCCATACAGCGGCAAATCCTCATCGAAGCGCAAAGCATGGGCGTGGATTGGGGCGAGACGCAAGGCCATGTTGCAGCCATAGGCGCTATAGCGATCCGTTAACGGCTGATCTCCTGCTACGGGCTTGAACGATGCCAGAGCCTCCCTTGCGGTGGCGACATCGATTCCAGGTCCCGTGATTCCATCGGCGATGACATGGCCCGTTGCGGCGACAATCGTCGGATACGCCGCAAAACAGCGTTCCAGCTCGTCGAGGTAAGACGGCAGAGGCAGGAAATCGTCGTCAAAGAACATGATGACATCGAAGTCCTGGGCGACGCCCAAAATGGCATTGCGCTGCGCGGGCAAGCCGCGCGGCCCTTCGACCACCCGAAGCGGGTAGGGCAATTGTGCCGTCAAAGTGGCGTCGAAATCGGCTTCCGCCGCCGGACAGACAATCAAAATATCGGGAAGGCGCGTCTGGCGTGCCAATTCAACCAGGGTTTCCGCCAATATGGAGCGGCGGCCAGCGGTTGCGATTCCTACGGCGATTTTCAAAGGGAATCGCTGCAAAATCAGTCCTGCTTCCTCAATGGATGTGCGCCCTTAGGGGGTCGAGTAACTGGATGGAAACTCGCTGTCAAGCGAGGGCGTGTCCTGTCCCACGAAACCCCAGCCGGCCTCGCTCGCCCCCCAACACGGAAACCCGTGTCTGTCCTCACAACGAAACCATTCAACTATGAAGACCTTAAGACGTATCCGAACCAGCAGCAGTTGACCACGCTATAATAAATGATTATATTTAGCAGATGTCAGTCGACTTTTGCAGGACTCGATGGGCGGAAAAATCCTTATCATTTCCGGGCATGATTTTCGAAGCCGCCGCAAGGCTAATATTCATTTCATCGCCAAGGAATTGGCCAACACCCAGTCGGTTCGCTTTCTTTCCATTGGCTTCAGCAATCTCTCGCTCCTCAAGGGGGATTCTCGCTGCGAGCTGGCTTCCGAGGCCAATCGCGTGTGCTGCGAAAGCGACATCGAATGTTTCTTATGGAAAACCTTCATTCACCCTAGCAACATAGGAAGTCGTTCGCTTCGCTGGCTGGAGCGCGCGCATTTCGATCTTTATCGCACGCGCCTTCCCGAGGTTGCCTTGCGGTGGATCGGTGAGGCGGGGACCGTCATTTTGGAATCGGGGCTGAGCGTCCTTTTTATCGAACTGATCCGAAAAATTAATCCGCTCGCCCGCTTGATTTACAACGCTTCGGACGACCTCAGTGCGATCAGCTGTTCCACCTATTTGCAATCGGAACTTGACCGGCTCGCCGGATGTCTTGACTGGGTGCGGCTTCCCTCCCGGGCGCTTGCCAGCAAATTTCGCTCGGACGTTCCGGTTTACTTCATCCCTCACGGCGTCGACGTCCGCCTCCGCGACCAAGTTCATGAATCGCCATTTGAAAGAGGTACCCACGCGGTTTCCGTTGGCTCGATGCTGTTCGATGAGAGCTTCTTCGTGCTGGCGGCGGATCAGTTTCCCGAAGTGCAATTCCACGTCATCGGGGCGGGCAAGACGGGCAGCGCCCTGGCGCGCGCGAATATCCAGAATTATGGGGAAATGAAACACGCCGAGACCGTGAAATTTATCAAGCATGCGAAATTCTGTATCGCTCCCTACCGGCGCAACGACCACGCCGAGTATCTGGCGGATACCTCGATGAAATTATTGCAATATGATTTCCTCGGAGTGCCCGCCGTCTGCCCGAGTTTCGTGGCGGGGGATCGGCCTTATCGATTTGGTTATGAGCCCGGCGACAAGGCGTCGATCCGGAGGGCTATTCTGGCCGCCATGCGCCAGGGAAAACATAAAGGAACCGAGTATCTTAGCTGGGCGGACGTGACGAAGCGCCTTCTCAATCCGCTTGACTATCCGGACACACGCCTGCGGCCGACCGACCGTCCAAGAGTTGCGGCTTAAACGGCCGGGTCCCGCGCAATCGATGGCAAGCGCTGCCGAAAATCATTGTTTATATTCGTCTTGCCTGCGAAAAATTCACCAATTTGATGGGTGATCTTTCGTTGCAGATGTGCTTGACACATGCGGACAGCGCCGCTGAAAATCCAGATCAGTGGCTCCCCGCGGAGTTTGCAATGCGAAAAATGTCCAGGTTCGGATCCATGTCCAGCAACGCATCCCTTTCGACAGGGCTTCTGATCACCGCCCTCTTGCTGTGCGGCTGTAATCAAACAAATAGTCCTTCCGCGCCTGTAGCGGCGGTGGCACCTCAAGGTCCGGCCCGCCCGGACTGGCCGAAATTGCCCGATGGTGCTGCCTGCACCACGGATCTCACGCGCTATCAGACGGTGCTTGATGCCGATGTGGGCACCGGAAACGTCAACCGGTCCGTCTATGATCAGATTGAGACCGAGCTTGTCGCCGCTGCCAATGCATGCGCGGCTGGCCGCGACGGCGAGGCGCGCGCGCTTATTCGGTCCACCAAACTTAAGCATGGCTATCGCGCCTGACACGGGCCGGTATAGCTGAAAGGACCAGCCGGTCCAGCAGAGCGGCCCGGCTGGTGCGCAGGCAATGTGGAGCTTGCAGCCTTGCGCACCCTCGCTCCGAGGCGAAAACAAGGGCCGCGCGCGAAACCGCTCGCAATTTGAGATCGCCGTGGTTGGTCCTCCGCGGAGGTGGGCTTGCCGGAAGCGAATTTGGTTGTTACTCGAAGGCTACGCTTCCGCGCATCACCCACTCGAGTGCACTTCATGGCATTGCCGCGCCGTTCTTCGGCCTCTCCCGACTCGTTCGCGAAAGGTGCGAGGTTCCTGATTGTCGAGGCACGCTTTTACCAAGATATTTCGGCTTTCCTGCTCGAAGGTGCAAAAGCCGCATTTGCCTCGGCCGGGGCCAATTTTGACATCATCAGCGTCCCTGGCGCGCTCGAAATCCCCCTAGCCATGGCCATCGCGCTCGACCGCGCGCAGGCGTTGGATCGAGCCTATCAAGGAGCAATCGCCCTTGGGTGCGTCATCCGGGGCGAGACCTATCATTTCGAAATCGTCGCAAGTGAGAGCGCGCGCGCCCTTATAGAGCTTGCGATGGCGCGGAAACTGGCCTTGGGCAACGGCATCTTGACGGTTGAGAACGAGGCGCAGGCTTTGATCCGGGCTGATTCCAAACAGGGTGACAAAGGTGGCGATGCGGCGCGGGCCGCGCTTTCGCTGCATCGGCTTAAGGTTGAAATCGGCGGCGCCTAGAGCGCTTCCCGATCAGATGGAATCATCTGATCGAAAAGGAAACGCTCAAGTTCAACGAGTTGGAGCATGTTCTAATCGAAAAAGTCGGTCAACTTTTTCGGAACATGCTCTAGAACCATCCTTCTGCCGAGATCTGTGCCCGCAGCGCTGAGAAACGCGAAAAAGACACTCAATGGAGCGCTCCCGCCGCTCGAACCGAAAGCGCTTTGATGGCCAATGTCGATCAACGTTCCGCCGCACGCCTCGCCGCGGTCCAGGCTCTTTATCAAATGGAGGTCACCGAAAAGGGCCTGAAGGAGACTTGCGCCGAATTCGAATCCTTCTGGATCGGCAATGAAATCGAAGGCGAACAATATAAGGAGGCGGAAATCGCGTTCTTTCGCGATATTCTGAGGGGCGTGATCTCAAGCCAGGGTCCGATCGACAGGCTGGTCAACACGACTCTCGCAACAGGCTGGCCGCTGGCGCGGATCGACGCGGTCATGCGCGCCATTTTACGCGCCGGAGCCTATGAATTGCAGCAACGAAAGGATATTCCGGCGCGCGTTTCGATCAAGGAATATGTCGATGTTGCCGGCGCCTTTTTTGGCCCTGAAGAAGCCGGGATGATCAATGCCGTGCTGGATGGCATGGCACGCCGCCTGCGGGCGGACGAATTTGAACAAACTTCCCCCAATTAGCCGCATGCGACGCCCTTCCGAAGATGAATTGATCGCAACCTATTTCGCGCCGCTGGCCGGGCCGGGCTCATTTGGTTTGCGCGACGATGCGGCCGTGCTCGTCCAAAAGCCGGGGGTCGATATCGTTGTCACCAAGGATATGGTGGTGTCCGGGGTCCACTTCTTTCCCGAAGATCCGCCGGGTGCCGTGGCGCGCAAAGCTTTGCGGGTAAATCTCTCCGATCTCGCAGCCAAGGGAGCGGAGCCCTGCGGATTTCTCCTTTGCCTTGCCTTGCCCGAGGATTGGACCGAGGACTGGCTTGCCGGCTTTGCCCAAGGCCTCGGCGAGGATGCGGCCAGCTACAAATGTCCGCTGCTCGGGGGCGACACGACACGAATTCCCGGGCCGCTGGCCATTTCCATCACCGCTTTCGGAACGGTGCCGGCAGATCGAATGATCTTGCGGGGTGGTGTGGCCGCCGACGATCTCATTTATGTCACCGGAACGATCGGCGATGCCGCCCTGGGGTTGAAATTCCGCCAAGATGGAGCATCGGGCGCGGAATGGACCCGCGCGGTCGATCCGCAGGCGGCCGCCTATCTCGCGAGCCGCTACCTTCTGCCGCAGCCTCGCCTCGCTTTGCGCTCGGCTCTTCGCGCCCATGCGCACGCGGCCATGGATGTCTCGGACGGTCTCGTCGGCGATCTTTCGAAAATGCTGCGCTTGACCGGAATGACGATCGAGGTCATGACCGCCGACGTTCCGCTGTCGGCGGCGGCGGCGGATATTTTGGAAAAAACGCCTTCTCTCGTCGAGACGATTCTGACCGGCGGTGATGACTATGAAATCCTTTGCTCAATTCCTCCTTTGCAAGGTGGAGGTTTCGAGGCCCTTGCCTCGTCAGCGGGCCTCTCGGTTCGCGCCATTGGTGTGGCCAAGCCGGGCCTTGCCCCGCCCAATTTCCGGGACAAGGAAGGCCGGGCTCTCGTCTTTGCACAGCCTTCCTTCCGGCATTTTTAACGGTTAGTCGCCATTCGCGGGTTGGGAGCTGGCAAGCGGCAATTGCATGGCGATGCGGTTTCTGTATAGCTCCGGATAAAGGGACGCGCCCTCTGTCTCGTCAAAGCTTCGAACAATCGAACAATTAGGTAAGGTGGGAACATGAATTCCATTTGGCTGGTGATTTTGGCAGGGCTTCTGTCGATCGTCTACGGCGTGGTGACGTCGTTGAAGCTTTTGGCCGCTGATCCCGGTTCGGCACGGATGCAGGAAATCGCCGGAGCGATCGCGGAAGGTGCCCAAGCCTATTTGAAACGACAATATGCCACGATCGCAATTGTCGGCGCGGTGATTTTCGTCGCCTTTGGTTTTTTCCTTTCCTGGACGATTGCGGTCGGGTTTTTGATCGGCGCCATTCTGTCGGGCGCAGCCGGCTTCATCGGCATGAATGTTTCGGTCCGCGCCAATGTACGCACGGCTCAGGCTTCCATGACCTCGCTCGGTGCCGGCCTCGATATTTCGTTCAAGGCGGGTGCCGTCACGGGAATGTTGGTGGCCGGCCTCGCGCTTCTCGGAGTCGCGGTTTATTTCTATATTCTGACCGGTCCGCTCGGCCACGCACCCAACAGCCGCGAAACCATTGACGCGCTTGTTGCCCTCGGTTTTGGCGCCTCGTTGATCTCGATCTTCGCACGTCTTGGCGGCGGTATTTTCACCAAGGGCGCCGATGTGGGCGCCGACCTCGTGGGCAAGGTCGAAGCCGGGATCCCCGAGGACGATCCTCGCAATCCGGCGACAATCGCCGACAATGTCGGTGACAATGTTGGCGATTGCGCCGGTATGGCAGCCGACCTTTTCGAGACCTATGCGGTGACGGTCGTCGCGACCATGGTGTTGGCGGCAATCTTCTTCGCCAGCCAGCCGGTTCTTTATGCCGCGATGCTGTATCCTTTGACGATCTGCGCGGCTTGCATTGTGACTTCGATCGCCGGCACCTATTTCGTCAAGCTCGGTGCCAGCAATTCAATCATGGGCGCCCTTTACAAGGGCCTGACCGCAGCCGGTGTCTTATCCATCGGGGGCCTTGCGCTCGCCACCTGGCTCACCGTCGGTTGGGGCACGATCGGCACGGCGAATGGCACGGCCATTCAAGGCTCGCATCTGTTTATCTGCGGCCTCGTCGGTCTTCTCGTTACCGGGCTTATCGTGGTTATCACCGAATATTACACAGGCACCGGAAAGCGCCCCGTCGTATCGATCGCACAATCCTCGGTCACGGGACATGGGACCAATGTCATCCAGGGCCTTGCCGTCTCGCTCGAATCGACGGCGCTGCCGGCGCTTGTCATCATCGGCGGCATCATCGCGACAAGTCAGCTCGCCGGCCTGTTCGGGACCGCCATCGCCGTGACGACGATGTTGGGCCTCGCGGGAATGATCGTCGCGCTCGATGCGTTTGGACCCGTGACGGATAATGCCGGCGGCATTGCCGAGATGGCGGGCTTGCCCAAGGACGTTCGGCGCGTCACCGATGCGCTCGATGCTGTCGGCAATACCACCAAGGCGGTCACCAAGGGCTATGCGATCGGCTCCGCCGGACTCGGCGCCTTGGTGTTGTTCAACGCCTACAGCCACGACCTTGACTATTTTGCCGCCAACTCCGACCTGTTTCCCTATTTTAAGGGGATGGGCACGGTCTCCTTCGACATCTCGAATCCCTATGTGGTGGCGGGGCTGATTTTTGGCGGGATGATTCCTTACCTCTTTGCCGGCATTGCGATGACGGCGGTCGGCCGGGCGGCCGGCTCGGTGGTCGAGGAAGTGCGCCGCCAGTTCCGCGAGAAGCCGGGGATCATGCAGGGGACCGACCGCCCCGATTACGGCCGGGCCGTGGACATGCTGACAAAGGCGGCGATCCGGGAAATGATCGTGCCGTCGCTGTTGCCGGTGCTCGCCCCGCTCGTGGTCTATTTTGGCGCGCTGTTGGTGTCGGGTTCCAAGGCGTCCGCTTTCGCCGCGCTGGGGGCCTCGCTCCTCGGTGTGATCGTCAACGGCCTGTTTGTGGCCATTTCAATGACCTCCGGCGGCGGCGCCTGGGACAATGCCAAGAAGAGCTTCGAGGATGGTTTTGTCGACAAGGACGGCGTGAAACATTTTAAGGGCGGCGAAGCGCATAAGGCCTCGGTGACGGGCGACACTGTCGGCGATCCCTATAAGGACACCGCGGGTCCGGCCGTGAACCCGGCGATTAAGATCACCAACATCGTCGCGCTTCTGTTGCTTGCCTTCCTCGCTCATTGAGCGATCAACCGATCTCGCGTTCGCGGCTGAGTATGCTCCAGTTTGGAGCTCACCTCGAGGCGCGGCGCGGGCGCTGAGTTCGATCATTGCAGTCGCAAGGGTTCATGCGAATGCAGTGAGAGGCACGATCCCTAGAGCGCTTCCCGATCAGATGCAATCAATTGATCGAAAAGGAATCGCTCAAGTTCAACGGGTTGGAGCATGTTCTGATCGAAAAAGTCGGTCAACTTTTTCGGAACATGCTCTAGAAGTGCAGCAGGTTGATGAACATGCCCTTGAGGAAGGTCGATTCCGCACCGGCGGTCGGCGTTGTACGGGAGACGAAGTCAACCAGCTTGCCGTCCTCCATGCCATAATTGGCGACGCGCTCGACTTTCTTGTCCTTGGTGAAATACACGGCAAAGACCCGCTGGTCGATCAGGCGCGGCTGCATGAACTGGACGCTTCGATCGGTGACCTGAGTAATATAGTACCAGGCGTCGCCACCGATGGTGGAGGTCGTCGTGGGTGTTCCCATCAAGACCAGGATCTGCTCCGCAGAGGAGCCGACCTTGACCTGTTCGATCAATTTCGGGTTGAGCTGATAGCCATGTACGACTTGACCGTCATAGCCAAGGCAACCGCCCAGCCCCAGCGCAAGGGCCGCCGCCAACGCAAATCTTATGTGGCGCCGTGCTTCGCGTGGTGCGATCATCTCAAACCCCATTCTCCGAGCCCTCTGGTCGAGCATTCCGTGCGCCGCAGACCTCTGTTCGGCCGACAAGATGCTGAGGCGCAAGACCATTCCACAAATTGCGTGAATAAATTGTTTGCGCGATCTCCTCATCGCTCCGACGCTGGCAGGAGACCTGCCCTGGGGCGTTCCGCCGTCGCAACTCTTGCATCGAGGCCGCGCGATGCCTACCTCCCGTCGAAGCGAAAAGCAAGACCGTGCGGACTTTAGGCATCGGCCGTGCCGGGTAAGCGTGCCTTTTATGGGGGTAGCATGGGATTTCGGCTGTTTCGTCGATCCGCCAACCGCAAACTGATCGACCGGCTTCACGGCGAGATCGTGGCGGTGGCCCGCGATCCGATATTTTTCACGGAATATGGGGTCGAGGACAGTTTTGAAGGGCGTTTCGAGATGGTGACCTTGCACGCCGTGCTCGTCTTGCGGCAGCTCAATCGGATGGCGCCGCCGGCGCCTGAAATCGCCCAGGACTTGGCGGATGCCGTGTTTCATTCGTTCGAGGTGGGGTTGCGGGAGGCGGGGGTGGGCGACATAAGCGTGCCAAAGCGCATGAAGACTATTGCCGAAGCCTTTCTGGGGCGCGGTGCCGTCTATGATCTTGCCTTGCGCGCAGGGCCGCCGGATCTGGCCGCGACACTCGCGCGCAATGTCTATGCACGGCAGAAAGATGCGGGCAGGCTCTCCCTTTATGTGGAAGCGGCGAACCAGGCTCTGGCCAATGTGTCTCTGAAGGCATTCACCGAGGGCGAGATTCTCTTTCCGCGCCCGTCGGCCATTTCTTAGAATTAACTTTCGCGTAGGGGCGGTGGCGATGACAACGAGGAAAACAAGCGAAGCAGACTCCCGCAAGAGCGTTGCGGCTGCCGAGCCGCGCGAGCAAGGAGGGTTCACGCGTCCGCTCGCGGTCGAGACCGTCCCGGACACGGGCATCGAAGTGGCGATAAATGCCGGGCCAGAGGAATGCGCGGCGGTTGCCCAGGAAGCCGGGGTTGCGGCGATCGCCAGCCTTGCCGCCGATTTCCTGGTGCTTAGGCAAGATCAGTCGAGATATAGAGTGAATGGGGTCCTGCGGGCGCAGGTGACCCAGACCTGTGTCGTGAGTCTCGAGCCTTTCGACACCGAAATACGGGCTGAATTCGCGGTCGATTTTGCGCCTGCGGAGGCTCTGGCCAAGCGTCGCGGCGATGCAAGCGACGAGTCCGCGGTGGAGTTGGACGGTGCTGACCCGATCATTGACGGGCGCATCGATCTCGGCGCGTTGGCCGTGGAATTTCTGATTTTGAATCTCGATCTTTACCCCCGTAAGCCCGGCGTCTCCTTCCAGGGAGCCGAATTTTCAGATGCGCCAAAAGAAGAAGATTCGCCTTTCGCAGCCTTGCAGAAGCTCAAACCCAAAGGCTGAGAACAAGTGCATTGCCCCGTTAAGCTAGCCCAGCGTGCGGGTGGGACAGCCTAGGCCGAGTCTGTTCTGCAATTGGCTATCCTGGTCCGATCTCGCACATGCGAAGGGTCTCGCCTGAAAAAAGGCTTGAACAAAAGAGATTTTTCCAGTGTTACCGTCCAGGCCAGACAAAGAAAACGCGGCGAACGCGCTATGGCCGAAAAGTAACAACCATTCTGGGGAGGGCACGTGTCCAGTTCAGTGCAGCCAAATGACCGAGGCCGACCGATTGATTGATCATTCCGCTGGCGGGTGCCCGGCGTTTTTCCGGCGCGTTCCGCAGCTTGCCAAGAAACTTTCGTGTAATTCATTCGTCCATGGCGATTTGGTCGCCGCCAAGAACCTACAGCGCCGACCCGGAGTTGCGTAATCCATGCTCAAGCCAGTCCGAATCGCGCTCGACGCCATGGGGGGCGACCACGGGCCCGACGTGATCGTGCCGGGGGCCGCGCTTGCACTGCGGCAGCGGCCCGACATGGAATTCATCTTTTTCGGCGATTCGGCCCGGATTCAGCCGCTTCTGGAAGCCGCGCCGCAGCTCTTGAAAGTTTCAAAAGTGCGTCACACGGATGTGGCCGTTCGCATGGATGACAAGCCGAGCCAGGCCTTGCGGGCGGGCAGGCGCGTATCCTCGATGTGGCTTGCCATCGAAGCGGTCAAAAAAGACGAGGCGGACGTTGCCCTATCGGCTGGCAATACGGGCGCCTTGATGGCGATGGCCAAGACCTGCCTGCACATGATGCCGCAAATCGATCGGCCGGCCATTGCGGCCACCTGGCCGACCACACGCGGGCAGTCGATTGTGCTTGATCTCGGTGCGTCCATCGGCGCCGATGCGCATCAGCTAGTTGATCTCGCCATCATGGGCTCCGCCATGGCGAGAATCGTCCTTTCCCTCGAACGCCCTTCGGTGGGGTTGCTGAATATTGGAGTCGAGGAAGTTAAAGGCATTGAGGAAGTCAAAAAGGCCTCCCGTCTGCTTCGGGAGACTGTTTTACCCAATCTTGAGTACCGGGGGTTCGTCGAGGGCGACGATATCGGCAAGGGGACGGTCGATGTCGTGGTGACCGACGGCTTTACCGGCAATATCGCTTTAAAGACAGCGGAAGGCACGGCGGTTCAAATGGCGCAATATCTGCGCGAGGAACTCAGCCGCGATCTGTGGTCGAAGCTCGGCTATTTCTTTGCAAGGCATGCGTTCGCGGCATTGAAGGCCAAGATGGACCCGCGCAATGTGAATGGCGGAGTGTTTCTAGGGTTGAACGGAGTCGTCATCAAAAGTCATGGCGGTTCTGACGCCTTGGGAAGTGCGCGCGCGATGGAAATCGGTTATGCCATGGCGCGCAATGATTTATTGCGCAAAATTCGAGATTCGCTTCCAGTGGCCCTGGACAATGGATCAACACGTCCGAAGTTCGAGGTCGCGGGTGCGCCGGAGCCCGCGCCGTCCAATCCATGACCGGCTCTCCTTTTCCGATGGAAAATTCCGTGACCCACGCAGCGTCAGGCAAGCTTCGTTCCGTTGTTGTCGGGCTCGGCTCCTACCTTCCCAAGCGTATCCTGAGCAACCACGACCTCGAAAAGTCGCTTGACACGACCGACGAATGGATCGTGCAGCGAACCGGCATCCGGCAGCGCCATGTCGCCGCGGAAGACGAGCCAACCTCTCGGCTCGGCCTTTACGCAGCCCAGGCCGCCCTCGCAGATGCCGGTCTGCAAGGCTCAGACCTCGATCTGATAATCGTCGCGACGTCGACGCCCGATTTCACGTTTCCTGCGGTTGCAACGCAGATCCAGGCCGCACTTGGCATGACGCAAGGTGCGGCCTTCGATCTCCAGGCCGTATGTTCAGGCTTCGTCTTTGCCGTGACGACAGCCGATAAATTTTTAACGTCCGGCTCGCACCGGCGAGCCCTGGTCATTGGCGCGGAGACCTTCTCGCGCCTCCTCGACTGGACTGATCGCACCACCTGCGTGCTGTTTGGCGATGGGGCCGCGGCAATTGTGCTCGAAGCGCGGATGGGAGAAGGAACCGCGCAAGATCGTGGGGTCCTCACGTCGCATCTCCGTTCGGATGGGCGCCACCGGGAAAAACTCTATGTTGACGGGGGGCCTTCCACCACGCAGACCACGGGGCATTTGCGGATGGCCGGCAGGGAGGTTTTTCGGCACGCGGTAGGCATGGTCACGGATGTGGTCACTCAGGCGTTCGAAGCAACCGGAACGAGTGCGGCCGACCTTGACTGGTTTGTGCCGCATCAAGCCAATCGCCGGATTATCGATGCATCCGCGCAGAAACTCGGGATCGCAGCCGAAAAAGTCGTTGTCACGGTGGATATGCACGGCAATACCTCGGCCGCCTCAATTCCTCTTGCTCTTGCGGTTGCTAGGGACGACGGCCGGATCAAACCCGGAGACCTTGTCATGATCGAAGCCATGGGCGGTGGTTTTACCTGGGCATCGGCGCTCATCCGCTGGTGACCTCGCCGGCAAGGCGCTGGGTTCGAGGGTTGATTTGATCGAGATTTTGTTCCACAGTTTCAGGCTCGTTCGTTTGGCGCCAAGAACGTGAAAATGCGCGTGGTGAATCCGGGAGCCGAGCCCCGGAGATTAAAGTCGATCTTGACTTGAATCATTTTAGCCAAACGATTTAGGTTCGATATTTGAATGATCGAGCGCTGTCCATTTAACGTTGCCTGCCTGTGCGTGTTTTTAATTGTTTTCTTTTTTTTGTCTCGGCGGCGTTACGCCGTTGCCTGATCCGTCCTATACCGCACAACTGGAAAAGATCGACGGGATTGAAGGATGAGAAACTCCGAACCTATGCACGCTTCTGCAGAGCTTGGACTATCGGCCGCACAACATGCGGTTGAACCCCCGCCGCGCACAACGCCGCAGACGATCACGCGTGTTGATCTCGCCGAGGCGGTGTACCGCTGCGTAGGCTTGTCGCGAAAGGAATCGGCGACTTTGGTGCAGTCCGTGTTGGACGAGTTGGCCGATGCCTTGATTGGCGGCGAAGCCGTTAAATTGTCTTCATTCGGCCGGTTTGTTGTGCGGGATAAGTCCGAACGCATTGGGCGCAATCCCAAGACCGGGGTTGAAGTTCCGATAACCCAGCGCCGCGTTTTGGTGTTCAAGCCCTCGAGTGTCCTCAAGGCTCGGATCAATGGCCAGGTCGTCCCCGATGAGGAGGATATCTGACGTTTCTGAGCGCTCAAAAATGCGGTCTCACCGGCGTGGAGCTTGAGACGAATGACCAAGAGCGCCGATGCATTTCGAACGATCAGCGAAGTAGCCGAGGAACTCGAACTGCCGCAGCATGTCCTGCGGTTCTGGGAGACCCGGTTCCCTCAAATCAAGCCGCTTAAGCGCGCGGGGGGGCGCCGCTATTATCGCCCCCGGGATATCGAGATTTTGCGGGCCGTCAAACAACTCCTTTACGGCGAAGGTTACACGATCAAGGGCGTCCAACGTGTCTTGAAAGGGCATGGTGCGGTTACCGCTGCGAACGCCATGGGCGGCGACGGCGGTTCGGACTATGTTTCTGACACGATGCCGAATATGCCTCCGCTTGGGGAAGGCGACTGGCAAGCTCGGGACGTCTCCGAGGCATCCCCTCAGTCTGCCGCCAAGCGCGACGAGACGCGGGACAAGACAGGCCCGGATTTTGTTTGGCCTGTCGCCTTGTCGTCGGAAGATATTGTCCGGCTGCGTGCCGCCTTGGCAGAACTCGCCGAGTGCCAGACGATCCTCGAAGCTGCCCGGCGCCGTTAAAAGCGTAATCCAGTTCGTCCAGGCTCTTGGATGCCTTTCGAGCGGGACGCGCGGCGCTGATCAAAATTTGGCCGGTCCCTGCGTCGCCCGACGCGTTGCGTATGCGAACGGCATTCTCTATAAGGACGGTCGTCGGAGTGTAGCGCAGCCCGGTTAGCGCACTAGTCTGGGGGACTAGGGGTCGTGGGTTCGAATCCCGCCACTCCGACCACTCAACGACTTGATATTACATGTAAATTTGGAAGAACGCTTTCCGCCATTTAACTCAAATAGCACGCTGGTGACCACATGGCTTCGGTTTGGGAGCTTGAATCGCATCTCCCGCAACATCACCAACCGCAAACTGCCAAACCCAATGACCGGACATGGAACGGAAATGCCAGAACCGACGATACTGACCCGTTGCTGACCAAGGCGGCGCCCTCTGGGGGGAGCCGAGGTCTGATTGTCCGCTGGTGCCTTCGACCAATTGGCGGAGGCAGACGCAGCAATTAAGACCAAGGACATGCTTGTGGTGAACCAGCGCCCCCAGCGTCAGAACGTGTGGATACCCAAGCAACCGTCCCAAAAGGGCGCCGTCCAGACATGACAGTCATACTGGGATCGCCAGGGCGATGAACTCAATTCGGTGATCGCCCCCCAAAGAGTGCACGAAGCAGCACGGTAATTGTCGTGCCGTTGTGCAGCATGGCGGCCGTGAGCGGAAGAAGACGGCCGAAAGCTGCCCCGGCCAGAATTACGGTATTAACACTCACCGCGATCCGGAAATTCGAATGGATGAGCCGCATCGCATCCTGGGCGATGTCGACCATGGTGGCCAGCGGCAGGCATGTCGGCGCGATCGCGCAGCTGCATTTTTTCCTCGACGAGATCTTCCCGGATTCGATCGGCAGACCGCTTTTCGCCCCCGCAGGCTACATGCATTGATAGATTAACCTGCTTGTACCGCTCCAGCCTCTGCCCACTGAATGACGGCTCCTGGCGCAAGGCTAGAGCATGTTCCGAAAAAGTTGACCGACTTTTTCGATCGGAACATGCTCCAACTCGTTGAACTTGAGCGATTCCTTTTCGATCAGATGATTCCATCTGATCGGGAAGCGCTCTAGGGTGCCCATAGTGCGCAATTTCTTCTGAAGTTGGATGAAGAGCCGACGTACCGCTGTCGTAGTCATTCGTCTCAGTTTGACCCTAACCGGACAGGTCTCAACTGACCTCCTCGCCGCCGCCAAAGGCGATTTCGCCGCCGCAATTTAATTTGCAAACCCAGGAAAAATCGTAGAGCCCACGTCAGGCTTACGTAGCCTCGATCTGGTCTCGATCACTCCGATGCTCGGTCGCGGCTGCGCTCTAGTAGCCCTCGCAAACCTTTCCGCAGAGATCAGGCGAGGTCGAAGCGATCGAGGTCCATCACCTTGGTCCACGCCGCCACGAAGTCTTTCACAAACTTCTCCTTCGAGTCCGCGCACGCATAGACTTCCGCGAGGGCGCGCAGTTGCGAGTGTGAACCGAAGATCAGGTCGACGCGCGTGCCGGTCCACTTGACCTCGTTCGTCTTCCGGTCGCGCCCTTCGTACACCCCTTCAGAGCCAGCGGAGGGCTGCCATTGCGTGCCCATATCGAGCAGGTTGACGAAGAAGTCGTTCGTCAGCGTCCCCGGCTGCTTGGTGAAGACGCCGTGCGTTGAGTTCCCCGCATTCGCGCCCAGAACCCGCAGGCCGCCGACGAGAACCGTCATCTCAGGCGCGGTCAGCGTTAGTAATTGCCCCCGGTCGACCAGGAGCTCCTCGGCCGACAGGCGCTGCTTGCCGCGGAGATAATTGCGGAACCCGTCGAAAGTCGGCTCGAGCGGCTCGAAGGATTCGACGTCGGTCTCATCCTGCGACGCGTCCATACGACCCGGCGTGAATGGAACCTCCACGTCCTGCCCGGCGTCTTTCGCCGCCTTCTCGATCGCCGCGCAGCCGCCGAGAACGATCAGGTCGGCAAGTGAGACCTTTTTCCCGCCAGACTGTAAAGCGTTGAACTCCTTCTGGATCGCCTCGAGCGTTTGCAGCACCTTCGCCAGCTGGGGCGGCTGGTTGACGTCCCAGTCCTTTTGCGGCGCGAGGCGAATGCGCGCGCCGTTTGCTCCGCCGCGCTTGTCACCGCCACGGAACGTCGACGCCGAGGCCCAGGCCGTCGAGACGAGCTCGGAAACGGACAGGCCAGACGCAAGGATTTTTGCCTTCAGAGCGGCGATGTCCTGCTCCCCGATCAGCGGATGATCCACTGCGGGAATGGGGTCCTGCCACAGCAGGGTCTCCGCAGGGACAAGCGGGCCGAGATAGCGCACGATCGGCCCCATGTCGCGGTGCGTCAGCTTGAACCACGCCCGGGCGAACGCGTCGGCGAACTGATCCGGATTCTCGAAGAAGCGCCTTGAGATCTTTTCGTAAGCCGGGTCGAACCGCAAGGCGAGATCCGTGGTGAGCATGGAGGGCGCGCGACGCTTCGACTTGTCGAACGGGTCCGGCACCGTATCGGCGCCTGCGCCATCCTTAGGCTTCCACTGATACGCGCCGGCCGGGCTCTTGGTCAGTTCCCATTCGTAGCCGAACAGGTTCCAGAAGAAGTTGCTACTCCACTTGGTCGGCGTCGTGGTCCAGATGACTTCGAGGCCACTGGTGATCGCGTCACCGCCCTTGCCCGTGCCAAATGTGTTCTTCCAGCCGAACCCCTGCTCCTCGATGTTTGCGCCTTCGGGTGCCGGGCCGACATATTGCTTCGCATCGCCAGCGCCGTGGGTCTTGCCGAAGGTGTGACCGCCCGCAATGAGCGCGACTGTCTCCTCGTCGTCCATCGCCATTCGCCTGAATGTCTCGCGAATATCCTTGGCCGCAGCGACCGGATCCGGCTTGCCGTTCGGCCCTTCCGGATTCACGTAGATCAAACCCATTTGCACGGCGCCGAGAGGATTCTGAAGGTCACGGTCGCCGGTGTAACGCTCGTCCGCCAGCCACTCGCCTTCAGGACCCCAGTAGATCGAATCGTCCGGCTCCCAGGTATCCACGCGCCCGCCGCCGAAACCGAACGTCTTGAAGCCCATCGATTCGAGGGCGACATTGCCCGCGAGAATCATAAGGTCGGCCCAGGAGATTTTCCGGCCGTATTTCTGCTTGATCGGCCACAGTAGGCGGCGCGCCTTGTCGAGGCTCACGTTGTCCGGCCAACTGTTGAGGGGCGCAAAGCGTTGCTGGCCATCTCCGGCCCCGCCGCGGCCGTCAGCGATGCGGTACGTGCCAGCGCTGTGCCACGCCATCCGGATGAACAGCCCCCCATAGTGGCCAAAGTCGGCCGGCCACCAATCCTGCGAGTCCGTCATCAGGGCATGAAGATCCTTGATCACGGCATTCAGGTCGAGGCTCTCGAATTCCTTGGCGTAGTCGAACGCCTCGCCCATCGGATTGGACAGGGTGGAGTGTTGGTGGAGAACCTGAAGGTTCAGCTGGTTCGGCCACCAGTCCTGGTTCGTGTGTACGCGTGTCCCGCCCGTTACAGGGCACTTGCTTTCGCTCGCCATGTTCCCTCCGGTCGCGTTCTGCTTTTTTCCCGTTCCGTATACAAGGATCATCAATCCTTGGAAAGTGATTTAGTCCGAGCCTCGTTGCGCGCCTGCTCGGGCGTCATCGCACCATACCTGCCGATGGTAGCGAACTGCTTTGCGGGTTCGAATTCCGCCACTCCGACCATTAACCGATCCTTCCGGACGATCACCCTGTGTTGCGCAGGCCCGCAGCGACGCCGTTGATCGAAATCAGAATGCCGCGCAGCGTTTTGTCGTCGTGCTTGCCGCTTCGCCAGCGGCGAATAAGCTCGACCTGGAGATGATTGAGCGGCGCAATATAAGGGAACCGGTGTTTGATCGACCGCGCCAGCGTGGGGTTATCGGCGAGGCGCTCCTTTGTGCCGGTGATGCCGTTGAGCACTTCGATCGTGCGGCTCCATTCCTGTTCCAGCGCCCTAAAGATGCTTTGGGCGAGGTCATGGTCGGGAACGAGATCCGCGTAACGCTTCGCCAGCAGCATGTCGGCCTTGGCAAGCACCATGTCCATATTCGACAGAAGCGTTCGAAAAAACGGCCATTGGTCGTTCATGCGTTTCAGCAGGGCCATTCGTTCCGCGGGCGCCTCCGCGATGAAATTTTCTACCGCCGATCCGAAGCCGAACCAGCCGGGCAAAGCGATGCGCGCCTGACCCCATGAAAAGCTCCAGGGGATCGCGCGGAGGTCCTCGATCCGCCGGGTCGAACGCCGGGACGCCGGACGCGAGCCAATGTTCAGCTCGGCGATTTCCGCGATTGGCGTGGCAGCGAAGAAAAAGTCGACGAAGCCTGGCCGCTCATACACGAGGGCGCGATAGGCCGCCATGCTCTCTTGCGAAAGCCGAGCCGCCGCTTGGAGAAACTCCTCCGGGGCGGGAATTTTCGGTGCAAGAAGAGTCGCTTCGAGCGAGGCGGCAACAAGAGCTTCGAGGTTATCGCGTCCGATATCGGGGTTGGAATATTTGGATGCAATGACCTCGCCTTGTTCGGTCAGTCTGATCTGCCCGTTGACCGTTTCTGGGGGCTGCGCGAGGATTGCCTGATAGCTTGGCCCACCGCCACGCCCGACCGTTCCGCCGCGGCCATGGAAAAGACGTAGCGTGACGCCTTCGTGCTCCTTGAAGAACTTCGCGAGCGCTGTCGAAGCGCGATAGAGCTCCCAATTGCTGGTGAAGAATCCGCCGTCCTTGTTGCTGTCCGAATAGCCCAGCATGATTTCCTGTTGGGCGCCCGACGCGCGGATGAGGTCGGCGACACCCGGCAACGCGTAAAGCGCCTGCATGATGGCTTCGGCATTGCGCAAATCCTCGATCGTCTCGAAGAGCGGAACGATCAGCAATTCGGCCCTCGCATCGGCGTCTCCGAGCGCGCCTGGCACCATGCCGCATTCTTTCAGCAGTACAAAGACCTCAAGCAGATCGCTCACCGTTTCCGTGTGGCTGACGATGTAGTGACGGATCGCTTGCTCGCCGAATGATTTGCGAAGTTCTCTCGCCGTCTCGAAGATTTCGAGTTCTTCCTCGGTGTGGGCAGAATATTGGACACCGGGGACGCGCAGCGGGCGCGGATCCCGGAGAAGATCGAGAAGCAGCGCTTGCTTGTCCAATTCGTCGAGGTTGGCATAGTCGGCAGCCACCCGGGCGATGGAGAGAAGTTCGGCAAGTGTCTCCTGGTGCCGGTCGGAGCTTTGGCGGAGATCGACCGTCGCGAGGTGAAAGCCGAACACGTCGACAGCGCGGCGCAAGGGCTTGAGCCGTGCAGGGATCAAGGCGCCGCCGTGGTTTGCTGCCAGCGATGTTTCGATGATGCCGAGATCGGCCTGCAGCTCGTCCGCGTCGCGATAGGGTTCGACCGGCAAGGGTGTATATGTCACCGTCTTGGCGCCGGTCAGCTTCAGGAGGCTGGCCGATAGACGCGCGTGGACGCCGATGAGCGCGCGCCGATAAGGCTCGTCTTCGCGATGCGGGTTCTCATCGCCGGATCGATCCGCCAACGCCTGCAATTCGGGTGTGCAGCCGACGAGCAGGCTCGAGATCGAAAGTTCGCTACTGAGTTCACGAATTTCCTGCAGATAATGCTGAAGCGCCGTTTCGCATTGCCGCTTGAGCGCAAGCGACAGCGTTTGCGCGTTGACGTTGGGATTGCCGTCACGATCGCCGCCGATCCAGGACCCCATGCGGAAAAACGGTGCCACAGCCGCGCCACCGAGCCTCTCTTCGAGCTCGGCATAGAGGCGGGGTATTTCTTCAAGGAAGGTCGTTTGATAGAAGCTGAGCGCGTTTTCGATCTCGTCGAAGACGCTCAAGCGTGAATAACGCAGCAGCCTGGTCTGCCAGATCTGTGCAATTCTTGCCCGCAACAGAGTCTCGTTCTGCCTTTTCTCGCGCTCGCTTTGCAAACCTTCTTGCGCGACAAGGAGCTTCGCGATCGAGCGCTCCGCATCGCGCAGGCTTTTGCGCTGCACTTCGGTGGGATGCGCGGTCAGGACGGGCGAGACCAAACTCCGGCCGAGCGCGGCGCCGATCGTCTCCGGCGATATCCCGGCGGCGGCAAGACGCTCGAAGGTGGAGGCAAGGCTCCCGGTGTTGGACGCTTTCGGGGATTGAATTTCCTGTGCCGCGCGGCGACGAATATGATGCCGGTCCTCGGCAATGTTGGCGAGATGCGAGAAATAGCTGAAGGCCCGGATAACTGACATTGCTTGTTCTGCCGTCAGCCCTCGCACGATCACGTCGAGCTTGCGGCCCACTTCCGGATCGGCAGCCCGTTCGAAGGCGACGCTGAGGCGGCGAATGCTTTCAATGCGCTCGAATGCTTCGGCGCCATCCTGCTCCCGGATCGTGTCGCCGAGCAATTGGCCGAGAAGGCGAATATCGTCGATGAGCGGCTGCTCAATCGTGAAGGCGCCATTCGTCGAAGGAAAACCGAGCGTTTGTGTCATTCAGGCCTCATGAAGCTTATCTTTGGCGGATTGGCGGCTCAATCGAAGGGCGCAATCGAGGGCTCATTGTTAGAGAAAACACCGGCCCGGCGCCAGTTGTTGGCAAGGCCGCCGCGAAACGCTCCTTCATAGCCGAACGGCTGCGGCATTCCTAACGGGAGTAAGACAGCTTTGAACCTTAAAAGCGTTGGGAAGGACCTGCCAGTGCATTCGTTCGGCAAAGCGCTCATTTTCGATGCTGAAAGAGCAAAGTTTAGCTCTCATGTCTTGAAGAGAAAGGGAAGGCGCGCTCGGCCTCGCGCTCGAGGCGGGCCTCGTTGCGTCGCAGGACAGCGAACCCCGCAATATGATGCACCTCCCTGCCTAAGTGTTGCCTGCTAAGCCGCATGACGCCGAGACAAACTCGCTGTAAAATAAATGAACAAAGACCGTTGTAATACACGCGAACCTGGAGAGCTGCGATGCGTCGCAATGAAGTCGCGGTCGAGCTGCCAGCGCACGTCGACGCGGGGCTTGTTTTCATCGGCACGATCGCGACCCCCTGGAAATCGCGGACGGAGTGCCCGCGCCAGGGAAGCTTTGATGGACCGATCTGCCAAATCGAGGTGAGCCAGCCATGGGCGGCAGCCCTTGACGGCATCGAGGAATTCGAACGCATTGAAGTTCTCTATTGGCTGCACGAGTCCCGCCGCGACCTTGTGCGCCAGAGCCCAGGCGATGACGGCATGACACGGGGAACTTTCGCAATCCGATCGCCGGTTCGGCCAAATCCAATCGGCACCTCAATCGTCACGCTTGTCGCGCGGCAGGGCTCGGTTCTTAGCGTGAGAGGGCTCGACTGTCTCGATGGCACGCCGCTTCTCGATCTCAAGCCGGACCGAAGCTTGCTCAAATGTGTCACGCAACGGCGGGCCGGTGATTTCGAGACAGAATGATCAGCATGGACCCTCAAAGCCATTAAAGGAAGCGGTCAAGAGAAACCGGGGTCCAGCCCGCCAACTCCATTTCAATGGCAAAGACGACCCCCCGCGCGATCAGCTGATCGGTCTTGCCGCTGCCGCTGACTTGCGTATTCGCCTTGGTGGCGATTTCAGCGACTGCGGTGCCGGCGACGACGGCACGTCCATTGCGCTGAAGCCCAAGAATGCGTCCAGCGACGGGAGAGGTCACGGGTGTCGAACCGATGAATCCCAAAGGCTCCTCCACGCTCACTGTTTCGCCGATGATCTTGCCGGTGGTGAATATCCCGGTTTCCGACGCGATCGAAGAGTGAGCGTCATTCGGTATTTTGTCGCGCTCGGTAGGTGCATTGGAGCCAGCCCTCCCGCTCCGGACAATGGCGCCGACATCCGGACCAAAGGTCTCGATGACCAAATCGCAGTCGAGGCCTGCAATTGGTCCCGGCCCCAAAGCAATGGTCAGCTCCGCGTGGCTCTTGATGCGCTCGAAACGGCGTTCGCCCGGCGTTTGGGCGTCAATAATCACATCCCAGGGCCAGCGTTCGACGACCTCGCCCAGAGGATGGGTCAGAATGGGGATGAACATGCGATTGCCGAGTCCGATCAGAAAATCCGAGCTCAGATCGGCGCGACGTGCCTGGACGCCGTCGAGCATCGACGCGTCATCGTACCACGCGTCGACAAATGTCATTTTTCGGCGCAGCTGGGTTGGCGGTGTGGGTTGGTGGATCGCGACGGCATAGCCGGATAACAGAAGCATGCGAGCCACGGCCGAAGCCGTCTCGTCGATTCCGAAGATCAGAATGCAAGCTTGATCGCTCATGGATTTAGATGTCCGATCCGCGCGGTCTGACGGCAGTTCCTAAACAGGACATCCAGCCCCCGGGTCTTGGCGCTCCGGGTGCCACTCATTCCGTATCACGTGCGATTGAATCCATCCTTGGTGAAAGTTTCGATGAGGCGATAGCCACGCCCGCGCACTGTTTTGATCGGGTCTGCTTCGTCGTCGCGGACAAGCACCTTGCGTAGCCGGCTGATGTGCGTGTCCACCGTGCGGTTGTCGATTTTGCTGGATCCCCAGACTTTCTCCAGGAGTTGCGTTCGCGAAAGAATTCCGCCGGGGGTCTCCATCAGGCATTCGAGCAATCGGAATTCTATGGGGCTCACGTGAATGTTTCGTCCTGCGCGCGTGATGCGTCGGGTCTCGCGACTGAGATCGATGTCGCCGATCCTGAGCGGCGTGAGAAGTTCAATTTCAATGAGATGACGCATCATCGGCTCTGAGTGTTCGTTGAACGGCCAAGCCGCCTAGGCTTCCTTCGTCCCGATCTCCCTATGCATAAATTTTGCCAATGCACGAAATTTTCGCATAAATAGGCGGAGTCTCTAGCTAATATGGCTCTTACCTTTATGCGAAATTATGCTATTTTTTCAAAATATTGGAAAGAATGCCCATGACGCAGTTCCTGACGACCCGCGAATTGGCCGCGATGCTGCGTGTCAAAGAGCGAAAGGTCTATGAATTGGCGGCCGAAGGGGCGCTGCCGGTGCGCCGCGTCACCGGCAAGCTTCTGTTTCCGCGAGCCGAAATCGAAGAATGGCTGGTTTCGCATCGGGGAGCGAGCAAGACCAGCCGAAGTGACGCGGCTCCGGTCCCAACCATGCCGCTTGTCATTGCCGGCGGCCATGATCCGCTGCTGGAATGGGCGTTGCGAGAATCGCGCTCCGGCATTGCGGCGTTTCTGGATGGCGCCCTCGATGGACTGGCGCGCGCCGCGAAAGGCGATTGCATCGCCGCTGGATTACATATTCCTGAACGCGGAACAGAGGCTTGGAACGTCGCAGCGGTCAGCAAATCATTCGGTGACAAACCCGTCGTCCTGATCCAATGGGCGAAACGCACGCGTGGGCTGATGTTCCGGGCCGAGCAGGGGCGATCGCTCGACTCCCTTGCCAGTACTCGCGGATTGCGTTTTCAGTCGCGCCAACCGGAAGCTGGCAGCGAGTTGGTGCTTTCCCAATTGCTGGCACGGGAAGGCTTGCAAAAAAGCGACTTGAACCCGGTTGAAGCCATCGAGCGGTCGGAGACGGATCTTGCCATGGCCATTGCCGCGGGAAGAGCCGATGTGGGTCTTGGTATCGAGGCGAGTGCGCGGCAATTTCAGCTCGAATTCACAGCGCTGATCGTAGAGAGGTTCGATCTTCTGGTCTGGCGGAAGGCCTATTTCGATCCGCCGTTTCAAAAACTCATAGGCTTTTGCACCGGCGAACTCTTTAAGCAGCGCGCGAAAGATCTCGGCGGCTATGACATCGGAAGGTTCGGCACCGTTCATTTCAACGGGCCCTGAAACATGGCTCGGCATAAAGTCACTATAACTGCCGGAGGAGAAGAAAATGCAACGGGAAGTGACTGAAATCTCTGACGAAACGCAGAGAGCGGCGATCGAAACGGCGATCAGCGACTGTGTCGAACGCTTTTACGCAAAGGGCGTCGCCGACCCGCTGCTTGGACCGGTCTTTACTGCGATCCCCGATCTGCCCGGTCATCTGGAAATCATCAAGAACTTTTGGTCTCGTTCGCTGCTGGGAACCGAACGCTACCAGGGCCATCCTTATCCGGTTCACACGAGCTTACGGATCGAGCCCGAACATTTCCAGCGCTGGCTGGACTTGTTCGTTGAGAGCGCGCAGGGAACGCTGCCGAAACCCCAGGCCGAACAAGCGATCAGCCAGGCGAGCCATATGGCTCAATGTTTCCAGGCAGGGATGTTTCCCTTCACCGATGCGGAGGGAAGGCCCTCTCGACAGCCCCATTAATCTAGTTGGACTGAGGCCGCTCAGCTTTGCTGAGCCAAGCGGCCCCGTTCGCTCACTCGACGGCGATGATAACATCGGAAGACTTGATGATCGCCTTGACCTTTTGGCCCGTCTTCAAACCAAGGTCCTCAACGGCTTCATTCGTGATCGAGGAAGTGATGGTTAGACCCTTCACATCGATCAGAACATGCGCGGTGGTCGCGCCTTTCTTGACGTCCTTGACGGTTCCTTCGAGGACGTTCCGGGCGGATATCTTCATGATTCTGGCCTCCAGTGAGGTTTCTTAATTCGGAAGAGCATTACCCGCAGTCCGAATAGTGCGGCTGTTGGGAGTAGCCCGCCTGCGATCCGCAAGCAATATGCGGAAATCACGTATTTTTTGTTTGTTTCAGCCAGTTTGCACCGAATTAATGCCCATTAATGCCAACCCTTGCGGCTTTTCTGGTTTAACGCGCCACCCCCAAATCCAATTGACTCGTTATATAAATAATTTATATAAATGGAACCGTCTTGGTTCACGTGGAGATTGGATAATGGCTTCGGACGTTGAGGTGGAGCCTCGGGAGGCTGAGGGCAATATTGTTTCGCTGATGGCCGCCAAATCCTTGGTGGAAAGCCGTCGCGCCGAAGGGAAATGCGAGGAAGTGCTCATCCATGTCCGTTTCAGTCCGAACGGTCTCGTTAACACCATCGATAAATGTCCTGAAAAACTCAGTGCGCAGGACTGGTTTTACCATCTTTGCTACGCGGCTCCTCGACATTACCAGGTGTTTGCCGGCGGCCGCGGCGTGTTCCGCATGCAACGTAGTTACTTCGAGGCGATTTTGAGTCAGAATCCCAGTTAAGCGGGCCGTAGCGCAGGCTCTTGGCATTGGCCCGCACCAGGATATTTTGACCTGAAACGGATCATCAAATGTCGGTCCCGGATGCTTCCAATCCTATCGTATTTTTCAAGGCGATGTGTCGTGCCTTCGCCGTCTCGCTCGTGTCCAGCCGTGATCGCCGAGACCCAATTGAAAGCCTCTCCCGGCAAGCCTTCGAGAGCTTTGCGGAGGGCGTTGCGTTGGAAGCCAATAAGGACGCGCCCGTTGCCTGCCGCGGCGGATGCGCGAGCTGCTGCGCAATCCGTGTCGTTGCCACGGCGCCTGAAGTTTTGAGCCTTGCGCGTCAAATTCGTGCTTTCCCGCAAAAATTATCATCCGGCCTTAAGCAAAGGATCCTGGCCGCAGATCGCGCGACAAGATTGCTCGATCAACAGCAGCGCATGGATTCGAGCGTGGGTTGCCCCCTCATCGAGGACGATTATTGCGGGGTTTATGCGGTACGCCCTTTAGCCTGCCGCGGCCACGCCTCCTTCGATGAGGACGCATGTCGCGACGCCTTGAAAGGCGGCGCATACGAGGTTCCGATCTCCGCCTTGCACCTCACCGTCCGAAGCCTGGTGCAGAATGCCATGCAGTCGGCGCTGCGCGACGCAGGCCTGGCTTGGGGAAGCTATGAGCTGAATCAAGCTCTTGCGATCGCCCTTTCCGATGAAACCTGCGAGCGGGCTTGGATGACCGGCGACGACGTCTTTGCGTCAGCCCTGATTACCGACGTCAGCCTGGCCGAAATGGCCGAAACCTTCGATGCGCTGAAGGCGATGGCAGCTTGAGCGAATGTCCCGCCGTTGCTACTGAAAAACCCTCGCTTGTCGCGGCAGCGGCTAGTTCGTGGGGCGCGCCGTTGAAACGAGCACCGGGTCGGGGCGATAGAGATCGGGAAAGTGGCGCTTGAGACTATCTATCTTCGGCAAATCGTTGACGACAATATAGGGATAGGTTGGATTCTTGGTCAGGAAATCCTGATGATAGCCTTCGGCCACGTAGAAAGTCCGATCGGGTTCGACCTTTGTGACAATCGCCTTGCCAAACACATGGGCCTTGTTGAGTTGATCGATGTAGGCTTCTGCGATCTTTGCCTGCTCTGGGCTCGCGGGAAAGATCGCTGAGCGATATTGGGTGCCGCTGTCCGGGCCCTGCCGATTGAGTTCGGTCGGATCATGGGCAACCGAAAAATAGATTTGCAGGATACGCCCATAGCTGATTTGGCGAGGATCGAAGCTGACGCGCACTGATTCTGCGTGGCCCGACTTGCCTTCGCTCACGATCTCATATTGTGCGGTTTTTCGGTCGCCCCCCGCATAGCCGGAAACGGCGTTCGTGACACCACGAACATGCTGGAAGACGCCTTGCACGCCCCAGAAGCAGCCGCCGGCGAGGACTGCGGTTTCGGTAGGTGCTTCTTGCTCGACAGGAGAATCGACCAAGGGGCCGGGGATAACATGCGCGTCTTCGGCGACCGCAGGAGAGAGCGTGAGCCCGATGCCAACAAGCATCAGAAATGCGATGAGGGGCAGGGCAAGCCGCGCGCCCTGCAAGTGTCCCATGTTTGAGGTTTTGAAAATCTTGGTCATCGGTCAACTCCGATTTCAGCCGAAGGTGAATGCATAGGCTTGCACGTCCGGATCGAGGAATTGGATCTCGAACAAATGATCGGTGATTGCACCGCTTTGGCGGACGAGTTGATAGAGCCGCTGATTGGTCACGACGCCATGCCCGTCGGTATCGATATCAATGCCGTGGCTGGCGCCGGGGGCCGCGCCGTCGATCGTAACGCGAAATCTTACCGCCCTGCCATCGGGCGCCGGCCCGAGAACCAGATGCAAGTCGCGGGCGTGGAACTTGTAGAAAATGCTGCCGCTTTTCCGGTTCAACGCGGCATGCTCGCCGCCGACAGTCCAATCTCCCGATAGGCCCCAGCCGTTGAGCTGGGGAACAGCCCTTGCGTAAACATAAGGCGCGTCGGGGACTATGCCTCCGGGAGAGGCAAAGTTTTCCGCCCGGTCATAACCGATATAGGTCTCCGGCGACCGCACGTCGCTAAGGTCGGGCGCTGCCTCGATCCCCGTGGCGTTCACCGAGGTCCGGTCGGCTTTTAAGGGCTTGCCGGCTTCCGCCAGAAGGCTTCGGATCACCTGCTCGGATCCCTCGTAATCACCTTCGCCGAAATGATGGTGGCGGATATGCCCCTTTGCATCGATGAAATAATGGGCCGGCCAATATTGGTTGCTGAAAGCACGCCAGATCGCATAATCATTGTCGATCGCGACAGGATAATCGATCTTCAGGTCGGAGACGGCACGGCGCACATTGCCGATGTCTTTCTCGAACGCGAATTCGGGAGCGTGCACACCGATGACGACCAATCCCTCGTTCTTGTACTTCTCGGCCCACGCCCGGACATAGGGGAGCGCCCGCAAGCAGTTGATGCAGGAATAGGTCCAAAAATCGACCAGGACGACTTTGCCCTTGAGTTCATCGCTCGTCAGCGGCGACGAGTTCAGCCAAAGGCTTGCGCCTAACAAGGACGGCAGTGCACCCTCGATGGGCAACTCTTCAATCTGCGCCGAGGAGCCGCCCTTCATCACGAGAGGGTCGCCGGTCATCGCGCCGGCCCCCGCGACTATGGGTGATTGCGGGAGGCGCTGGATTTCGGGCGAGCCGCGGAACCTGTCGAGCAAGCTCTGCTCGATCGAACCGGTGCTCGCCAGAGAAACACGCGTGAGATAATCTGTATCAAGCCCTAAGGCGATGGCCGCAACGGCCGCAAGCACCGTGGCGCCAAGAGCTCGCCGGACCCATTCGCCAAACCTGAGTGATTGTTTCATGGCGGCAAACAGCCTGCCTCCCACCAGGAGCGCCAATGACAGGGACGTGGCCGCGCCGGCCGCATAGGCAAGCAGCAGCAAGGAGGTCTTGATGCTGGCTCCCTGAAGGGCCGCGCCGGTCAGGATAAGGCCCAAGACCGGCCCGGCACAGGGCGCCCAGAGCAGGCCCGTCGCAACGCCGAGCAAAAGCGACGTCAGGAACGTCGATCTGCCGGCCCCCGCAGTTTGTTCCGCGGATCGGGACAGGCGCGCGCCGAGGGCGACGAGGGGCCTTGTCAAACGATCGGACAGTTCGGGGAACAGCAGCGTGATCCCGAACAAGGCCAGAAGTGTCATCGCCACGGCACGGCCGTAGCGATTGGCTTCGACCGCCCAACCCCCGGCAACCGCCGCCAAGCTCGCTATGATGGCGAACGTCAGAGCCATGCCGGCGAGCATCGGCAGCCCGCTCCGCGCAAAAGGCTGACCGGTCCGCGCGAACACGAAGGGAAGCACCGGCAGAATGCAAGGACTGACAATGGTCAGAACGCCGCCGAGATAGGCGAGGAGGAAAAGGGTCATGAGTCAGCGCCCTTCAGGTATCAAGCGGACGCAGCTTTGAAACTCATGGCAACGCCGTTCATGCAGTAGCGGAGGCCCGTCGGTTTGGGACCGTCGTTAAAGACATGGCCAAGGTGGCCGCCGCAGCGGCTGCAATGGACGGCCGTCCGCACCATGCCATACGAGCGATCCTCGGTCGTGCCGACTGCCTTCTCCAATGGAGCCCAAAAGCTCGGCCAGCCCGTCCCGCTGTCGAACTTGGTTGTTGAAGAAAACAAATCGAGGTCGCAGCCCGCACAGGCAAAAGTGCCACGCCGGGCCTCATGAAGGAGGAGGCTGGAGTAGGCGCTCTCGGTTGCGCTCTGCCGAAGCACAGAATACTGCTCTCGAGTTAAAAGCTTACGCCATTCGGCATCGCTATGGGTCACTTGAAAACTGTCGGCGGCAGATGCAGGTGCGTACCATGGCGCGCCAACCATGGCCGCGACGCCGATTCCGGCGTTCGTCAAGAATAGACGCCTCGTCATCATGATGCAGAACTCCGGCCTGGACACGCATTTTCGACGGTCCTCTCAGCACATACGGATGCAGAGGCTATTTTGTTACCAAAACGAAGGAAATCACGCCTATGTGATATCTTCTGTCCGCAATCCAACTGCAGATGGGACAAAACGGGGCAGCGTCAGCTTTTCCGGCTGATGCTGGCCGAAGCCTTGAGGCAAATTTTAATAGATCGCTTTGCCGTGACTGACGTCACTTGAGCATGCGTGACGGCGACCGATGGGTTGGTTTTTATGACATCTTTTTCGCAGACTATTCTTATGTGCCCTCCCGATCATTTTGAAGTCGCTTACGTGATCAATCCGTGGATGGAAGGGCAATTCGCGAACACCGACGCTGTGCTGGCGCGCCAGCAATGGGATGCTTTGCGCAGCGCGATCGGACAACATGCGAAAGTGGTGCTGGAGCCGCCGCAGCGGCATCTCCCGGACATCGTCTTTACAGCAAATGCAGGACTCGTCTTGGGCAAGACGGTGATCGTCAGCCGATTTCGCAGCCTCGAAAGACAGGGCGAGGAGCGGCACCACCGCGCTTGGTTCGCCGAAAATGGATTTTCAATTCTGGACTGGCCGCAAGAGGTTCCATTCGAAGGGGCAGGCGATGCCCTGTTCGATCGCGGGCGGGATTTGCTGTGGGTCGGTCATGGCTTCCGATCGGATGCCGCCGTGCCCCTTCTTTTGGAGAAGCTCCTTGGCCGCAAGACGGCGGCGTTGAATTTGGTCGATCCGCTATTTTATCATCTCGACACCTGCCTTTGCCCTTTAACGGGCGGATCTCTGATGTATTTTCCGGCAGCCTTCGATGAAAAATCGCGGGCCTTAATTGAGTCCTTGGTGCCCCGTGACAAGCGCATCGCGGTCGAGGAAGCCGATGCTTTGAAATTCTGCTGCAATGCCGTTGATCTCGATAGCCATGTCTTTATGAATGATGCGTCGGAGAATTTGCAAAGCCGCTTGCGCAGCGTTGGATTTCAGCCCGTCGTCGTGCCTTTATCGGAGTTCATGAAGGCCGGCGGCGCGGCCAAGTGCCTGACTCTCAAGCTTGTCGAGACCTAGCAACTGGCAAGGCTCTTGACGGCGGGCGCTGGAAAGGACGTCGCTTTGAACCCTCGGAGGGAGACTTCCTTGGCTTTTCTTTCGATGTCGCGGCGTCGCGTCCTGAAGCTCGGCATGGCGGTTGGCGCTGGCTACACATTGCCCTCCCAAGCGAACGCGGAGAACCTGAAAGGGCCATCTTCACATACGAAGGGATCAACGCTCCTCGTCACCCATGAAGCGTTCCTCCACCATATGACAAACACTCAAGAGCGCTCGGCACGGATGACGGCGATCGACGCCGCGCTCTCAGATGCTGCCTTCTCGGCTCTCTGGCGTGAGCCGGCGCCGCTGCGTGGCGACATCGAGGCCGCAATTTTGCGTGTGCATGGTGCGGAGCATCTGGCCCGCATTGCCGCGGCCGCCGCCGATACAGAGAATCTCCCATACTTTTTCGACCGAGAAACCATAATCTCGGCGGGTTCGTGGGAGGCGCTGCGCCGGGCGGTGGGGGCGGCCTTGCTTGCAGTGGATCGCGTGATGGATCCGGCGTCGGGGATAGCCAACGCGTTCTGCCAGATACGACCGCCCGGCCACCATGCCGAACGCGACCGCATCAAGGGCTTTTGTCTGTTCAACAATATTGCCATCGCTGCAGCCTATGCACGCGCCAAGCATGGAATCGAACGCGCCGCCATCATCGATTTCGACGTGCATCACGGCAATGGAACTCAACAAATCTTCTATTCAGACCGCGCCATGTTTTATGGTTCGATGCATCAAATGCCGCTGTTTCCGGGGACCGGCGCGGTGACGGAGACGGGGGTTGGCAATATCGTCAATGCGCCGCTTCGCGCGGGGGACGACGGAACTCGCTTTCGCGAGGTCATGACGCAGCGCATCTTGCCGGCGCTTGACGCGTTCCGGCCGGAATTCATCTTTATCTCCGCCGGCTTCGACGCCCATGTCGACGACCCGCTCGCGGGGCTGCGGCTCGTCGAATCCGATTTCGAATGGATCACGCAAAAACTGGTCGAGGCGGCGCAGAAACATTGCAACGGGCGCCTCGTATCGTTCCTGGAAGGGGGATATCGGTTGCCGGCCCTCGCGCGCTCGGCTGCCGCTCATGTGCAGGCGCTGATGGCCGGGGCATGAGAAGCTGTTACGGATCCTGTTCGAGGATGAGGCTTTGCGCCGGTTCCTGGTTCAGGACGTGGCCGCGCAGGATCAACAGAAGGTTTTCGGTCGAAAGCCTATGATACCAAACGCCGTCGGGGTGAACAAAAGCCAAGGGCTCCCCGGTGCATTTGCCGAGGCAGGAGCTGCGGACACAGGAAGCTTCACCGACCCAGTCCGCGCCGCAGACTGCATCGGAAAGTCTTGTGCGAAGTTCCTCCAAAAGGCGCGTGGCGGCGCCGGCGTTATTGCAGCACGGTCCGGTGCAGATCATGAGCCGGCGTGGCGCGGCCGGGCGATTGAAGATATCCTTGACGGGTATCGGCGTTGGTCCCATCGTCGCTGGCGCTAGGGAGATCAGCGAATAAGACCGACCGGCCCATGCTGCTGGCTATTCGCCGCCCCTAAACAATTGTGGCGTTCCACGCCATATAGCTGGTTCGACCCTCAACCGGGAGGATTTATGGCCAACCCTACCTTTGCAGTCTTGTCTTTGACCGAAGCGGCGGCGGCCCGCGCGCGGAGCCTGATCGAAACCGCCGGACGGCCGGTCGCCGGACTGAGGGTGGGCGTCAAGAAAGGCGGCTGCGCCGGAATGGAATACACGATGAATCTTGCCGAGGAGATTCAGCCGGCCGACGAGGTGATCGAGGATCAGGGCGTGAAGATCCTGATTGCTCCGCAGGATCTGATGTTTTTGCTCGGGACCAAGCTGGATTTCGATGTCAACACGTTGCAGTCGAGCTTTACCTTCCACAATCCTAACCAGACCGGCAGTTGTGGGTGCGGGGAATCGGTCTCGATCACGCCAGCCGGCGAAAGCCCATAACGACGTCAGGCTTCAGACGGTTGGCGTCTTGCGCGCGTCGTCTTTGGTTTCGGCGGTTTTTTCTGGCTTGATCTTGGCCGGCCGCAGCAAGAACATCGGCACATGATCGCCCATGCCGACGACAGGCGCGTCATCCTGGTCATTATGCCTACGGCGATTCGGTGCGGCCGGTGGCGCGGCGGCGCGAGTCCTGGCTGGCTCTGCGGCGGGCGGGGACTCCGGGGCCCGTGATGGCCGTGGGGGCCTCGGTTGGTTTTGCCGGGCAAGTACGCTTTCGCCGTTTTCCCGCGCGGTTTCGGCGCCACGAGGCGCGGCCCGCCGCGACCTTGCAGGGCGCTGGTGGCGGGATGTCGGCTCAGGCTCGCCGGCGATATTTTCAAGGGTTTCGCCTGGCAGCCAATCGATCGTTCGCCCGATCAGGCGTTCGATTTCGCTGATGTATTTATTGTCGGCGGGTGTGACGATGGAAACCGCGACACCGGTTTTGCCCGCCCGTCCTGTCCGGCCGATGCGATGCACGTAATCTTCCGCATGGGTCGGAACGTCGAAATTATACACATGGCTGACGTCTGGAATGTCGAGGCCACGTGCCGCCACGTCGGAGCAGACGATCAGATCCACGCCGCCGCTCTTGAAAGCTTCAAGCGACATCATGCGGGCGCGCTGGTCCATATCGCCATGCAGAACGCCGGCATTGAAACCGTGTTTTTGCAATGACTTATGCAGGATTGCGACGTCCCGTTTGCGATTGCAGAAGATGATGGCGTTCTTAAAGTCCGCAGCGCTCCGCAGAAGACGGCGCAAGGTTTCGCGTTTGCCCGGGCCACCTTCGGAAGCCACCAATCCTTGCGCGATCGTGACCGCCGTCGAGGCCGCCCGAGCCACTTCGATGCGTACCGGATTATGCAGAAAGGTCTCGGTGAGCCGGGTGATTTCCGGCGGCATCGTCGCCGAGAAGAAGAGCGTCTGGCGCGTGAATGGCACCAGCTTGCAGATGCGTTCGATGTCCGGAATGAAACCCATGTCGAGCATGCGGTCGGCTTCGTCGATGACCAGAATTTCGATCGCCGTCAGAAGAAGCTTGCCGCGTTCGGAGAAATCCAGCAGGCGCCCAGGCGTTGCGATCAGAACGTCGGCACCGCGGGTGATCTTTGTTTCCTGATCGCCGAAGGACACGCCGCCGATGAGCAAGGCGACGTTCAGCTTATGGTTTACGCCGTAGCGGACAAAGCTTTCTTCCACCTGCGCGGCGAGTTCGCGGGTCGGTTCGAGAATGAGGGTGCGGGGCATCCGTGCCCGGGCGCGCCCTTGTTCGAGGCGTGACAGCATCGGCAGAACGAAGGCGGCAGTCTTGCCCGTGCCCGTCTGGGCAATGCCGAGCACGTCTCGTCCCGCGAGAACATGCGGGATCGCCTCCGATTGAATGGGAGTGGGCGTGGTGTAGCCCGAAGCTGCAACAGCTTGAAGGACCTTCTCGCTAAGATCGAGTGTGCTGAATGTCATTCCGTTCCCGAACAGGATTATGATCGAACCGATTATTTTTGGATCGCGCCGCGCTCTGGTTGGCGAGCTTCCGCCTTGCAATTGCAGCATCCGTCCAGTTTTGCGGAACTCTCCGCTCGGACGAACAGTGCGAACCGAACCTTGGATGGTCGGATTGAACGGTCTGAACGAGGACAGCTAACAGCGGGGCCATCGATTCAGGCGATGGCCTATTCCACTATATCTAATCTCACGTTAACGCAATGAATTTGCAAGCTTCACTTCGAAACCGCCAGAAAAAAGGCGAATTTTGCATGCGCCGAATTGCCGCGCCGCAGGCCGTGGGCATCACGGAGAATTGGTTTTGCCTCTAGTTGGTTGCCAGGCGGCGACCCTGCCCAGGCGGGGGCGACAGAAGCTTCATAAAACCGAAGATCGCCGCAAGGGTCCCGAGATAGACGATCAGCTGTAACGCGGTGGGTTGGTCGGTATAGCCCAAGAGCGTGTGCAGAACGCGGCCGAACATGCTGTTGCTTGTGAGAAACGAAGACGTATTCCAGACAACTTGTCCGAACCCTGTCGCGATATCGGCTTGTTCCAGAAACGCGACGCTTTGCGCCGCCATGCCGGCGGCCATGAAGGAAATCAGGATACTGGTAACCCGGAAAAGATAGCGCGGCGGAATGACCACCAGGCCCGAGTAGGTGAGGGCACTGACCCCGGCTCCGAGGACAAGCCCGAGGAAACCACCGAGCAATAGACTGAGCCCGGACTCTCCGCTCGAAAGGACGATTCCATAAAGGAACAGGACGACCTCGGAGCCTTCGCGCAAGACCGCCACGCTAACGACAATCGCAAGGGCGGTCAGGGAACGCGATCCGGCGCTGACATCGCGTCCCAATTGGCGCAAATCCTCGCTCATCTGTCGCCCGTGGCGCGCCATCCAGACATTGTGCCAGCCCAGCATGACGACGGCCACAGCAAGAATGGAGGCGTTGAAAACTTCCTGTCCAATGCCTTGCAGCGCATTGGACAATGAGCCGGCAAACATCGCGACCAACGCCGCGCCGGCCAGCCCGGCGAGGACACCGCCGACAATATAGACAACGTGCCCCGGCATCTTTCGCGTGACCGCCAGGACGATTCCAATGATCAGCCCGGCTTCGATGACTTCGCGCAAAACGATGATAAGAGCGCCGATCACGCAAAACTCCCTTGCGCCCGGGGTTGGCGAAGGCGCGGAACAAACAGTGCAGGTTTCAGGCCACTGCGCGGCGGCGGCGTTTGAGCAACAATGAATGTCCCCTTACACCCTAATAAAATGGGTTTCAACAAAAGTAGTTTTCAATTAGAACAATTATAAACTCTGGTCGGTAATCTTTTAAGCCGGTCGAATTCAGCTTGAACATTAGTTACATTTCGGGCCGCCGAAATACAGATATGTTCCCCAACTTCCGTAGATGTTGTTGATGGTTGCGGTGTAGCAGTCAGGGTCTGATTCGTACTTGGTCAGGTTCGCCCACTGACTTACGGTCGAAGTGTCGATATAAAAAGCAAAATTCAGGAAAGCGGCCTTTTGCCATCCATCGGCGGCCAGGGCTCCGCTCCCCATTTGTTTGGCGGAGGCGTCACCTGTGTCCTCCCCGCCAAAGGCGATTTTCGTCGCCTTTGAAGCAAGCGTGCCGGTACCAAAGAGCGATTTCGGGTAATATCCGACGGCTATGTAATTCGCATTGCCCTTGTAGAACAGCCACCAGTTTCCATCCGTGTGCCGCTTCCACTGGAGGTTAAAGCCCCATTGTCCGTCACCGCTGCTGCTGTAATGGGTAAAGCCTTTGCCAAGATAGACATTGTTGGCGATCTGAACAAAACCCTTGCATTCGAGGTTATAGCATCCGTCCGAGTAATTCTTTGTCGTGTAAAAGATGAATAGCGCAGCCTTGTCGGAACCCCATTTGTTGGGATAAACCTGCCAGCCGGCTTCGACCGTTTGCTTGCCTTCGCCTTCACTGCCGACGACCCATAGTTGAGAGAGAGACATGCTGTCCTTCGCAACGGTGGGGCTCCAAACGTTCAACCAGCCGTCTCCGCCGAAATTATCGACGAATTGATAGCCGCGCGCATAATAATGCGTACTGCTGTCGTCCGGATTGTTTCTATTCGGATGCGTCCTTCCCTCGCGATCGAGCGACCCGTCATCCCATTTTCCCGCCCGCAAAAAATCACGCAAGGTCGGAAAGCGCATGATGTCGTCGAGGGTCATTCGGCGAATCGGAATCGTCCCCTTGGGGCAATAAAGTTCATTGCCGAAAGCATCGCGCTTACCTTTTTTCAAGGTGAGGTCGATGGCTCTCGTCGATCCGGGCGCGGCCGCACCTTTTTCCGGTTTGGGTGGCGTAATCGGCCGCGTGATCGGCGCCGGGCGCAATTCGCTTTTTTCGCCGCCCTTGCCGGAATGAAGACTTGGCTGCTGCTCAATCGGCACGCAGTCAACCGTGCGTCCATCCTCGACAAAACTGTGTTTGACCGCGATCCCGTCGTAGTAGGAGAGGATATAACTCCGCATCTCCTCGAAGGCGGCGGCGTCCTTGACGCGACCGTCCGACTTGGCGCCGAAGTCTTGCGGCTTGGCGTCTTTTGTTTCGCTTATGAATTGCGGATAGGGTACGAATTTCTTAGGTGTCTCGCCTTCGGCTGCATCCGCGCTTTCGCGCGGCATGGCAAGCGCAACGAAAGCGAAAAGGATAAGAAGGTGCCCCCGCCAAAGCGCAGACTTTCCTTTAAAGAGAAAACCGGAGAACTGGACGTCGTCGCGCATGCAACCCTCCCCGAAGCCGATTTTGGCGGCAATCTTAGGGGTGTTCGGGGAAGGCCGCAAGGAAGGGGCCGCTCGGCGAACCCTATTTTCGCTCGCGCAAGGCGACCCAGAATCGGCGCTGATCCGAGCGGCGCAGGGCGTCGATCGGGATTGTCCGGTTGATCTTGTCCGCATCGAGCAGGCGAACCAGGTCGTCGGCGCCCGTTATGGGGGTGCCGTCTACCGCCAATATAGTATCGCCGGTCAGAAGCCCTGCATGATCGGCCGGACTTTCGGCGTCGATCGTACTCACCACGGCGCCCATCCCTTGCGCGATGCCAAGGCGGAGCGCGATTCTGCGTGGGACCGGGACCGTCCCCGCGCCAATCCCGAGATAAGCGCGCCGGACTCTTCCATGCGCCATGAGCTCCCCGAGAACGAAGCGCGCGGTATTGGAAGCGACGGCGAAGCAGATTCCCTGCGCGCCCGAAATGATTGCCGTGTTGATCCCGATCACCTCGCCTTGCGACGAAACCAGCGGGCCGCCAGAATTGCCGGGATTCAACGTAGCGTCGGTCTGAATCACATCGTCGATCAAGCGACCGTTTTTCGATCGCAGCGAACGTCCGAGCGCGGAAACAACCCCGGCCGTCACGCTGGCGTCAAATCCAAGGGGATTGCCGATCGCGATGGCGATTTCGCCCGGCCTGAGGCTTTTCGAATTGCCGAGTTTGGCAAACGGAAGCTTGGTGTCTTCATTGACCCGAACGAGAGCGAGATCGGTGTCGGGGTCGTCCCCGAGGACGCGGCCGGACAGGCTTCGCCCGTCCAGCGTCGACACTTCGGCGCGTCGAGCCCCTTGCAAGACATGACTATTCGTGAGGATAAGGCCGTCGGGTGAGAGGATGACGCCGGAGCCGGATCCAGCCCGCGCACGGTCCCCATGTCGAATATCGAGGCGTACGACGCTCGGTCCAACCCGCTCGACGACCTTGGTCACGGCCTTGGAGTAAGCATCGAGAAGGGCATTGTCCGAGTCAGTCTCGGCGGGGCGGGCCTGATCTCTAAATCCCGCATCGACGTCGGCTTCGTCGAGCACGAAAGCGAAAGAATCGCGATTTTTTTGGTCCATGCCCAAACATATGGGAGCACCGGGTTCCGTCTTGAAGAGCAGCGCTGAGCCGGATCGCTTCTGACGGCCGAGGACCGGGCAGGGGCGCCGCCGGCCTCTGCAATGGCGCGCCGCTCCGGCACGCCAATTATTTCGTTTCGTTCACCTGTGGCGGCGGCAAGGATAGGGCATCGCGCGCCACCACAGGGTTCCTTAAGCTTACCAGCAGCGCCTTACCCAATGCCAGCCATAGGGACCCGGAACCCATCTGCGGGCACAACCGCCGCCGTAATAGCCGTGCCACCCGCCGCCATGCCAACCGCCGTGATGCCAACCACCCCCGTGCCATCCTCCGCCATGCCACCCGTGGTGCCCGTGCCAACCATGATGATGCCAGCCGTGATGTCCGTGATGACCCCCGTGGTGCCCCCCATGGTGACCGCCGTGGGCGAAGGCGTCATTGGAAATCAGAACCGTTGTGCCAAGGGTCGCGGCCGCTAGAAGAATCGAGAGCTTATGCATCGACTTGTTCCTTCGATTTTTCCGGCGTTGAGGTTCACCGGTAAGCAAATAATGGCCAAGCTACAAAGCATATTTGGGCCACAGTCGCAAATGGATTGACGGTTGATCACAGCTGAACGTCATGATCCTCCATGGGCGACGAGGAGACGAGCCGGGGGTCTGCCACGATTGGCCTCGCTCAAGCCGACGGCCGACGCAGGCTCAGCCAATAAAGCCGGGACGGGCAATCAGGCGGCGGGGGGTCACGGATTTGGCAAGCAGAATATTATCCAGGAACTGCTTGGCGCTGATCGACCAAGTGAAATTCAGCGCATGCGCTCTGGCTTTCTCGCGCGGAATTTCAAGTGCCGCCAGACAGGCCGAGCGAAGGTCGACGTCGAGCACGCCCGCGCCGCTGGAGCCAATGACATCGAGGGGACCCGGCACCGGCAAAGCTGCAACGGGGAGGCCGCAAGAGAGCGCCTCAAGAATGACCATGCCGAATGTATCGGTCTTGCTCGGGAACACGAACACATCGGCCGACGCATAATGCACGGCGAGGAGATCGCTTGTTTGCGAGCCAAGGAAATGCGCTTGCGGATAATTGGCCTGCAGGCTGCGGCGCGAGGGACCGTCCCCGATGATCAGCTTTGAGCCCGGTAAATCGAGGGCCAGAAAGGCCTCGACGTTCTTCTCGGGAGCAAGACGTCCGGCATACAGAAAAACCGGTCGAGGCAGATCGAGGGCGCAGGCTTTTGTCGGGCTGAACTGGATGTGATCCACGCCCCGCGTCCAATGCATCAAGCGCTTGAAACCACGTTTGCTGAGATCGTCGGCGATCGAAGCGGTCGACACCATTACGCCCGAACCGGCATTATGAAAACGGCGGAGCAGCGCATAGGTCAGGGTTTCCGGTATGCCGGTGCGGGCGGCGATATATTCCGGAAATTTGGTATGGAAGCTGGTGGTGAAGAGCCGTTTCGCCGAGAGGCAATAATGGCGCGCCGCCAGCCCTACCGGACCTTCGGTCGCAATATGGATATGGTCGATCGAAGTGCCTTCAAGCCGCTTGGCGACGGCGCGGCGGCTCGCGAGCGCGAGCCGGATTTCGCCATAGGTCGGCAAAGGCACCGTGGCAAAGCCCTGGGGGGTCAAAAATTCGATTTCGGCGCCAAATTCGCACAGGGCCCGCGCCACCGATTCCAAAGACCGGACCACCCCGTTGACTTGCGGCTTCCAAGCATCCGTCGCAACCAAGATCCGCATTATGCCGCAGCTTTCGTGGCGGTTCGCGTCCTCTCCTCGGCGGCCTGCGCCGCAACGAGCTGCTCTTCGGCGGTCAACTGCCAGTGGATGATTTCGAGCCTGCCGTCGTGATGCTCGGCGACAACCGTGCAGGACTCGACGAAATCGCCGGTGTTGATGTAGGTGATTCCGTCAATGTCGCGGATCACCGCATGATGGATGTGGCCGCAGACCACGCCATCGGCATCATGCCGTTTTGCCGCCTCCGCCAACGCCACTTCGAAGGCTCCGATGAAGTTCACCGCATTCTTCACTTTAAGTTTGGCCCAAGCTGATAAAGACCAGTAGGAAAACCCTAACTTGCGTCTGACCTTGTTGAACCAGAGATTTGACCAAAGTGCAAATGTGTAGGCCCAATCGCCAAGCCAGGCGAGCCAGCGGGCGTGCTGAACCACGATGTCGAATTGGTCGCCATGGACAATGAGCAGCCGTTTGCCATCGCGGGTTGAATGATAGGCATGATCGGTGACTTCGACGCCACCGAACACCGACCCGATATAGTCGCGCGCAAACTCGTCGTGATTGCCGGGAACGTAAATCATCCGAGCGCCTTTGCGCACTTTGCGCAGAAGCTTCTGAATGACGTCATTGTGCGCCTGCGGCCAGTACCAACCGCTCCTCAGGCGCCAGCCGTCGATGATGTCGCCTACGAGATAAATCGTTTCGGCGTCGTTGTGTTTGAGGAAATCAAGCAGAAGCTCAGCCTGACATCCGCGGGTACCGAGATGGATATCGGAAAGGAACAGTGTGCGATAAAGGCTCGGTTCTGGCTCTGGCTCTTGGCTCACTGGCGCAACCTGGGCTAGCTTCCTGAACTGATGGGTAGCGAAAGCAGATTCGTATGGCTTTTGGATGACGGCAGCTGGACAAGGCCCGGCGTCCGGGCCTGCGGCGGTGGGCTGAGGAGACCGGTCTTTCCCCCGTCGCGGCCTGCCGATGGGGCGAGGTGGAAGCGCGGTCGGCCCCAGCAATCACTCGATATTTCAAAGGAAACTGGCTATTTTCCCAGACTCGGGTTCAAATCTGCGGGCGGCACACATGGGCGTTGAAGGGCGTGAGAAGATCAAAGCGCTGGAGATCGGCGCACATGCCCTGTCGAATCAACTCGGCAAGACGGTGCAGCGCCTGCGCAAGGCCTATAATCTGTCGCTCTCCGAGCTGTCCGAGCAATCCGGCGTCGCGAAATCCATTATCAGCCAAATCGAGCGCAACGAGACCAACCCGACATTGGCGACGATCTGGCGTCTCTCGCAAGCGCTCGATGTCTCGATCGAGCGGGTGCTTCAGGCCGCCGACGATGAGCCTTTTGTGGAAAAGGCGACGCGAGGCGATACGCCGATCTTAGTGTCCGACGACGGTAAGTGCAGGCTCGCCATCATCGGCTGGATCAAGACAGTCGAATGGCTGCAATGGTATGATTTTTCGGCCGACCCGGGCGGCGTTCTGGAAAGCGACGCACATCAGAGAGGGTCGGTGGAAAGCCTGTCGGTGAGCGAGGGCGAGCTTGAAGTGGAAGTCGGCAACGCGGTGGAGCGGGCAAAGGCCGGCGAGACCTTGCGCTATCGCTGCGATCGTCCGCACACGATCCGCAATGTTTCACAAAAGCCGGCGACGGCGACCATGGTTTGCATTTTGAAGGCGGCATCGATGGAATAGGGGCCGCTCTGCGAGTCAGGAAGGCGCGGGCGCATCGATCTGCGCCTCGGGCACCGCGGCGCAGAAGGCTGGCACCTGGGCCGCCGCAGCATCTGCCGCGACGATGCGGGGATAGGCCGCCAAATCAAGGCCGTAGCGGCGAGCGCTATAGACTTGCGGCACTAAACAAATATCGGCGAGCGTGATCCGGTCACCGACCGCATAGAGCCCGGCGGCGGTGGCGAGCCGCGTTTCGATCACATCGAAACCGGCCGCGATCCAGTGCCGAATCCAAGCCAAGCGAGACTCGGGATCGGCGCCATAGTCAGCCGTCAATTTTTCCTGGACCCGCAGATTGGTGAGAGGATGGATATCACACGCGATTGTCTGGACGATCTCGCGGCAGATCGCTCTCGGCCTGAGGCCGTCCGGAAGAAAGGGTGGCTCCGGATAAAGTTCATCGAGATAGGCGATGATCGCAAGCGACTGCCCAAGCGTGAAGCCATCCGGCTCCCTCCACGTCGGGACAAGCCCGGCAGGATTTTGCGCCCGATACGTCTTGCTGTTCTGGACGTCCTCGCGCAGATTGACGGGGACATGCTTTACGTCTGCCTGCTTCAAGTGCAACGCAATCCTGACCCTGTAAGCGGCGCTCGATCGCCAGTAATCGAAAAGGCAAGGCTCAGGCGTTTCGCTTGGCATAGGGCTCCACTCTTTGTTCGATGGCGCCGAAAATGGATTGGCCCTCGGCATCTTTCATTTCGATTCGAAGCTGATCGCCAAAACGTAGAAATGGGGTTTTTGCAGCGCCATCGCGGATCGTCTCCACCATCCGCACTTCGGCGAGGCAGGAATAGCCAAGGCCGCCGTCCTCGACCGCGCGGCCCGGACCGCCGTCCGCGCCTTTGTTGGACACGGTTCCCGATCCGAGGATGGTGCCTGCGGTCAAGGGCCGTGTCCTGGCCGCATGCGCGATGAGGCTGGGGAAATCGAAATTCATGTCGGCACCCGCGTCTGGGCGCCCAAACAACTTTCCATTGAGGCTCACCAGCAAGGGAAGATGCAGCCGCCCGCCATCCCATGAAGCACCGAGCTCGTTCGGCGTGATGGCGACCGGGGAGAATGCCGAGGGCGGTTTCGACTGGAAAAAACCAAAGCCCTTGGCGAGCTCCGCGGGGATCAAATTGCGAAGTGAGACATCGTTGACGAGGACCACAAGAGCAATCGCGGCTGCGGCCTCCGCGCGGCTTGCTCCCATCGCAACATCGTCAAGGATGACCGCGACTTCGGCTTCGAAATCGATGCCAAAACTTTCGTCGGCCGCCTGGACGGACTGGCGCGGACGCAGAAAATGGTCCGATCCTCCCTGATACAACAGCGGGTCCGTCCGAAGGTCCGGCGGCAACGCGGCCCCGCGCGCCTTGCGGACCAATTCGACATGGTTGAGATAGGCGGAGCCGTCGATCCATTGATAGGCGCGCGGCAGCGGCGAAAGCGCGTCATGTTCACGAAACCGCTCGCGGGGCACGGCGCCAATCTCCAGGCCATTCGCGAGCGCCTCGAGCTTGGGAGCCAGGTGAACCCAATCGTCGAGCGCACACTGAAGGGTCGGGGCAATGACTCGCGCATCCGTGGCGTAGGTCAGATCGCGGGAAACGACGACCAGCCGTCCGTCGCGGGTGCCGTTGTCGAGCGTTGCAAGCTTCACGCGGCTCCCCTCACGGCCCTGGCCACTCCCGGCGGTTCGGGTCGAAGTGTTTTTCCAAACCCTTCCAACACTCCGCGTAGTCCATTTGCAAGTTTGGCAGATGGGCGGCGTAATCCGTTATCTGTTGCGGATAGCGTGTCTCGAACATGAAGGCGAGCGTATTCTCGAGCTTGCGCGGCTGCAACTCCTCCTTGGACGCCTGGTCGAACGCTTCCTTGTCGGGGCCGTGTGGCAACATGCAATTGTGCAGTGAAACGCCGCCCGGAGCAAATCCCTTTGCCTTGGCGTCATACTGGCCATGGATGAGCCCCATGAATTCGCTCATGATGTTCATGTGATACCACGGCGGACGGAACGAATGTTCGGCCACCAGCCAGCGCTTTGGGAAGATTACGAAGTCAATGTTCGAGGCGCCTTCCTCGCCGGATGGTGCGGTGAGGACCGAGAAAATCGAAGGGTCCGGATGATCGAACAAAAGGGCTCCGACCGGCGCAAAGCTGCGCAAGTCATATTTATAGGGCGCGTAATTGCCATGCCAGGCGACGACGTCGAGCGGCGAATGGCCAATTTCGGTGACGTTAAATCCGCCGCACCATTTGATCGTCACCCGGCAAGGGGTTTCTTTTTCTTCGTAGCTTGCGACAGGGGCCTTGAAATCGCGTGGGTTGGCGAGGCAATTTGCGCCGATCGGTCCACGTTCCGGCAGGGTAAATCGGGCGCCGTAATTTTCGCACGCATAGCCGCGCGCGGGACCGGCGAGCAGGCCCACCTTGAACTTCATTCCACGCGGAATGACTGCGATCTCGGCGGGTCCGATGGCGAGATGGCCGAGTTCAGTTGCAATGTCCAATTCACCCATCTGCGGGACAATCAACAATTCGCCGTCGGCATTCAAGAAATAGTCGTCGACCATATCCTCGGTCACATGAAAAATATGCGCCGCCATTCCGGTCTGAGTAAGCGCATCGCCGGCGGTGGTCATCGTCCGCATGCCGGTCACGAAGGTGAGTGGCTCGTTTGGAATGGGCGTTGGATCCCAACGCAATTGAGCAAGCGCCAATCCGTGCTCGACGATATGTGGAGCGGTTTTCCAGTAGGGCATATCGATGTGTGTAAAGCGGCCCACATGCTTGACTGAGGGACGCATACGGTAAAGCCAGGACCGCGCATTGCTGCCGCGGGGAGCCGTAAAAGGCGTGCCCGATAATTGTTCGGCATAGAGCCCATAGGGGCAACGTTGCGGTGAATTCTGTCCCTGTGGCAAGGCGCCCGGAAGGGCCTCGGTCTCGAAGTCATTACCGAAGCCGGACATATACTGATTTTTCATGGGAGGAGACTCTTCGGTACCGGAGAAACCTCGAAATCACGGCGTGGCATTTAGCGCCCCCGGGATATAATCTCAAAGATGTTAGATAAGTTCGTGCGAACAAAAAGACAGATGGAGATTTAGTAAAAGCTCGGGTGGCATCTTCCTGCGGGTCAATATTCAGGAGAATCTCGTGCGTGACAGAAAACTCATAATTTTGATATTTCTCATAATAATACTGAATTTGGGTCACACCGTCGACCATATGGCCCGAGGGGACTTTCGCGCGCCGCTGAGCGCGGAGTGGGTGGCGTCATTTGCTGTGACCCTCGTGATCAATTCAATCTTAGGCTTTGGACTGTATTTCTACTTAAAAAACAGGGTCGGCCCTCTGTTCTGGGCAATCATCGCGGGTGCCGGCGTGGCCTTCGCTTGGCTGGCGCATTTCAGTCCCTTTACGGACCAACCTCCGCAGTACATTTACCGCGCCTATGAACTGCCTGCAGCGGGTTCGCTGGCCGTGGCTTGGCTCGTCGCACTCGTGCTCGTATTGATCATCACCGCACTCTATGCCGAGTATCTGTGGGCGCGGCGTTGTGACAGCAATTAATTCCTGCGAGCGCTGGCCCGCTCGCAGGCTATACCTTCGTTCATGCTGAACGTTTTGCGCACGGCCGCGGGCTTTCCAGACCAATTTGTTCCGCGAAGCGCAGCAAGTTGGATGGCAAGCATCAGGCGCTGAGCACGCCACGCGCGATTTGGTCCGCTTCGATCGATTCGAACAGAGCGCGGAAGTTTCCTTCGCCAAATCCTTCATCGCCCTTACGCTCGATGAACTCGAAAAAGATCGGGCCAATCACCGTCTTCGAGAAAATCTGCAAGAGGAGCCTCGGACGTTCTCCCTCGACCACTTCGCCGTCGATGAGAAGACCATTGGCGCGCAATTCCTCGAGTGGCTCGCCGTGCCGCGGGAGGCGTGCTGCAACACGATCGTAATAGCTCTCGGGCGGCGGCGGCATGAAAGCCAGCCCATTGCCCGCCAAGCGTTTCACGGTTGCGTAGATGTCTTTGCAACCACAGGCGATGTGCTGAATGCCTTCGCCTTTGTATTGGTGCAAATATTCCTCGATCTGACTCTTGTCGTCGGCGGATTCATTCAAGGGAATCCGGATTTTGCCGCAGGGACTTGTCAGGGCCCGCGAAAACAGCCCGGTCTTTCTTCCCTCGATGTCGAAGTAGCGGATTTGGCGGAAATTGAAGAGATTCTTATAAAATTGATACCAGCGGTCCATGTTGCCGCGAAACACATTGTTGGTGAGATGGTCGATGTAGTCGATCCCGCACCCCGAGGGCACCGGATCCGGCTCATCCACCCACTCGAATTCACCCCCATAGGGCGAGCCCTTATCGCCATAGGTATCGATAAAATAGATCAGGCTTCCGCCGATCCCGAGAATTGCGGGAACGTCGAGCGTCTTGGCGTCGGTCGCTCCATTGTAGGGCTCGGCACCATGGGCCAGCGCATGCGCAAAAGCATGCTTGGCATCGACCACGCGCCACGCCATCGCGGAGGCGCAGGGGCCGTGTAAATCGACAAACCTTCCACCGAAACTCGTGCGATCGGCATTCAAAATGTAATTGACGCGGCCTTGACGATAAAGCTCGATCGCTCGGCTCTTATGCACGGCAACCCGTTCGAAACCCATCTGTTCGAACAAGCTTCGGAGCGCTTCCGGCTGAGCATCGGCGAATTCCACGAATTCGAACCCGTCCGTGCCGGCGGGATTGTCCACGCTGATCCGGGGCGGTGGCGCATCGTGCGGAAAAGGACCCATGACGGGAACTCCAACCTTTGAAAGTGAAAGAATAGCGCAGAACTGCCCGCCAATGTGTGTATAATGGAAGCTATTTCCCTATTTTGCGCACGGATTGTGTAAAACCATGCCAGATCTGCAAGAGGCGACCGCGCTGGACAGTTTCGACCTCAAGCTCCTGGTCGCGCTTGAGGCTGATGGACGGCTGACCAACGCCGAACTTGCCGATGCGATCGGTCTTTCCGCCTCGCAATGTTCGCGCCGGCGTATTCGCCTCGAGGCATCCGGCATCATCGAAGGCTATCAGGCGCGGCTGAACGCCGAACGTCTGGGCATCGGCCTGATCGCGCTCATCCAGGTGAGTCTGTCACCCCACTCAAAAGAAAATGCAAAGAAATTCAAAGAGTTGGTAAATCATATTGATGAGATACAGGAGGCGTTTGCGCTCACCGGAGATGCCGACTATATGCTGAAGATCGTGGTGCGCAGCCTTGGCGATCTTTCCCGTGTCATCAACGACCTGATCCTGCCCCATCCCAGCGTTTCAAACGTCAAATCGTCGATTGTCTTGAACAAGCTGAAAGAGATCCGCCGCTTGCCGCTCAGAACATGAGACCGAGATTAGGTTCGCCCGGCGAGCAGGATTTCGGCGCCGGTGATTGCCTCGGCGTTGGCGGACAAAAGAAACAAGATCGTCTTGGCGATGTCTTCTGGTTTCACCCAACGTGAGAAGTCGGCCTTTGGCATGCCGGCGCGATTGGCCGGCGTATCGATGATCGTCGGCAAGATCGCATTGACCCGAATGCCGTTATCCTTTTCCTCTTCCGCGACGCTCTCGGTCAGCCGCAACACGCCTGCCTTCGACGCCGCATAGGCGCCCATTCCCGCCCCGGCCTTTTTCGCCGGGGCCGAGGCCACATTGACGATTGCGCCGCGCGAGTCCCGCAGGAATGGCAGCGCCGCCTTTGTCGCGGTGGCGGCGGTCAATAGATTTATCCGGAACATGTCGGACCAAACCGCGAGATCGGCATCTGCAAGCTTCTGCCATTGGAACCCGCCGGCGATATTGGCCAGCGCATCGATGCGGCCAAAATGCGCCGCCACTTTTTCAAAGGCTTGCTTGGTGGCGGGAAAATCGGTGAGATCGACCCCACCCAGAATCAAGAGCCGGTCGCGCGGCGGCAACTTTTCCGCCGACTCCCGGCCGGGAATTGCCACGAAAGCTCCCGCATCCAAGGCGGCGTTCACGACCGCACGTCCGAGTGCCCCGGAGCCGCCTGTCACAACCAAAATCTTGTCTTTCATAAAACTCATCCTCTTGGAAGGAGGGCAACAGTCGGTCTCCAGCGGGGTCCGCTGTTGGCGTAAGCTGGTGTCACGCTTTCATATCATGACCAGGAATTTGAAAACCAAGCGTTTGGGATTCGAGCGCGCTCGGGCAAAGACGTCCGCCGCTCTCGGCATAGGCCTGCGTACCGCGGGTGAAGACTTTATCGCCCTGTTCGATTTCAGCAATCCCGACGTCGCTCGCATTCATCAGTTTTGCATAGAGAGGACCGAAATCGGTCTTCGTCGTCACATCGAGCAGATCTTGCAGCGACGGCACGACGAAATAGACCTGCTGAAAATCATCGATCCGGTAAGGCGTGCGCATCACTCGTTCCAAATCGAAGCCGATCCGGTTCGGCGAGGGGGAGACGAGTGCGAATAGAGATTCCGTCCTCGACGAGACGATTCCCGCGCCATAGATCCGCAAGCCCTCTGGGGTTTCCAACAGCCCGAACTCGACCGTGTACCAATAGAGCCGCGCGAGATTATGCAGCCGTCCCAAAGAAAGCGCGCGCAGGCCGCCTCTTCCATAGGCTTGCATGTAATCGGCGAACACAGGATCGCTGAGCATCGGCACATGGCCGAACACATCGTGGAAAATATCGGGCTCCTCAAGATAGTCGAGCTCTTCGGGACGGCGAATAAAATTCGCGGCGGGAAAACGTCGATTGGCGAGATGCTCGAAGAAAACCGCGTCGGGCACGAGCCCCGGCACCGCCATGATCTGCCATCCGGTGAGCGCGAAGAGTTTTTCGTTCAGCCGGTCGAAATTAGGGATGCCCTGGCCATGCAGATCCAGCGCTTTGAGGCCATGCAGATAGGCCTCGCACGCGCGGCCAGGTAAGATCTCGGCCTGCCGGTCATAGAGCGTGATCCAGGTGCGATGATCGGCCTCGGTGTAGCGTTCGAAGCCTTGCGGAATGGTCCAATCCGGGCTGGCGGCCCGCCGATCGGTTTGATGGAGAACGGCCATGGCTTTGGTCCTCCCGAATTTGCCGCTCCGCACTCGCGATTGGATACGGTTTCAAAACAGTAAAGGTTCAGCCGATCCTTTGCGGGCCGGCCTAGGCTTTCCGTAAAAATAAGGCCGCGACACTGAACTTTCCAGCTGCGCTCCGGTGTTCGACGCCCAAATGCTTCGCTCCGCGATACAGCCGGCGAGCGCTTCGGCTTCTTTCTGCCTTTCATCAATGTGGATCGCGGCCATACGGCGCACTTTCACACGATCGGCATTTTCGAAACTTTTAGCGGGCCGGATTCGATCCCGCATCGGCTGTCCACATGGCGGTGCATCGAAATGAGCGGGACAGCAGAGAGCGTGCTCTTCCCGTTATGAAACATCAGGCGGAGCGCTGGATAACCGGCGAGCTCATCGGTAGTAGCCGCCGAAGAACGGTGTTCCGACGCCATCGATCGGGTTGAAGACGCCGTAGCGGTAGCCCTGATCCGCTGGAATCCAATCGTTGTAGCGCGCTGCGTCGGCTGCGACTGCAAAATAGATGGGATTTTCCCACCATGCGCGCGGGTGGCGCAGGCGATAGCGCCAAGCGCCAATGCGATACTCAAGCGGCAGCGGATAGAAGCCGTAGCCGCTCTCTGGATCGCCGACGAGATCGGCAAAGTGCGCCTTCCGCCCGTTCCCGGCGCCTTGCGCGCCAGGCGCGTAGACGAGCCCGCCTCGATACCCCCGGTAGACATAACCCTGGTGATGTGTGCCGCTGACCTGCCTATGATGGACAGTCCTTTTTGGCGGCGAGGGCGCCCGTGCGACCGCGTCCGATGCAAATGCGAACGTCGTGACGATCGCGAGAACCCCTACCTGCCAGCCCGGACGCATGGTCTCTCCAAACATTTTGTGCTTCACAAATGAAGTCCTACAACAAATGGGTATGGATCCTTGCAGTTCCACTGCCATAGCGCCGCAGTTACTCGAGGGGAGACCGCCGCCGAGTCCAGTGAAAACTTGGCCTTCGGTCTCTTGGGGTCGATTTGTCAATTTCGACGATGTCAACAGTTACAGATTAAGATTATAAACTCTTCATAACACATTGTATTTCTTGAACCATGCTTGCATCTCTTTCCAGGCGTCCTGCGCTGCCTCCGCCCGATAACTCTGCCGGTAATCTGCGAAAAATCCGTGGCCGGCACCGGGATAGATTTTGAATTCAGCAGTTTTTCCTGCGGCTTGCAGCCTCTTCTTCATCTCCTCCACTTGGTTCGGCGGAATCCCGGTATCTTCGGCCCCATAGAGGCCCAGCACGGGCGCTTTTACGTCCGCCGCGAGATCGAACGCGTTTTTGGGCATGGCCGGGTTGCTCGGATCCATCAGACTTCCGTAAAAGGCGACGCCGGCCTTCAAATTCGGATTGTGCGTCGCATAGAGCCAGACGGTTCGTCCACCTCGACAAAAGCCGATGATGCCGAGCCGATTCGCATCGCCTCCTTGAGCCTGGGCCCAGGCGACCGTCGCATCAAGATCCGAAAAAAGCTCCTGATCGGGTTTGCTGTTCACCAGGGGCATCAATTGCGCCGGCTGGGCAATTTTGGTGAGGTCGCCGAGCCGGAAATAATAATCCGGGGCAACTGCCAAGGCGCCGAGCTTGCCAAGCCGGCGAGCCACATCCTTGATGTGTTCGTGCAGGCCGAAGACTTCCATGGCTATCAGGATGATCGGCGGATGTGTGGCCCCGGAAGGCTTTGCGTAATAGGCCGGCATCTCGCCGCTGGATGTTTTCACATTGGCTAGCCCGGCGGACAAACCCTCGACATCGGTTTTGATAACATCCGCGCGGACCGGGCCCGCCGCGAGCGTATAGCCCATGGTCGCGGCGGCCGAGGCCGCGAGCACTTCGCGGCGCGAGACCGTCGCCGCATTGTCAGGCGCCGAAATGTTTGTGCGCATGGTGAACTCCCTTTGGGGCTTTTGGGCGTCAGCTTGGGGTGTCTCGCACCAGCGTGCGTTGAATCGCTGTACGCCAGCCGTTGAGCAATTGCTCCCGTTCGGCGGCGTCCATGCGCGGTTCAAAGCGGCCGCCGAGTTCCCACGTTGACGAGATCGCGGCCAGATCCGGAAATACGCCGAGCGTTAGCCCGGCCAGGAAGGCAGCCCCCTGCGCGGTCGCCTCAAGCATGATCGGCCGTTCCACCGGAGTGGCGAGCACATTGGCGAGGAACTGGCAGAACCAATCGTTGGCTGCCATTCCTCCATCGACACGCAAAGTGCGTGGCACGCCTAAGACACCGTCTCCCGTCATGGCTTGCAGCAGATCGAAGGCTTGGTAGGCGACGGATTCCAACGCCGCGCGGACGATATGCGCCGGCTTGGATTCCAAAGTGAGGCCGCAGATCAATCCTTTTGCACGGGGGTCCCAATAGGGCGCGCCAAGACCGGCGAAGGCCGGGACCAGATAGACACCTTGGTTGCCGGCAAGACCCGCCGCTATGCTACCGGATTGCGCGGCCTCCGTAAGAAAGCCCAGACCGTCGCGCAGCCATTTGATCGCGGCGCCCGCGACAAACACCGATCCCTCTGCAGCGAAAATGGATTGGCCTTTGAGCCGATAGGCCATTGTCGAGAGCGTCCCCTTGGCCGGAGATAAGAGCTTTTGACCCGTGTTGAGCAAGGCAAAGCAGCCCGTGCCGAAGGTCGCCTTCACCATTCCAGGCTCGAAACAGGCCTGGCCGATCATCGCGGCATGCTGGTCGCCCGCCAGGCCCGCAATCGGTATCTGGACGTCGAATAAGCCCGGCGCCGTGGTGCCATAAAGATGGGCGTTGTCGTGGACCTCGGCGAGCAGCGGTTCGGGGATATCGAAGAGCCGCAACAGCTCGCCGTCCCAGCATTGGCGGTGAATGTCGAACAGCATGGTTCGCGAAGCGTTTGTCGCGTCGGTCGCGTGGACCGCTCCACCGGTCAAGTGCCAAAGCAGGAAACTGTCGATCGTACCGAAGGCGAGCTTTCCCTGTTCGGCCTGCTTTCGCGCACCGTTTACGTTGTCCAGGATCCAGGCGAGTTTCGTCGCCGAAAAATAAGGATCCAACAACAAGCCGGTGCGCGCTCGCACCAGCTCCTCGGCACCCGTCCTGCGCAATCGCTCGCATTCTCCGGCGGTGCGCCTGTCCTGCCAAACAATGGCGGGGTAGATCGGTGCGCCTGTTGCACGGTCCCAGACAACGACCGTTTCGCGCTGGTTTGCGATACCGATCGCCACGGGCGATTTCGATTTTGCAATGGCCTCGCGAGCGGTCTGCACCACATCGCGCCAAATCTCTTGCGGATCGTGCTCGACCCAGCCGGGATGCGGATAGTTTTGGGAAAACTCTTTCTGCGCGCTGGCCAATAGCCGTCCAGATGGGTCGAACATCAGGCTCCGCGTGGACGTGGTGCCCTCATCGATTGCCAGAAGATAATTTTCCTCAGACATTGGGATACTCGCGCGCCCGTACCCTCGCATCGACATAGGCGGCTACATGGGTGATTTGACTTGGCGACATATGCAGGCGCAGCTTGGACCTCCGCCACAACACATCTTCGCCGGTCAATGCAAATTCCCGATCGATGAGATAGTCGATCTCGGCTTGATAGAGACCCGCACCGAAATCCTCGCCCAAATCACTTAGGTTTCGGGCATCCTTTAAAATCAATTCAGCCCGGGTTCCGTAGGCGCGCGCGATGCGGACAAGCATGCCTTCATCAAGCCAGCAAAATTTTGCGCGAAGCGTCCTCAGAAATCTGTCGAAATCACCGCCCTCCATATCGCCGCCGGGCAGGGGCGTCGTCGCGGTCCAGGGTTTCGCTCGCGGAGGGTCGAGATAGGGCAGGAGCCGATCGACCACGTCCTCGGAGAGTTTGCGGTAGCTTGTGATCTTGCCGCCGAGGACCGATACGAGCGGAGCGCTGCCGGGTGGTGCATCGAGATCGAGAACATAGTCGCGGCTGGCAGCGGAAGCATTGCTCGCGTTGTCGTCGTAAAGCGGCCGCACGCCACAAAAACTTTCAACGACATCGGACGGCGCGAGGGGCCGACGGAAATATCGCGATACGGCCGCGCAAAGATAGCTAACTTCCTCCGTGTCGGTCTTTGCCGTCGATGGATCGCCGGCAAAGGCGATCTCAGTCGTCCCGATCAGCGTGAAACCGCTTTCATAGGGCATGACAAAAATTACCCGGCCGTCGATGTTTTGCAAAATGTAGCAATGTTCGCCCTCGAACATGCGCGGCACGATGATGTGGCTGCCCTTGACGAGACGGAGGGTCTCGGGCTCAGGCAAGCCCCCCAGTGTTTCGTTCATCTTCGCGGCCCATGGTCCGGCCGCATTGACAAGCGCGCGTGCACTCACCTGGAACTGCGCCGCATCACGTGTCTGCAGCATGTCGGCCCGCCAAAGTCCCTTCTCACGCCATGCCGAGATGCAGCGTGTTCTTGGACAAATCTCAGCGCCGCGCTCGCCTGCGTCGATGGCATTGAGCGCCACCAGCCTCGCATCGTCGACACGGCAGTCCGCATAAACAAAGCCGGTAGTCAACCGCTCCTGCAGGGGCGCCCCTTCCACCGAGCCCTTGAGCTTGAGCCGTCTCGATCCGGGCAAGCGGCGACTGGGAGCCAACCAATCATAAAGAAAAAGTCCGATCTGAATCAGGAAGGTCGGGCGCAGCTGTTTATCGTGGGGCAGAACAAAGCGCGCCGGCCAGATGATGTGCGGGGCAATGCCAAGCAATATTTCGCGCTCTTTCAGCGCCTCGCGGACGAAACGGAACTGATAATATTCGAGATAGCGCAGGCCGCCATGAATGAGCTTGCTGGACGCCGATGAAGTAGCGCCGGCAAGGTCGCCTTGCTCGCATAGCATCACCGACAGGCCGCGCCCCGCCGCGTCTCTTGCGATTCCGGACCCATTGACGCCCCCGCCGATGATGAGGAGATCGACCGTTGCGTCCTGTCTCATCTTGCCCTCAAAGCATCGGGTTCGAAAATCAAACCATGTTTGTATCAAGCCAAATCGAACCCGGTCTTTGATTGCTTAGGCGCATCATCCTATCGCAGGGCGGCTGGGAGCGATCCAAGGGAAGGATCCCACGCAGCTCAGATGTGTCACTCCATTCAAAAATCAAGCCGGATGATCCGGCATACATCGCCGGCGGCGGCCGGTCCTGCGTGGGGGTCGCGGATGACGAGGCATTGCGCTTCCGCCAAAACGCGCAAATGCGAGGAATCCTGCAATTGAAAAGGTGTCGCCACCGGCAGCCCCGTTTCGCTCAGGCGTAAGGTGGCGCGTAAAAAATCCTGCCGGCCATCGTTGGAGGAGACCGCCGCGCCCAGGACCGCCGCTTCATAGCGTTCCTCGCCCGCATGCGGATCGCCGCAAAGGGCTCGCACCAGCGGCACCAGAAACAGCACTCCGGCGACGATTGCGGAAACCGGATTGCCCGGCAAGCCGAGAATGGCCATCTTGCCAAGGCGTCCGTGGATCATTGGCTTGCCGGGCCGCATCGCGATTTGCGAAAAGCTCAGCTCGACGCCATGGCGGGCGAGCGCCGGCTTGACGAGATCGCGATGGCCGACCGAGGCGCCCCCAAGCGTGACAAGCAGGTCGGCCTCGACAGCGCGCGCAGCATGGATGCTGGCCTCAAGGGTCGACAAATCATCCTTGGCAATGCCGAGGTCGAAGGGTTCACCCCCGGCGCGCTCCACCAGCGCGGCGATGCCAAAGGAATTCGAGGCAACGATTTGGTCGGAACCAATAGCTTCTCCGGGCCGCACAAGTTCATCGCCGGTCGCAAGGATAACCACGCGAGGTCGCCGGGTGACGGGAAGATCTTTGTGATTCATTGCCGCGGCAAGCGCGATGCTGGTTGCACGAAGGCGCGTTCCGGCAGACAGAAGCGCGTCGCCCTCGGAAAAATCGAAACCCCTGGGGCGGACGTATTCGCCCTTGATCACCCCTTGCAAAGGTTCGATGATGTCCCCGGAGACGCGGGCGTTTTCCTGGATCAGAATCGCATCGGAACCATCGGGCAGCGGAGCGCCGGTCGAAATCCGCACCGCTTCCCCGGGGCCAACCGAGCCAGGATAGGCGTGTCCGGCGGCGCTTTCTCCGACCTGTTTCAGTTTGACAGGCAATTGGGCCAGATCGGCCGCGCGCACGGCATAGCCGTCCATGGCCGACAAGGCTTTGGGAGGCTGGGTTCGGGCGGCTAGGAGAGTCCTGGCAAGCGTTCTTCCGAGCGCTTGCTCGAGCGGGACGAACTCCGTCGAAAAATCTTGAGAAACATCTGCAAGAATGCGGGCTCGCGCATCGGCTACCGACAGTAGCCCATGGTCGGTCATGCGTGGACCGCTTCGTCGCGCGAATAATCTCCCGATTTACCGCCGCTCTTTCGCGTCAGCATAATAGCTTCGATTTGCATCGATCGATCGACCGCTTTCAGCATGTCATAAATAGTCAGACAGGCAACCGAAACGGCGGTCAAAGCCTCCATCTCGACACCGGTCTGGCCTAAGACTTTGGCCAGCGCCCGCACCTTTATTCCCGGCAATTCCGGATCGGGTTCGAGATCGACGCTGACCTTCGTTAGAGCCAAGGGATGGCAAAGCGGGATGAGATCATGAGTCTTCTTGGCTGCCATGATCCCGGCAATCCGGGCTGCCGCGAAGACGTCGCCTTTCTTGGCCTTGCCGGATAAAGCCAAGTCGAAAGTGGTCTTCTGCATGATGATTCTGCCTTCGGCGACGGCGATGCGCTCAGTCGCAGGCTTGCCCGATACATCGACCATATCGGCGTGGCCAGCCGGAGTAAGATGCGTGAGCTGAGGCATAATGGTCAAATGTCCCAAGGCGCGGCCGAGCGCTTGATAACGGCGACCCGCCGATTGAGTTTCAGTGTTTGGCGCGTGCTGCCTGCGGGATGTGGCCAACAAGAAGCGTTCGGGTAGCCGCTTCCAAATCCTTCTCGCGCATAAGGCTTTCACCAACAAGAACAGTTGCTATTCCGTGGCCTTTCAGGCGCAAGCAATCCTCATGTGTGAAGATGCCGCTTTCACCCACGACGATCCGATCGGAGGGGATTTTTGGGGCAAGCCTCTCACATGTCTCGAGCGACACTTTGAAACTGCGCAAGTCGCGATTGTTGATGCCGATGAGCCGGGTTTCCAGAGCCAAAGCGCGGCTGAGTTCCGATTCTTCATGAACTTCGACCAGAATGTCCATGCTGAGATCATGCGCGGCGCGGGTCAGGGCGCTCGCCTCCTGATCGGTCACGCAGGCCATGATGATCAAAATGCAATCGGCGCCATGTGCCCTGGCTTCATATACCTGATAAGGATCAAACAGGAAGTCCTTACGAAGACAGGGTAAATGGGTTGCCTGACGAGCCGAAGAAAGGTCGCTCAGGCTGCCTTGAAAAGAGGGCTCATCGGTGAGCACCGAGAGACAGGTCGCACCGCCGGCCTCATAAGCGCGGGCCAAGGCGGGTGGGTTGAAATCGGCCCGGATCAACCCTTTCGAGGGGCTCGCTTTTTTGATTTCCGCGATCAAAGCAATATGGCCGCTGTCGCGCCTGGCTTCGATCGCTTTGACGAAACCCCGTGGCGGATCATGATCATGCGCCTTGCGGGCCAGGGCCTCGAGCGGCATGCGCACTTTGGCTTGCGCGATTTCGCGCCGCTTATACGCCTCGATCGTCTTTAAAATGTCGGTCATCCTGTTCCCTATTTTGCGACCGCTTCAAAAACATGTGCACCAGGGCCGGGCGGGGCACGTGTCGAGACTGCAACCAGTTTTGCCAAAGTTTCGGCGGCGCCCCCGCCATCGATAGCTGCAGCCGCCAAGGCCGCGCCCTGTTTCAGATCGGCAACCTTGCCGGCCACGAGAAGGGCCACGGCGGCGTTGAGAATTCCGATGTCCCGATAGGGCGTCCGGGCGCCGGCTAGAACGGCCCGCAGGGCTGCCGCATTGGCGGCAGGATCGCCTCCCATAAGATCGGAGAGCTCCGCGCGGGGAATTCCGGCTGCCTGGGGGGTGATTTCAAAGGACCGGATCTTGCCGTTTTCAAGGGCAGTCACGAAAGATGGGCCCGTTGTCGTCGCCTCGTCGAGCCCGTCGGACCCATGCACGAGCCAGACATTTTTTGATCCGAGATTGCGCAGCACATGGGCGAGCGGTTCCAGCCAATTCCGGGCAAAAACCCCGAGCATTTGGTATTTGACGCCGGCCGGATTGGCGAGCGGACCAAGGAGATTGAAAATCGTCCGGGTGCCGAGTTCGGCCCGCACGGGGGCGGCATACCGCATCGAAGCATGATGGGTTTGCGCCGCCATGAAGCAGATACCGGCCTCCTTGATGCAGGCTTCAACCTGCGCCGGCGCGAGGTCCAGGCCGACGCCGAGCGCCGTCAGAACGTCGCTCGATCCGGATTTGGATGACGCTGCGCGATTGCCGTGTTTAGCGACCGGAACGCCGCAAGCGGCAACAATCAGCGCAGCAAGCGTCGAGATATTCAGTGTCCCATGTCCGTCGCCGCCGGTGCCGACAATATCGATCGCCCCGGCAGGTGCGACAACCGGCAGCATCCTCGCGCGCATCGCTTTGACCGCGCCGGTCAACTCCGCGATGGTTTCGCCGCGGATGCGAAGAGCCATGAGAAATCCGCCAAGCTGCGCCGGGGTCACGCGTCCTGCGAATATTTGTTCGAATGCCGCCTCGGCCTCGGCCTCTGTGAGGCTCGATCCGGCGGCGACTTTGGCAATCAATGGCTTGAACGCGTCCATTTCAAACCCGTCTACGGTCAAACCCGCAAAAGATCCTGTATTGAAGTCGCCGCCGGTCGCTCATACTGGTTCCATTGGGCCGCAAGCTCGAGAAAATTTTCAAAAATGCGCAAGCCATATTCGGAGGCAATGCTTTCCGGGTGGAATTGCACACCATGCGCGGGCAGCCGCTTATGCGACAGCCCCATCACCAGACCATCGGTTTTCGCGGTCACCGTCAAGGTCTCCGGCATGGTATCGGCGCATACGACAAGCGAATGGTAGCGCGCCGCGCGAAATGATTGATTGAGGCCGCGAAACACCGTTTCGCCTTGATGTACTATTGTCGCCAGCTTGCCATGCACCGGTTCGGGAGCGCGAATGACGTCGCCGCCATAGGCCTCGCCCAGCGCCTGGTGGCCCAGGCAGACCCCGAACATCGGAATTGTCGCTCCGGCGGTCTTAATCAATTCAAGGCAAATTCCGGCGTCGACCGGCCGGCAGGGACCTGGAGAAAGCACGATCGCGTCGGGGGCCGCCGCCATGACTGCGGCTACGCTCACGCAGTCATTGCGGTGCACGGTGACCTCCGCGCCGAGCCGGCCCAGGCAATGCACCAGATTCCAGGTGAAACTGTCGTAATTGTCGATCAGCGTTACGGTCGTCATAGCGTTTGTCAGCTCCGTGCGCTGTTTTGGGCTTCGGCGGCATCGAGGTCAAGACAGATGAATGCAGATCGCTCCCGGGCGAATGCCGGAAATTGGCTGCCGGGCTCACATTCCTTATGGAACGCGGGCTAGTTGTCGTCTTCTCTTCAAACAAAGCAGGGAGACAACGCTCGTGAGCGGGCGCTGCCCCATTGAGTTCGGAGGACAAAGGTGAGCAAAAACCCCTATCCCTCGCGCCGCGACCTGATGACAGCCACCGCGGCGCTCGCGGTCATCGCTCCGGCGCGTGGGTTGCTGGCAAAAGAGCCAGCCACGCCGGCGCCCTCTCGCGAGGCCCTCAAGGAGACCGTTAAGGGCATCGTATTTGAGACAAGGACCGGTGGACCGCGCCAGGTTGACGAAAGGGGGCTCGCCGGGGTCCTCGTCTCGAATGGCCGCGATGTCGTTCGGACAGGCCCGGACGGACACTACAGCCTGCCGATCGAAGACGGCATGGCGGTTTTCGTCGTCAAACCCACCGGCTATGCCGTCCCGCTCGATGCGGAGACCCGGCTGCCGCGTTTCTCATATATCCACCAGCCGCTCGGCAGCCCCGCAGATCTCGATCTGCTTTTCCCCGGCCTGCCGCCGACGGGGCCGCTGCCGGCATCGGTCGACTTCGGCCTGATCAAGACCGATGAGCCAAAGCGCTTCGAGGTCGTGCTCTTCGCCGACCCGCAGCCGGAGAGCCACGCCGAAATCGATTTCATCCGCGACGACGTCGTCAACGGGTTGATCGGCGTCGAGGCCGCCTTCGGGATGACAGCGGGAGACATTATGTTCGACGATCTTTCGCTTTATGGCCGGTACAACCGGATCATCGGGCAGATTGGGCTTCCTTGGTGGAATATCGGCGGCAATCATGATCTGAACTTCGAGGCTGCGGATTCCCGCTATAGCCGCGAGACCTTTAAGCGTGTGTTCGGCGCCAATTATTATGCGTTCGAATATGGCGACGTGCTGTTCCTGATGCTGGATAATGTCGATTATCTCGGCGCCGATCCGGCCAAGCCGCACCGCGGCGGCAAATACAGGGGCTTTTTTGGCGAACGCCAGCGTGCCTTCATCGCCAATGTGCTGAAAGAGACGCTGGAGACGCGGCTCATAGTAGCGGTCATGCACATTCCCCTGCGCAACTATCTCGCTCCGGATGATCCCGCCTATAATGTCGCGGACAGGGCTGAATTTCTGGCGCTCCTCGGTGGCCGCAAGACGGTGAGTTTCGCCGGGCACACCCATACGACCGAACATCATTATTTCGGCCAGGAGGAAGGCTTTAGGGGGCCCGCGCCGCATCATCATCACGTCTTGACCGCGGTGTCGGGCTCCTGGTGGAGCGGACCGTTCGACCGTCGCGGCATCGCATCGGCGGACAGCCGCGATGGAACCCCGCATGGATTCCATATTCTCTCGTTAGATGGCGGAAGCTACGTCACCCGCTTTGTGCCGGCCAGCGAACCGAACGCGCGGCAAATGCGGATCAGCCTCGGTGCGGAATATCATTTCGGGCCCGATCTCTTTCGCGATTATCGAATGGGACAATTGCAGGGCGCTCAGCTCAGCAAAGACCAGCTTTTCGCCGCGTCTCTCATTGTCAATGTGTTCGATGGCGGCCCAAAGACCAAGGTGGAATATCGGATCGGCGGCCAAAGCGCCGTTCAGATGAAGCGGCAGACGCGGCCCGATCCTTTTGTCGAAGAAGTCTATGGACGCAATGCGGCAACCATCAAGTCTTGGGTCAAGGCCGAACCCTCGTCCCACATCTGGGTCGAACGCCTGCCCGCCACGCTCGGGGCCGGCACGCATACGATCGAGGTGCACGTCGTCGATGAATACGGCCGCGACCGCCATGACCGGCTGGTTCTTGAGGTCACGGGGTAGACTATTGCGCGCGCTTCGATCTTGCCGCGAAACGCACGGCTTCCTCGGCCGCGCGGAACAGAGCCTGTGCCTTGTTGATGCATTCGCGCTGTTCAGAGGCCGGATCGGAATCATAGACGATCCCCGCGCCGGCCTGAACATGCATGACGCCGTCCTTGACGATCGAAGTCCGCAAAACAATGCAGGTATCCATCTCGCCCGCGGCGCCAAAATAGCCGATACAGCCGCCGTAAATTCCCCGCTTATCCGTTTCCAGCTCGTCGATAATTTCCATCGCCCGCACTTTCGGCGCGCCGGAGACGGTGCCGGCAGGAAAGCCCGCACAAAGCGCGTCGATCGCGTCGTGCTTGGGTGAAAGCCGACCCTGGACGTTGGAGACGATATGCATGACATGGCTGTAGCGCTCGATGGCGAACTGCTCGGTCACTTCGACGGATCCCATCTCGGCGACGCGCCCGACATCGTTGCGGCCGAGATCGAGCAGCATCAAATGCTCGGCGCATTCCTTCTCATCCGCCAGAAGATCGGCCGCCAAACGTTCGTCCTCGGCCTTGGTCTTGCCGCGCCAGCGGGTGCCCGCAATGGGCCGGATCGTGACCTTTTGCTCGCGCAGGCGAACGAGAATTTCAGGGCTCGAACAGACGATCTGAAACGAACCGAAATCGAGATAGCAAAGAAACGGCGCCGGATTGATCCGTCGCAAGGCACGATAGAGCGCGAACGCCGGCAACGCGAAAGGAGCCGAAAATCTTTGGGAGAGAACGACCTGAAAAATGTCGCCGGCGCGAATATAATCCTTGGCGCGCTCCACCATTTCAGAAAACCGCGCCTCGGATGTGTTCGAGTGAGGTCCGCCGGTTTCGATATGCGGATCGGCCTCGAAGGCGCCCAGCGCGAGCGGCCCTTCGAGCGTCGCGACGGCCGCTTCAAGGCGTTCGATGGCGCGATCATAAGCGGCACGAAACGCAAGGTTCGGGGCGGGACGCAAAGGCGTGACCACGAAAATCTCGTCCTTCACCGCATCGAAAACGACCATCAAAGTGGGGCGCAGCATGATTGCGTCGGGGACCCCGATGGGATCGGCCTTTGGCTCATCGAGGCGCTCCATCTGGCGCACCATGTCATAGCCGAGATAGCCGAAAACCCCTGCGGCCATGGGGGGAAGATCTTCGGCCACCGCGATTTGAGATTCGGCGATCAGTTCGCGGAGCGACGTCAGCGGAGGCGCCGCGCAGGGCACGAAATCATCCGGGTCGGCGAGCGCGCGACGGTTGATCTCCGCCTGTGCTCCGCGGACCCGCCACAAAATATCCGGATCGAGTCCGATCATCGAATAGCGGCCGCGCGCGGCACCGCCTTCCACCGATTCGAGCAGAAAGATGCGCCCCCGCCGGCCGGCCGACAATTTCAAAAAAGCCGACACCGGCGTTTCGAGATCGCCGATCAGGCGGGTGCTGACGAGGCAGGCTTGCCCGGCCTCGTAGCTTCGCGCGCAGGCGTCGAAAGACGGTTCGAACATCGGCTCGCGTTCAATAAGCGTCGGCGGAGCCGCCGCCTGTCGCGGCCGCAAATGATTTCATGTTGAGCTTGACGCCGATATCGCTTTCGAGCTTTGCGAGATATTGAACAACGACGTCCTCGGTGAATCCACTTTTGACGTCGCCCGCAATGTTGATGAGTTCGGGCGACTTCGGATCGAAGGCCGGCACGTTGGAGTCAACGACCCGGAACAGAATCCGGCCGCCCTCTTCGCTGCGCACCGAGCCCGCGCGATGCAGGCCGACATTGAAGATCTGGGTCGCAACGTTAAGAGGAAGCGCGCTTGATCCGTTGCGCCGCACGTCGTTGGCGTGTTTGACCGGAAGATTGCCTTCGGCCGCGGCAATCGCCTCGATCGGCTGACCGGCATTCAGTTTGTTGGTAAGCTCGGTCGATTTCGCGGCTAAGACTTTTGCCGCCTCGTCTTCCCGCCAGGACTTCTCGACCGCGGCCTTTGCTTCCTCGAAGGATTTGGTATGGGCCTTTGTGATCTTTGTGATTTCAAACCACTGATACCCGCCTTCAGGCGCTTTCAATGTGTCGTTGTCGACCCCGACGTCGGAGGCAAAGGCTGCCTTCAATAGGACCGGCGCATTGACCAGATCCTTGACCGGTACGCCTTCGGGGTCATTCCCCGCCGGGTCGATCGCATCGATCACCCGGGGTTCGAGCCCGACGCCTTTCGCCGCCTCCGTCAACGACTTGCCGGAGGTGCGTTCATCCTCGATGGTATCATGAAGACGGGCGAGATCATCGCGGGCACGCTGAACGGCGATTTCGCGTTTGAGCTCCCCCGCAACCTCGGCAAAGGGCTTGACGGTGGACGGACTAACTTTGGTGACACGAAGAAGAACAGTGCCGAATTGCGCTTTCACCGGCGCGCTGACCTGTCCTTCCGGGAGGGCGAAAACAGCATCGGCGACGCCCTTGTCGATAAGCCCGCTGCGCGTCACGGTTCCAAGACTGGCGTCCTTCTTGGTCAGGTTCTTTTCCTGCAGCAGATCGTCGAAGGTCTTCCCCGAGTCGAGTTTGGCGCGGGCGTCCTTGGCTGCCGATTCGCTGGGGTAAAGAATCTGTTCGACCGTCCGCTTTTCCGGAGCTCCGAACCGCTCGTTCTTGACTTCTTCGTAGCGCTTTCGCGCATCGGCCTCAGACACGCTGTCGGGCTTGGCGATCGAACTGGGCGTCAGCGACAGAGTGACGATGCCCCGATATTCCGGCGTCGTGAAAAGCGCCTTGGTTTCCTCAAAATATTTATTCAGTTCTTCGTTCGAAGGGGCCGGCAAGGCTCCGGCGTTCGCGTCGGGCAACAGGATATAGTCGACGGTGCGGGTTTCCGTCTGATAGCGATGAATCGCCTCCAGCAAAGCCGTCGGCAATTGCAGGCCGCTGGTTACGGCATCCAATATGCCGCGGCGCAGATAGATGCCGCGCTGCTGGCGGACATAAATCTTCTCGTTCATGCCTTCGTCGCGCAAGAAAGCGTCGAACATCTGGCGATCGAACTGTCCATTCATGCCCTTGAAATTGTCGTCGTTCAAAATATTCCGTTTGATGTCTTCATCGCTGATGGCCAGCCCCAGCCGGCGCGCCTGATCATCGAGAGCCGCATCGCCGACAAGCCGGGACAGCACCTGCCGGTCGAGTCCATAGCGGCGTGCCTCGTCATTGGTGACGTTGCGGCGCTGCTGTCGCTGCAAACGCTGCAATTCGGTCTGATAGGCGTTGCGGAAGGTATCGGCGCCAATCTCGATTCCACCCACCTGGGCAAGATTGTTCGCGCCGAAGCCACGGAAAATGTCGCCGATCCCCCAGATCGCAAAACTGAGAATGATCAGGCTCATCAGGATTCCCATGATGAGGCGGCCGACCCAGCCTTGCGCGGAAGCACGCATTGATTCGAGCATGTCGAGAAAGTCTCTTTGATGTTTCGGACAGAGTTGGCTTTTACAATTTGGGCCGGGACTATAAGAACATGGGGCAGCGCATGCAACGCGGCATCAATCCCAAATAGACGGAAACCCCTCGCATGACCCATGGACCACGCCCTCTCGTCGCGGGGAACTGGAAAATGAACGGTTTGCGCAAGAGCCTTGGGGAGATCGCGGAAATTTGTGCCGCCGTCGCTGCCGGCGGAGCAGGCAAGGCGGAAATCTTGGTTTGCCCTCCAGCCACGCTGCTGATTGAGGCCGCTGCCCTTTGCACAGGCTCTCAGGTCAAGCTTGGGGGGCAGGACTGTCACGCCGAGCCAAGCGGAGCGTTTACCGGCGACATCTCGGCCGAAATGCTGAAGGATGCCGGGGCGACTTATGTGATTGTCGGGCATTCGGAGCGGCGCGCCGGCCATCATGAGAGCAATGAGATCGTTCGGTGCAAGGCGAGGGCGGCGCTCCGCGCCGGGCTCACGGCAATCATATGCGTCGGCGAAACAAGAGCCGAGCGCGAAGCGGGCGAAGCCTTCCCGATCGTCGCGAGGCAATTGGCGGGCTCGATTCCGGAAAATCCGGTGCCGGGAAGCGTCGTCATCGCCTATGAACCGGTCTGGGCCATCGGCACGGGTCTAACGCCAACGCCCCAAGACGTTGCTGCCATGCATGGTTTCATTCGGGGCGGCCTGGACGAACACCTACCGGGGCAGGGTGCTTCGGTCCGCATTCTCTATGGAGGATCGGTCAAGCCGGCAAATGCCGCGGAGCTTTTGGCCATCGATCAGGTCGATGGGGCGCTCGTCGGCGGCGCCAGCCTCCAATGTACAGATTTTATGGCAATTGCCGGATTCTATCAGGATTGCGGCTAAATCCCCCTGCTGCGCCGCCGCCGGGTCGGTTGGCACTAGCCAGCGGTAGGTCGCTCGGTATAAGAGCTTCTTCGAAGTTCAGGCCTGTCGCGGGCAGGTCGTCCAGTTTTGGGGCCGCCGAAAGGGCCTGCCCCCGCGAGAAAAGCCAAAATAGCCAGGACTTGCCAGACGGCGCAAATTTGGAAACAAGGTGCGCGGGTCCGGAAACTGGCCTGACGAAGAGACGAAAGCTTAATTCATGCAATCGGTGCTGATCGTTATTCATCTTATGGTCGTTGTCGCGCTTGTCGTGACCGTGCTCTTGCAACGCTCCGAGGGGGGCGCGCTGGGCGTCGGCGGCGGCGGCGGGTTCATGACCGGGCGCGGCCAGGCCAATGTCTTGACCCGATTGACCGCCATTTTGGGCGCGCTGTTCTTTGCGACCAGCCTCGGCTTGACCGTGCTGGCGCGTCTGAACCAGGGCCCTGAGACGATCCTGCAATCCGTGAAACCCGTTGCACCGACTGGGGACGCGGCCAAGCCGGATGAGGGCAAGGGTAATTTGCTTGATCAATTGAGGCGGCTGGAAGAGCAAAAAACCTCAGGGACCGGCATTCCGGGTCTGACTTTGCCGCCAGGAGGCCCGCTTGCGCCGATGGTCCCGGCTCCGGAATCGGCTGTGCCGCAGGCCCCGTCACAGTCGGCCCCCGCCGCGCCAGGCCCGGTCAAACCTCAGCCAGGAACGCCCAGCTCGAAGTGACCAAACTCTTTGGTGCACAAACGGCCGCGCAACGAAATTAAACTCCCCAAGGGGGCTAAAACAGGATAAGTCCCAAAGCCCATGGCGCGGTATATTTTCATCACCGGCGGCGTGGTGTCATCACTTGGCAAGGGGCTTGCGGCAGCCGCCCTTGGAGCTTTGCTCCAGGCGCGGGGCTATTCCGTGCGCCTGCGCAAGCTCGATCCCTATCTAAACGTCGATCCAGGGACCATGAGTCCCTATCAGCATGGCGAGGTCTTCGTTACCGAAGACGGGGCGGAAACCGATCTCGACCTCGGTCATTATGAGCGCTTCACCGGGCGCCCCGCGCTACGGGAAGACAATGTCACGACCGGCCGAATCTATCAGGATATTATCGCCAAGGAACGGCGCGGCGATTACCTCGGCGCGACCGTCCAGGTAATTCCCCATGTGACCAATGCGATCAAAACATTCGTTCTGAACGGCAACGAAGGCGTGGATTTCGTCCTGGTCGAAATCGGTGGCACGGTCGGCGATATTGAGGGCCTGCCATTCTTTGAGGCGATCCGTCAGCTCGGAAATGAATTGCCGCGCAGCCACGCCATCTATATTCATCTTACGCTTTTGCCGTATATTCCGAGCGCCGGCGAACTTAAGACCAAGCCCACTCAGCATTCCGTCAAGGAATTGCGCTCGATCGGCATTCAACCGCAAATTTTGCTCTGCAGGACCGATCGCGAAATCCCGCGGGAAGAGCGCCGCAAGATCGGGCTTTTTTGCAATGTGCCCGAAAGCGCGGTGATCGAAGCGCGCGACGTCACCTCGATCTATGAAGTGCCGCACGCCTATCACGCCGCCGGTCTCGATCGGGAAGTTTTGGCTGCGTTCGGAATCGAACCCGCACCCAAGCCCGATATGAGCCGCTGGACGGCGGTGATGGAGCGGGTTTCGAATCCGGAAGGCGAGGTCACGATTGCCATCGTTGGCAAATATACGGGCCTCAAGGATGCCTATAAATCGCTGACCGAAGCACTGAGCCATGGCGGCATCGCCAATCGCGTCAAGGTCAACCTGGATTGGATCGAATCGGAAATCTTCGAGAACAGCGATCCGGCGCCCTTCCTCGAACACGTCCAGGGCATTCTCGTACCGGGCGGTTTTGGCCAGCGCGGGGCGGAAGGGAAAATTCTCGCCGCGCGCTTCGCCCGCGAACGCAAAGTCCCCTATTTTGGGATTTGCTTCGGCATGCAAATGGCGGTGATCGAGGCTGTACGGTCCCTGGGGGGAATCCCCGAAGCCAATTCCACCGAATTCGGGCCGGCCAAGGAACCGGTGGTCGGCCTCATGACCGAGTGGATGCGCGGCAATGAGCTGCAAATCCGCGCAGCCGAGGCGGATCTTGGCGGAACCATGCGGCTCGGGGCTTATCGAGCGGAGCTGATGCCGGGATCGAAGATCGCCGCCATCTACGGCAAGACCAGCATCTCGGAGCGTCACCGGCACCGCTTTGAGGTCAATACCGCCTACCGGAAATTGCTCGCCGAAAAAGGGCTTATCTTTGCCGGCATGTCCCCGGACGGGCTGCTGCCGGAAACCATAGAATTAATGGATCATCCCTGGTTCATCGGAGTTCAATTTCACCCGGAACTCAAGTCGCGGCCGTTTGACCCGCATCCGCTTTTTGCGAGCTTTGTTGCCGCTGCGGTGGAGCAATCGCGGCTGGTTTAACCCTTAAACTTTAGCGGCGGCCTTGGTAGGGCGAAATCCCCTGATCCGGAAGCCAGGTGCCTGGAGGCAGCTCTCCCACGGCCCAGAACACGTCGATGGGTATGCCGCCGCGCGGGTACCAGTACCCCCCGATCCGAAACCAAACCGGCTCGAGACAGGCGACGAGATCCTTCCCGATCCGCAAAGTGCAATCCTCGTGAAAAGCACCGTGGTTGCGAAACGACGTCAGATAGAGTTTTAGGGATTTGGATTCGAGGAGCCACGCGCCAGGAAGATAGTCGATCACAAGATTGGCGAAATCCGGCTGGCCGGTCACCGGGCACAACGATGTAAACTCCGGCGCCGTGAAGCGGGCGATGTAATTGGTGCCCCGGTGGGGGTTTGGCACGCGATCGAGCGTTGCCTCGTCGGGCGTTTGCGGCGCGGCAACATTTTGGCCGAGGAGACTTGTTCCGGTGTGGGTTTTGGCCATGGGCTTGGGATTTCCGGCAGCTATACGGGCCTCCCGAACGATCGATCGGCGAATTTTGTATTATTGCCGAAGCCGAACCCCCGTTCCATCGCAAATAAACTGCCAAACGTCGAAACATCTGTGCAACTAACGTCATCGGTTGAAGTTATCTTGGGTTACGGTTCAAGGAGAAACCCCTTTTCGAACCGTTCAGCTGGACGTCTCTCATGAAAATTCTCGTTGCGGGGGGCAGCGGAGTCGTTGGCCGTCGTCTCGTGCCCCTCCTGGTCGGAAAAGGGCACAAGGTGGCTGCCTTGACACGCTCGGCCGCGAAAGCCGGGTCCGTGCATAGCCTCGGTGCCGAGCCCGTGATTGCCGATGCGCTCGAACCCTCCCATGTGATGAGAGCCATTCAGCGGTTCCAGCCGGACGTGATCATCCACCAGCTGACCGCGATTTCCCACCATCTCGACCTTAGCCGCTATGACCAAGAATTCGCCGAGACCAATCGCCTGCGAACCGAAGGGACGGACAATTTGCTGGCGGGAGCGCGGGCTGCAGGGGTACGCCGCTTCATTGCTCAGAGCTTCGCGGGCTGGCCTTACGCGCGCGAGGGCGCCCCGGTCAAGAAGGAGGGGGATCGCTTCGATCCAAGTCCACCCCCGGCCTTCCGCCGCACGCTCGATGCCCTCCGCTATCTCGAAGCCAAGGTTATGGGTGAAAAATCCATGGAGGGCGTGATCCTACGCTATGGCGCTTTTTACGGGCCAGGCACAGCTTTCGGGAAGGATGGCGCTCTGATCGAGGATATTCGCCAGCGCCGAGTTCCGATCATCGGGGGCGGCGAGGGCATTTGGTCTTTCATTCATATCGACGATGTCGCGCGCATCACCCTCGCGGCGGTGGAACAAGGAGCCCCTGGGATCTACAACATTGTCGATGACGATCCCGCCCCCGTTTCCGAGTGGCTGCCGGCCTTGGCGGCCATTCTCGGCGCGCCGCCGCCACGGCATGTTCCCACCTGGATGGCGCGTCTCTTGATTGGCGATGCCTTCATTTTGATGACGGAAGCGCGCGGCGCCTCCAATGCCAAGGCGAAAAAAACCTTCGGCGAGCCTCTTCTCTGGCCGAGCTGGCGCGAAGGATTTAAGAACGAGTTCGCCGATTCCCAGCCGGCCCGGGATTGCCAAAAACCGACTATCGCGATGCCATCCGCCGCCATTTAGCTTCGATCTGCGCGGTCAACGCCTTGACCCGCGCCTCATGCGCCGCCCAAAACGCCCGGCTTGTCGCCGCCGTTCTGATCCTTGGCCCGCGTTTAACCTTTGGGATTATTGGGACTATCGGATCGTAGACGAAGGGAACGCTGGCCCCTGCCGCGAAGGGCGAGCCAATAGCTGCCAAATGCGCTCGCGCCCGGCCGCAATAGCTCGCGGACAGGGCCGACATGGTTTCCTCGCCATGACCGGCGCGGTATTTCATGAGAGCCCGGCAAAGATCGCCGTTTGCCAGTCGCCACGCCTGCCCGAGATAGGTCACTCCATAATGGATGTTGACATCGGGCCGTGCGAGTTCGGTCAAATCCCCTTTAAACCCAAGCATAGCCGCGGTTTCCGGCCGCACTTGCATCAATCCGATTTCACCGACCGCGCCCGTCGCCGCAGGGTCGTAGCCGCTTTCGATTGCCGCGACGGAATCCGCGATGTCCGCGGGCAAGCCGTTTTTATCGGCTTCTTTTTGGATGAGCAGGCGATAGGCCTTGCGCGTCGGTGCGAGGTCGGAGCGGCCGAGCGGCGTCGCGGCGGCGCCCGGCACGGTTTCAGAGAGCGGGTGCGCGGCAGGCAGGGCGGGGATGGACTGAGGGACGCGCTCATCGGGCCTTGGAACCGGCAGGGGCGGGTTTTCCAGCACGGCAGCCATCGCTGCCGCAGCTGGTAGACTCAACGCGAACGCCAAGCAGCTCCAGCAAAGCTTCCGTGCGAGGATGACGACGGAACATAAGGCAAACCGGTTAAATGCCACTTTTCCTCCTCCCGGCGAACCAACGATGCTAGCCCGATAAAGTTTAAGGGTCTCTGACAGCGTTAGGTTTGCATGTTCACGTGTTTTAACGCAGCCGACAAGTTTCGTCGAAAAATGCTGAAGACCGAGGCTTTTTTTCTGCAGCGCTTCGGCGTAAAAGCCCGCATGACTTCGAGTGCGAGGCCTGTTCCAGAGCTTCGCGATTTCGGCTTTCCAAAATCCCACAGGAGCTTCCATGACCGCCATCGTCGACATCGCCGCACGCGAAATCATGGATAGCCGCGGCAATCCCACCATCGAGGTCGATGTCACCCTGGAGGATGGTTCAACGGGGCGCGCCGCCGTGCCCTCGGGCGCCTCGACAGGTGCGCATGAAGCGGTCGAATTGCGCGACGGCGACAAGACACGCTTTTCCGGCAAAGGAGTCCTGAAAGCAATCGAAAGCGTCAACCGCGATATTTTCGACGCTTTGAGCGGGTTCGATGCGGAAGAGCAAGGCAGAATCGACGCGACGATGATTGCGCTCGATGGCACGCCCAACAAGGCCAAGCTTGGGGCCAATGCAATTTTGGGCGTTTCCCTTGCGGTTGCCAAGGCCGCCGCCGATGTCGCAGGCCTGCCGCTCTACCGCTATATCGGGGGAGTCCAGGCGCATGTGCTGCCGGTCCCGATGATGAATATCATCAACGGCGGCGTTCACGCTGACAATCCGATCGATTTTCAGGAATTCATGATTATTCCGGTCGGCGCCCCGTCCTTGAAGGAAGCGGTGCGCTGGGGTTCAGAGGTTTTCCATGTCCTGAAAAGCGCCCTGAAAAAAGCCGGCCACAACACCAATGTCGGCGATGAAGGCGGTTTCGCTCCCAATCTTCCTTCTGCCGAGGCGGCGCTTGATTTTTGCCGCAAGGCGATTGCGGACGCCGGGTTCAAGCCCGGCGAAGATATCGGTCTTGGCCTCGACTGCGCCGCGACCGAATTTTTCCGGGACAACAATTATGTCTATGAGGGCGAGGGAAAGACTCGCTCGCCGCAGCAGCAGGCGGAATATTTAGCGAAGCTTCTCGCCGGCTATCCCATCCTCTCGATCGAGGATGCGATGTCGGAGGACGATTGGCAAGGCTGGAAGATCCTGACCGATCTCATCGGAAAAAAATGCCAGCTGGTCGGCGACGATCTTTTCGTCACCAATGTCGAACGCCTCTCGCGCGGGATCAAGGATGGCATCGCCAATTCGATCCTGATCAAGGTCAATCAGATTGGCACGCTGACGGAAACGCTCGCCGCCGTCGATATGGCCCAGCGGGCGGGCTACACGGCCGTGATGTCGCATCGCTCGGGCGAGACGGAGGATTCAACCATCGCCGATCTCGCGGTCGCGACGAATTGCGGCCAGATCAAAACCGGCTCGCTTGCCCGCTCGGACCGGCTCGCAAAATATAATCAGTTGATCAGGATCGAGGAGGAACTCGGCTCGCAAGCGCATTATGCGGGACGCGGGGCCTTCAAGGCGGTGGTCTAAGAAGACACGGGCCTATTTCCGTTGCGCTCGCCCAATCTTGATATGCGCCAGAAGCAGCAATGGTAAGGCCAGTCCGAAGCTGATGTGAAGGTCGCTCGACCAGGGACGCAGTGCGTCCGAACTGAGATAATAAAGCCCGAAAGCGGTCGCGATCAGGGCGGCATTGCAGATCGTCACGATGATGCCGGTCGCGCGGTTTTTCCTGGCTTGCCAGGCTCGCCCGATATGCAAAGGAAAAAGCGCGCCGAGCAGCATCAGAATCAGCATGGCTGCGCCCCCATGCAGCGCCAGCAGATAAGCGCCGCTTTCCTGCCAGAACTCCCCTTCGGCTGACTCCTTCAGCGCATTGGCGACAAGCCAAGCGGCGCCGCTTGCGAACAACACCGAAAAGGTGATGTAGACCGCAAAACGGAACGGGGGCTCAAGCCGCCAGAACGGTAGCATTTTGCCACTCAGAACTGACAAGGACTTCACCTTCCGCCGATACGAAAAGAGCGCTGGCATCGAACTGCCTTAAGAGGGGTGCCGATTTTTCTCCGCCGATCATGACGATCTTTGTCAACGCATCGGCCAAGAGGCAAGTGGGGGCCCGAACACTCGCCCCCAGCACTACGCCCACCGGCTCCCCTGTGGCGGGATCGATGACTTCGGGGCCGGTCGGTTCAATCCGCTGCAAGGGCTCGGATCGAGCGCCGCTGGTTGCGAGCGCGGCATTGCGGAGCTCGACCTGACACAGGCCTTTGCTTGGACAATTCGGATCGCGGATTGTGACCATCATGCCTTTTGGCCCAAAGACAGCAAGGTCGCCGCCAGCATTGACGAGGCCCGAGGAAATCCCTGACTTTCGCAACACGTCGATCGCGCGATCAACCGCAAAGCCCTTGGCGATCCCCCCGAGATCGATCCGGGTTCGGCTGTCATGGAACCGGACGGTTTGACCGGAGAGCAATTCGATCTGCGCTTGGTCTCGTGCCGAGGCATTGGCTAAAGGGGGATCGCCCTCGTGATAGGGCAACATGCCGAGCGACTGCAAGACAGGGGCAATTCTGATGTCGAACATGCCAAGGGAGCAGCGATGCAGATCGAGCGCCGTTTCGAGCACCTGAAAAGTCCAGGGATGCACCGCGATTGCCGACTTTGCAGCGCCATGGTTGAGGCGGCTCACATCGCTTTCCGGGTCGTGAAAGCTCATCAGCCGATGTACAGTGTCGATCGCCACGAAGGCTGCTTCCACGGCAGCTTCCATGGCCTCTGCATCTGAATCGGCGACCGCAACTTCGACGAAAGTCCCAAGCAGCGGCCGCAAGCGGCGAAGATTATCGCAAGTGGCTGGCATAATAAGCCAAAATCCGTTTGACGCCTTCAGTCACATGCCGCGACGACAAGGTGGCACCGGAAATATTGCGAATGTCCCGGTTGACTTCGAGAGCGCTGCCGCTGCTTTTGCCTATGAATTGCGAAAGCCAACTCGCATTGGCGACTTCGCCGCCGTAGGACTCCCGATAGGTGAGGATCTCCACCCGGCGGACTCGCCCATCCGCATCCAAGGCAACCGAGTAGTCGATATAAAGATGCTTGCCGATAACATGATCGACAAAGAAATAGCCGACCACCTTGTCGCCAGCCCGCGCTTTCCAAACCCGCTGGGATTGGATCTCCTCGAAACGCGCACCTGGGAAGGCCTGCTGCTGTGCGCCGCCGACCGTTGTATATTGATAGGCGTAAGCCGGCAAAGCCATTGCGATTGCCGCCGCTGGCGCAGTCCAGCGGACCCAGTCACTCATTCAAGCGCTCTCCTCTTTCATAGCGGCCGTTGCGCCAATCATACATTCCCTCGCTAGGGATCAGAAGAAGAAACCGACGCCGCCTAAAACGCTGTCGGACAGAGGTCCTCCCGGCGCCGCATTGATCACCTTGGTGTAACCAACTTTCAAAACAAGTTCCGGCGTCGGATAGACCGCAAGGCCGATATCGTGGAATTGAGTGATGCCCGCTCCCGTTGGGATGTTCAAATCGGTTCCGGCGAAGCCGCCCGTTTGAAAATTCTGGAACGTATAGCGATAGAAGGGAACCGCCTCCCAATTGCTGCCCAAAATCACACCGATCGGAAGATGATAGGCGACCTCGCCCGATGCGCCGAACATGGTCTTGCCAACATTGTTGAAGGGGTCGGTATCATTGTTGGCCCGCATATTGGCCGGGCTGCCGATGAAAACTTCGGCGAATTCGCCGCGAAATTCGAGACCCGTTTCAGGGACGTGGTAGCGGAAGTCAGTTTCCAGAACTGTCAAACTCGAACGGCCGAGAAGAATCCCGGTGTTGCCATAGGCGCCCCGTGGAGTTGTGCTCGGAGTGAAATAAACCGAGCTCCCGCCATCAAATCCTGGAAGGAACGGCAGGGTATAGGACAGGCGTAGCGTGTAGCCGAGATAGTTGCTGAGCTGACGGAAGTCTCCCAAAGGCGCCTGCGCCAGCCCCAGCGCCTCGATGCCGCTGATTCCGGCCGTATATCCGATCGGGAAGAGAACCGGGGTGTTGGCGTCGGTTCGTGCGTCAAAATCGCCCCCGAAATCCTCAAGCGCTTGGCTGATCTGGAATTGATATCCCAACCCGTCGAGGATCTGCCCATAGATGCTCGCCGCTGGCGCCTTCCAGGTTGTCGGAATTAATCCATTGTCGAGTTCCGGCCGCCTTACGCTATAAAACAGCGTCGGTTCATGATGCAGATTGATCCAGTCGATGGGTACGAGATCGATGCCGGGCGCACGAATATTGAAATAAGGTGCGATCCTGAAATCGACATAGGCTTGTTCGATATCGACCGCGCCATGCAGCTTGTCGTCGGCATCGAAGGCGATACCGCCGTGCTCGAACTCTATTTCGGCATTGAAGATAATATTGTCGTTGAACTGGTAGGATGGAAGCAGCACCACGCGCGCGGCGTCAAAGCCGGTTTGCCATTGTCCGTTGGCCGCCGGATTTTGCTGCCCGCCGAACCGAAGCTCTCCATAGGCGCCGATCTTGAGGCCGGGGACGGGCGATGGCGCCACGCCGAACAGATCATGGTTTGGCGGTGGCGGGAGCGGCACCAGCGCAACTTGCTCATCCGCCGGCGGAGGTGGGATGTTTTCCGGGGCTGCCGGTGCATTCTGCGGCTTGCCGCGGGCGGCGACCCGGGGTTTCGACTCCTGACTCGTCGCTGCCTTGCGATGGAGTTCGCCTTCAAGAGATCGGATACGCGCTTCCATCTTTTCGAGCTTTTCGATCAATTCCTCATTGGTGGGCTGCGCCGCGGACCTGCCTTCCCTCATGGGATCGTCGGCGTAGGCGGCGCTTCCGGATGAAGCCAACACTGAGACGACCGCCAATGTACGCGCTAATCCGGGTCGTTTTCTTGGACCCACAGCAGAAGAGGAAGATGGATTGGTCGGTTCAAAAAGAAGGGGCCTGCCTTTGATTTTATGACGCATAAACTCACCAGTGTATTGCATTAGAGCCCCCGTTTGCCTAGAATAAGTCAGCTTTGTGGCAAACAATAATAGTTCTAAGCTTGGCTGACTTTCAAATTAGGACGCGCGTATAATACAAAGTCAACTTTTACTATTAGTTTTTATTTAGAATAATTATTATATAAAGGGGCGGATATTTAGAATTTCTCTAAACCTACGAGAGGAGTGTCTAAACATTCCTCGCCTTCGTTCGACCCCACTTGCCGTCGGCCGGGTGCTAATAGTTGGGACCTGTTGTTTGCAGGACACTGTTGTGTTGAACAGCATCGGTGCCATTTACTCACTATCGGACGGCTGATACAGAAAAGGCTTCGCGGGTGTAGCTCAATGGTAGAGCAGCAGCCTTCCAAGCTGAATACGAGGGTTCGATTCCCTTCACCCGCTCCAACCCAGAAATATTTGGGCGCAATCGATGAAGCTCAATGTTTCGATTTGCGCGCTGCTCACCGCCCTATGGTTCGCGCTATCGGGCGGCTCCGTCCGCGCGCAGGACGTGCTTGCCAATTCGCCGGCGCCCGAAAGTGAAGCGCTGCCGCCAAATCTCCAGCCTTCGATCGCCTCCAGTATTCCTGTGCTCGCCCGGTTCAAGAAGGCATTGCTTGATCTCGGCTACAATTTGCAACTGAACTATACCGGAGAAGTACTTGGCAATCCAACGGGGGGTATCAGGCAGGGGACAATTAATGAAGGCCTGTTCGAGATGGCCCTCGATGGCGATCTCAATAAAATCGCCGGACTGACCGGCGCCAGCTTTCACATCAATGCCTATGTGATCCACGGCAGGGGGCTCTCGACCTATAATCTCTTCGACATATCGACCATCAGCAGCATTGAGGCGCGTCCTACCACCCGGCTGTTTGAAGCCTGGGTCGAACAGCAGTTCTTTGACGGGCTTGCAGCGGTCCGTGTCGGCCAATTGTCGGCCGACACGGACTTCTTCATCAGCGAGTTTGACGCTTTATTTATAAATGGTACGTTTGGCTGGCCCGATTTGATGAGGGCCGACTTGCCGAGCAATGGCGGCCCGACTTATCCACTGGCGACACCGGGCGTGCGCCTCAAGCTGATACCTAACGACCAAACCACGTTTCTTGCGGCCTTGTATAATGGCGATCCCTCCGGAGCCGGGTTTTCCGGATTGGGAGAGATCCTCGATCCCGCGGGGATAAATTTCCGCCTTAGAGATCCGCCTTTGCTGATCGGTGAGGCGCAGTTCAAATATAATCAGTCGGCCGACTCGCCAGGGCTCCCTGGTACCATCAAGCTTGGTGCATGGCATCATTTCGGCGGCTTCAACGACCAGCGGCTTGCCGCCGATGGCGGTTTGCTTGCTGACCCGTCGAAAATAGGCAATCCGTTTATTCATTCCGGCGACACCGGAGTCTATGGCGTAATTGATCAAATGGTCTGGCGGCGGTCCCGGAACGAGGCCAAAAAGGGGATAGCTGTTTTCGCGCGGGCTGCGGCCGCCCCTTCCGACCGCAATCTCATCGACTTCTATGCCGATGCAGGTATCGATTTGATTGGTATTTTTGATACGAGGCCCGACGATAGCTTCGGGGCCGCGGTTTCCTATTCACGGATCTCGCCAGATACAAGGCAACAAGCCATCGACCAAGCATTGTTTACGCCCGGCCCCTACGCGCGCCTTGATGACGAAGTTTCTTTCGAAGCCACCTATCAGGCGCAAATCATCCCGGGATTTCTCGTCCAACCAGACTTCCAGTATGTTTTTCATCCTGGCGGCGGCATGCTCAATCCGCTCAATCGCCTCGCTGGCCGTATCCCGGATGCAGCGGTGTTTGGCGTCCGTTCAACGATCAAGTTTTAGAACGTCGCGGTGTCGAGCATCGCTGTGCCGATCTCACGAGCAGCAGATGTGAGCATGCGCTTGCGAACATCTCGTTTGAAGCATTCGTGCTATTGCGGAATATCGGCGGTCTCTTGCGGCGTCTTGGCTGCCGGGGTCTGTCCTTCGCCCTTGGATTTTTGTCGATGGAAGAGACGTTGGACTGCCACATAGAACAAGGGCACCAAGAGTAGGGCCAGGACGACGACGGCGATCATACCGCCCATCACGCCGGTCCCGAGTGCCTGCTGACTCTTGGAACTCGCCCCGGTTGCAACGACCATCGGGGCGACGCCGAACACGAACGCGAAGCCCGTCATCAAGATAGGGCGGAAGCGAAGGTAGGAGGCCTCTATGGCCGAATCCGCTAAAGATTTGCCCTGGGCGTGCAGGGTCTTGGCAAATTCGATGATTAAAATCGCGTCCTTGGCGGCAAGCCCGATGATGGTGACGAGCGCGATCGTGAAATAGACGTCGTTCGGCATGCCGCGCAGCGTCACCGCGATCACCGCGCCACACATGCCGAGCGGGACAGTCAAGAGAACCGAGATCGGAATCGTCCAGCTCTCATACAAGGCCGCGAGCAGCAAGAACACCACCAAAGCCGAGAGCGCGAGCAAGAGAGAGACTTGCGAACCCGCCAGCTTTTCCTGCAAGGACTGGCCGGTCCATTCATATCCAAAACCTTGCGGCAAGGTGGCCGCGATGCGCTCCATCTCGGCAATCGCGTCGCCGCTCGTGTAGCCGGGCCGGGCGGAGCCGCTGATCCTGACTGAGGGATAATAGTTGAACCCCACCAAAAGCGTTGGTCCGACCGTCCATTTGACGGAGGCAAAGGAGGAAAACGGTACGAGCTCGCCCTTGTTGTTATGAACATGGAAGCCGAGGATCTCGTCCGTTTGCATGCGTCCCGAATGATCTGCCTGAACGATGACGCGCTGCATGCGTCCGCGGTTCGGAAAATCATTGATATAGGCCGACCCAAGATTGGTCGAAATCGTGTTGTTGATGTCCTGGAAGGTTACGCCAAGAGCCGAGGCCTTCTCGCGATCGATGATAAGTTCGACCTGTGGCGCAGGCGACAGGCCTTCGACATACACATCCTGCAGGATCGGGCTGGCTTTCGCCGCGGCCAGGACTTGGTCCTTGGCCCGCATCAGATCCTCATATCCTTTCTGTGCCCGGTCTTGCAGCCGAAAGCTGAAGCCGCTCGAATTACCCAAATTGTCGATGGGCGGTGGCTGCAACGCCGAAATCTTGGCGTCCTTGATCGAGGCCAAGGTCTTGTTGGTATCTGCCACGATCGCTTCAGCCGAATCATCTTTGCCACGCTGGCTCCAATCCTTCAGCGTGACGAAAGCCTGCGCGGTATTTTGGCCCTGGCCTAAAAAGCTATAGCCCGTCAAAAACGTAATTTGATCGATGCCTTGCCTGTTCATCAGAAAGGCTTCGACCTGCTTCACCACGTCCAAGGTTCGGTTGAAGGAAGCCTCTGGCGGCGTCTGTACGTCGACGGTGATGAAGCCCTGGTCGTCGACGGGCAGGAAGCCGGTGGGCAGACGCGAAAACCCCCAGGCGAGACCGATGACCATCGCCAAATAAATCAGCATCAACCGGCCGGTCCGCAGGAGTGTCCAACGGACGATCCCGCTGTAGTTCGTTTTCGCTTTCTCCATGCCGCGGTTGAACAGGCCGAAAAGACCTCTTCTCGCATGATGATGGCCGGCAGCCACCGGTTTCAACAACGCGCCGCATAATGCCGGCGTGAGAGACAACGCCAGGAAAGCGGAAAGGCTGATCGCCGCTGCCATCGTCACCGAAAACTGGCGATAGATAATGCCGACCGAACCCGGAAAAAATGCCATGGGAATGAATACGGCCACGAGGACGAGCGTAATTCCGATGATTGCCCCGGTGATTTGGGTCATCGCCTTGCGGGTGGCCTCGCGGGGAGGCAGCCCTTCCTCGGACATGATGCGCTCGACATTCTCGACCACCACAATGGCGTCATCGACCAGAATTCCAATGGCGAGCACCATGGCGAACAAGGTCAGGAGGTTGATGGAGAGGCCAAACGCGAGCAGCGCGCCGCACGTGCCGATCAGCGCGACCGGAACGACGACCGCCGGGATGAGCGTGTAGCGAATATTCTGCAGGAACAGGAACATCACCAGGAAGACGAGAACCATCGCCTCGACGAGGGTGGTGATGACTTTCTTGATCGAAGCCTCAACAACCGGCGTGATATTGTAGGGAATGGCGTATTTGATATTCGCCGGAAAAAACTTCGACAATTCCTGCATTTTTTCTGCGACGGCGTTTGCGGTCGCCAGCGCATTGCCTGTCGGCGACAGCAGGACCGACAGGCCGGCAGTGGGTTCGGCATTCTGCCTGGTGGTGAACTGGTAGCCCATGCCGCCAACTTCGATGCGCGCCACGTCGCGCAGACGAACGGTCGAGCCATCCGGGTTGCTGCGCAGGACAATGGCGCCAAATTCATCGGGCGTGCTGAGTTGTCCCTTGACCAGAACCATCGCCGAAACGGCTTGGCCCTCGCGGCTGGGTTCAGCCCCGACGGCGCCCGACGCAACCTGGGCATTCTGGGCCTCGATCGCCTTCGTGACATCGTCGGCGCTCAGCTTGTAGCCGACCAGTTTGTCCGGATCGATCCAAACCCGCAACGATCGCTCGGTCGAAAAAAGCGTCGCCCGGCCCACCCCTGGAATGCGCCGGATCTCGCCCAGCACATTGCGGACCATGAAGTCGCCGAGCCCGATCTCGTCCAGCTTTCCATCGGTGGACTGCAAGGTAATGATTTGCAGAACGGCGCTGGAAGCTTCCTCGATCAGAATGCCTTGCTGAATCACGGCGCGCGGCAAGCGCGCTTCGACACGCTTGATCCGGTTTTGGACCTCGACCGAGGCCAGCGCCGAATCGGTGCCGGGCACAAAATTGGCGATGATCTCGACCTGACCCAAGGAATCGCTGGCCGACTCGAAGCTCAGGATTCCGCTCGCGCCGTTGAGTTCCTCCTCAATGAGACGCGTGACACTGTTGTAGAGATTTTGCGGGGAGGCGCCGGGGTAGCTGGTGCTGATGGAGATCGAAGGGGGAGCGATGATCGGATATTGCGCGATCGCCAAGAATTGGAGCGCAAGGCCGCCGCCAAGACAGATAAACAGTGCAACGACGACCGCGAAGATCGGTCGATTGATGAAAAAACCGGCCATGAAAGCGCCTCGTTAGTCGACGTTGCCCGAAGCGGTGCCTTTGGTGGCCGAAGCGGCCTGGGTCTGCCAGGGAACCGGATTTACAAGATCGCCGGCCGCGAATTTTTGAAACCCTTCCACGACGACACGATCGCCAGGTTTCAGCCCCTCAAGGATCAGCCATTGATCGTCCACGACTCTCCCGGAACGGATCGGTTGCAGCAGAGCGCGGTTGTCCGCACGCACCACAAAGACCTCGCTGGTGCCGATGTCGCTGCGCCGAACGGCTTGTTGGGGAATCGCCAGCGAGTCGGCGTCGATGCCTTGCTCGATTTGAATCCGGACGTACATGCCGGGCAATAGCTCTGTTTTCGGGTTCGGGAATTCTCCACGCAAAGTAACCTGACCGGTGCTCGGATCGACGGTGACGTCGGAAAAGAGCAGACGGCCGGTAAACGGATAAACCGCTCCATCGCCGAACACGAGCCGCACCTTGGCGGCATCGGGTGCAATCTGATCGAGATCGCCGCTTTCGAAATCGCGCCGCAATTGCTGGAGATCGTTAGCCGACTGGGTGAAATCCGCGTAAATGGGATTGAGCTGTTGCACCGTGGCGAGATGGGTCGCTTCGCCTTGGCCGACCAGCGCGCCCTCGGTGACCAGAGCTCGGCCGATTCGTCCGCTAATCGGCGCGCGAACGTAGGTGTAGTCGATATCGAGCTGGGCTCGCGCCACATCGGCTTTCCGGGCGGCCACGTCCGCCTCGGCCTGGCGCCAGTTTGCGACGGCTGTTTCGTATTGGACCTGTGACGCGGCCAATTTTTGGGTCAATGTTTCGATGCGTTTTGCTTGTTGCGCGGCTTGCTCGAGCCCGGCCTGAGCCTTGGCAAGAGCGGCGCGGGCGGCAGCCAGTTCCACTTCGAACCGGGCCGGATCGATGCGATAGAGCACGTCGCCCGCCTTTACCTCGGCGCCCTGTTGGAACCGGCGTTCGATGATGATCCCCGCGACGCGGGCGCGAACCTCGGCGACCTGTGTTGGTGCGATTCGGCCTGGTAATTCACGGATGTAGGGTCGAGGGGCCGGTTGAACGGTAACCACGGCAACTTGAGGGGGAGCCGTCACATCCTTCGTCTTCGCATGTTGCTCCGTGCATCCAGGAAGAGCGAGGATCATGAAACCCAACGTGGCCGCCAATGGGATACCGTGGGTTCGCTGTATCATTCGTGTCCTTTTCAATCTTCCCTCGCCAGCTGAAGCATAGGCGATAGATATTAAAACAAATCGCTCGCGGCAAGAAATGAAACACAACTTTACGTTATCTCCCCGTGTCCACGCAATCCCGGCGAAAAGCATCGGATGCGTGATTTTACCGCGCGTAACCGCACGCGCAACATCGAGGTCAGGCGCTTGATGGCTAGCCGGTCAATAATATTCTTTCTGATCTTCGAGTATGCCGAGTTTGCCCAATAGAATGGCAGTCAAACAGGTCCTGCGCTTTCTAGAAAAGCTTTACAGCAAATTTTGGCACTTAGAATTTCGTCCCGACGCGCATGCCAAAAACCGCCGCGTCACGAATTCTGCCTAAATATGGGTTAAAGGGGTCCACTATCCCAGCGCCTGGACGAAAAATATACTGAAAATCGGGTTGAACGATCATTCCGGGAATGATTTGGGCCTGATAGGTGAGTTCGAGCAACATCTCGGAGCTGCGGATGGGCAGTGGCATTCCAGCAAACAAGGCGCCGTCGCGGTCCAGTTGCCGCACCGAGGAGGAAGCCCTCGAATAGGCCATGGCCATGCCAAACATATCTTCCGGGCGCCAGTCCCAGAGACCGACGAAATTAATACCCGCTTCCACTTGCAGGTCGATGAGATTCCGGTCCGGCGGGGCAATCATGGCCAAGCCGAAGACGCCAATCCCTCTTCTCGGATCGTCCCCCGGACGCCGCCAGACCATTTGATCGACGATGCCATAGAGCCCGAAATCACCAGTGTGTACAATGGCAAGCCCGTCGCTCGCCGGATTGGCCAGCGACAAGCCATCGATGCCTAGATAATAATCATCGAATTTTCCGAAATGATGCCAGCCGCCGATCCTGCCTTTTCCGGCTAGACCGTCGACCCCGATGGGCAGCGTGTAGGCAACCTGGGCCTCGCCAATGACGAACGGCGGGTCCCTAAGCCGGAAGTTGATCCCCGCGGGGTCTTTGATCTCCGTCAATGCGAGGTTGCGGCCGACACCGGCCGGATCCCCATTGAACACGGCAAATAACAGCGTGGTGCGATCGTTTGGAACCAGTTTGAGGCGGACACCCGGCGTGGTCACCGGATAGTGAGGGCCAGTCCCCGGCAAATCCGCGGAGGTGAGATTAGGCCAGCCAAAGGTGCCGTTAAAATAGAGGGCGTCGAAATCGCTCAGGAGAAATTCCGTGTCCGCCGCCAGTTGGCCGGCACGAACCGAGGCAAATCCGCCCAAAAACTCTTGCTCGAACCAGAGTTCGAAGAGGCGGGTCGTCGGCCGTGCCTCGATGCCGCTGATGGTCGAATAATTGAAGATATTATAGGTCGACAGGCCGCGGCCATGAATTTGGTAGGCGTTGATATGAAACGTGGCGCCGTTCAAACCGGCGATCCTTTGGAGATCGCCGTCGACGGACATTTCTAAAAGGCCCTCATAGATTGCGCCTTGCCGAACACCTCCGGCTGGATTTCCAAGGACTTCTCCCGTATAGTTCAACTGAAGATTGAAGCCACGCTCAAGCAGCGCCCGCTTGAACTCCCCGAGCGCCGGTATGCTCGTCGAGATGGAGGGCTGCGCTGATGGAGGTGCCGCCTCGTTCTGCGGCGTTGGCGTCGTCAAGATTGCGTCTTCCGCTTGCGCCAGGTTGGAGACGGCCAGCGAAAAAATTAATGGGAAGACCCTGCGGAAAGCCCGGCCACCTCTGCGGTGCGTCCGCGGTACGGGTGCACCCGACGGACCGGTGCTATTGCCGTCGCCAGCGCGAATTCCTCGCAACCCAACAAGGCTCAAATTGAACATGGGACATCACGGCAGGTTTGGATCCGCCGCAGAGAGCATAGGGCAGAGATCCCTACCTTACGGGCGTATTATTACGACGAAATTACAGCGGATTTAACGCCGGAGTGCATTTGACGCCTCGTATTCGTCTTCTCCCTTCGATGAATGCCTCGTCCCCCATTTCCGGCAGCTTGCCTCAGCCAATGCGGAGCGTTCAGGTCAGGTTAAGTGCACAACTTGTAGGTCTCTTGTTGTGCCGGCTTGGGTCGGCGCGCCGGGGCACCGCGGCAGTCTGGCGGCCAATAGATCGGTGACGTATTGAGGCGATTCCCGGGGCTTTTCTTCATTTTTAGCGCGATAGCGGTGGGTGTCTTGATCGGCGGCCTTGCGCCGGGCGTGACCCAGGCTCTCCAAAAAGCCGCGGCGAGCCTGGGATGGTCGGGACCGGCCGACCGGCAGACCCAACAAGCGCCCAGGGGATCAGAGGTGCCGGCGAACGTCGAGGGCCAGGCTGGGCCTGATCCGGCGGCGTCTATGAAGGCCGATCCGGAGGGTCAGCTCAAGCTCACGACCGAACAGATCGAAGGCGCAGCCATCGAGACCGCGCCCGTTACGGGCGGCGAGCTGGCCCATCATCTCACCGCACCGGGCGTGATCGCACCAAGCGCCGATCGAATTGGGCGTGTCGGCGTCAAACTCGTCGGGATGGTGGCTGAACTGCGCAAGAACCTCGGCGATTTCGTCGCCAAGGATGAGGTGGTCGCTGTCCTGGAGAGCCGCGAGGTCGGGGATGCCAAGAGCGAATATCTGGCCGCTCGACTCAATAATGATCTGCAGCAAACTCTATTCGAACGCGACAGGAAGCTCTGGGAAAAGCGCATTTCGACCGAACAGGTCTTCCTGCGCTCACAAGCGGCCGCGGAAGTCACCCGAATCAAGCTCGAACTCGCGCGCGAAAAGCTTTTCATTCTGGGCCTTACCGAAAAGGAGATCGCGGCTCTGCCGGATCAGCCCACCGCGACCCTGACGCATGAAGAAATTCGCTCGCCCATCGCCGGCCGGGTCGTTGAACGCAAGGTCGATGTCGGCTCGATGCTGGGACGCGACAATCTGGAAACGGAATTGTTCGTGATCGTCGACCTGAGTGAGGTCTGGATCGATATTGCCGTGACGCCTGGCGATCTGCCGTTGATCAAGGAAGGCCAACGGGTTTCGATTTCGGCCAACGGCGTGGCTGAGAAAGCGCGAGGCAAGATCATCTTCATCAGCCCCTTGCTCGACAAGGACACGCGAACCGCTCGCGTCGTCGCGAAGATCCCCAACCCCGATGGCGTGTGGCGCCCCGGAATCTTCGTGACGGCCGAGGTAACGACGGACGAACAGCCAGCCCTGTTATTGGCGCCCCTGAGTGCCGTTCAGATGATTGGCGGTGTGCCGGTTGTGTTCGTTCGGACGCCGGAAGGCTTTGAACGCCGCAAAATCATGCTTGGCCGAAAAAATTCCCACGCCGTCGAAGTTCTTTCTGGCCTGCAAAATGGCGAGGTCATCGCGGTTAGGAACACTTTCAAGCTCAAGGCCGAAATGGGCAAGTCCCAGGCCGAAGACTGAGTAGAAAAGATGATCGAACGCGTCCTTGCCTTTTCCGTGCAGCGCCGCTGGGCTGTCCTGTTCTTGACCATCGCGGCGGCCTGCGTCGGCGGCTGGTCATTATCCCATCTGCCGATCGATGCGGTCCCCGATATCACCAACAATCAGGTTCAGATCAATGGCATCGCTCCGGCGCTGTCTCCGGTTGAAATCGAAAAGCAGGTGACTTTCCCGATCGAAACGGCCCTCGCGGGAACTCCCGGTCTTGAATATACGCGCTCGTTTTCGCGAAATGGGTTTTCTCAAGTCACGGCCGTCTTCAGCGACAAGACCGACATTTATTTCGCCCGCCAGCAAATCAATGAGCGTCTGAGCGAAGTCAAGCAATCGCTGCCTCCCGGTGTGGAGGTGAAGCTCGGCCCGATCTCGACGGGCCTCGGTGAAGTATATTGGTGGGCTGTCGAATATGTTCCGCCTGGCGTCGACGTTCCCGTGCACGACGGAAAGCCAGGGTGGCAGAGCGATGGCTCCTATTTGACGCCCGAGGGTCAGCGTCTCAGCGATGAGTTCCAGCGCGTCGTCTACCTCCGCACCGTTCAGGATTGGATCATTCGTCCGCAAATGAAAGGCGTGCAGGGCCTGGCTGGCGCCGACGCCGTTGGCGGATATGTGAAGCAATATCAGGTGCAGCCGGACCCGGCCAAGCTGATCGGCTATGGCCTTTCCTTCGAGGATGTGGTCGCCGCGATCGAGGCAAACAATGTGAGCCGCGGCGCCAATTATATCGAGCGCAATGGTGAGGGTATCGTCGTGCGGTCGGGCGGGCGGATCGAAAATATCGACGAAATCGGCGAGATCATCGTCGCGACGCGGGGTGGCGTGCCGCTGCGGATCAAGGACGTCGCGGATGTCGCGATCGGCCGGGAGCTCAGGACCGGCAGCGCGAGCATGAACGGAAAGGAGATCGTGCTCGGAACTGCGCTCATGCTGCTTGGCGGCAATAGTCGCACCGTGGCGGCAGCTGCCGAAGCCAAAATTATGGAGATTAGCGGGTCTCTACCGCCGAGTATTCGCGTCAAAACGGTCCTGAACCGAACGCAGCTGGTCAACGCCACGATAGCCACAGTTGCCAAGAACCTCGCCGAAGGGGCCTTTCTCGTCGTCCTGGTTCTCTTCCTGCTGCTCGGAAATTTCCGCGCCGCGCTGATCACGGCGCTTGTCATTCCGATCAGCATGCTGCTCACCGCGACCGGGATGTTGGAGAGCCGGATCAGTGCCAATTTGATGAGCTTAGGAGCGCTCGACTTTGGGCTTATCGTCGACGGGGCGGTCATCATCGCAGAGAACAGTCTCCGTCGTCTCGCTCAGCGGCAACATGAACTCGGTGCCGTATTGAAGCTTGAGGAGCGGCTCGCCACCGTCCAGGAGGCGGCCAAGGAAATGATCCGGCCAAGCGTCTATGGTCAGGCGATCATTATTCTTGTTTATGTGCCCCTCCTGACCTTTTCAGGCGTAGAAGGCAAGACCTTCGAGCCGATGGCGCTGACGGTCATCATCGCCCTGGTGGCCGCATTCGTTCTCTCGTTGACCTTCGTGCCGGCGCTGATCGCCATTCTGATCACCGGCCGGATCAACGAAAGCGAGAATTTCTTGATGCAAGCACTCAAGCGCGCCTACCGGCCAGTGCTGAGGAAAGCCATCGAGTTTCCGGTTCCCGTGATTTTGGGTGCCCTGATGCTGTTTGCCGGCGGCCTCATTCTGTTCACCCGCTTGGGCCAGGAGTTCACGCCGACTTTGGATGAAAAAAATATCGTGATCGAAGCGCGGCGTATCCCGAGCACGTCGCTGTCTCAATCGCAGGAGATGCAGTTCGACATCGAGAATATGCTGACCAAATTTCCCCAAGTGGCATTCGTTTTCGCGCGGACCGGCACCCCCGAAATGGCGGCCGACCCCATGCCACCCAACGCAACCGATACCTACGTCATCCTTAAGCCGCAGGACGAGTGGCCGGATCCACATCTCACAAAGGCGGAATTGATCAAGCAGATCGAAGTTGAGGCCTCCAAGCTTGTCGGCCATGTGATCGGCTTTTCGCAACCGATCCAAATGCGCTTCAATGAGCTGATCGCCGGTGTCCGCGAAGACCTCGCCATCAAGGTCTTTGGCGAGGAATTCGAACCCATGTTGCGGATTGCAAATCAGGTCGCCGATGTTTTGCGGGGTCTGAAAGGCGCAACCGATGTCAAGGTCGAGGAAGCGGTCGGGCTCCCGTTCCTTGAGATCAAGATCAACAAGGCGGAAATCGCCCGCCGCGGTCTGAGCCTTTCCGCCGTGCAGGATGTTATCGGCGCGGCGATCGGGGGCCGGGTTGCGGGCCTTGTATTCGAAGGCGACCGGCGTTTCCAGATTGTCGTTCGTTTGCCCGATGACCTGCGCTCGGACGTTGAGGCGTTGAAGGATTTGCCTGTTCCATTGCCTGGCGGCGGCCGTGGGGGTGCGGCGCTTTCGATCCCGCTGCGTCAAGTTGCAAGTTTCGAATTCGCGGAGGGGCCAAACCAGATCAGCCGCGAGAATGGCAAGCGGCGGGTCGTCGTAACCGCCAATGCGCGCGGTCGGGATTTAGGGTCGCTCGTGGATGAGGCGCAGGCCGAGATCGCGCGGAAGGTGGAAATCACTCCCGGCTATTTCTTGCGCTGGGGCGGCCAGTTCGAAAATATGGCGGCGGCCCGGCAGCGGCTCATGATCGTCGTGCCGATCTGCTTTGGCCTCATCCTCATTCTTTTATTCAATGCGCTGGGATCCGCACGCGACGCGGTCCTCGTCTTTAGCGTGGTCCCGCTTGCGCTCACCGGCGGGGTGGTCGCGCTCTGGCTTCGCGACATGCCATTTTCCGTGTCGGCGGCCGTCGGTTTCATCGCGCTGTCGGGTGTCGCCGTGCTGAATGGCCTCGTCATGCTGACCTATATCAAGCAGCTGATGGCCCGGGGCTTTTCAAAGGGAGAGGCGATTTACGAAGGCGCTCTGACGCGATTGCGTCCCGTCGCGATGACGGCCCTCGTGGCCTCGCTTGGCTTTGTGCCTATGGCCGTCGCAACCGGCACCGGAGCGGAAGTGCAAAAGCCTTTGGCAACCGTCGTGATCGGCGGATTGATCACCGCGACTTTGCTCACGCTGATGGTCTTGCCGGCGCTCTATGCCAAGTTCTCGGGGCGTGATGTCCCGCGGCTCGCCGAAGTGATTCGCGAAAACGGCTTACGGGAATTGGAAACCGCTCGGGTGCGCTTGAAAAAGTCGGGCTAAGGATATTGATCATGACGCTCGGAAAAAATGCCGGCGATCAAGGCGGATCGGCAAGAGTGAGCAAGGCCCCCTTTATCCTTTTGCGGAAGGCAGTTGTCATTGTCGCGGCCTTGATGGCCACCAATGGCGCGCTCGCTTCGGCGGACCAGGATCGTGCCTTGTCAGCGCTTGAGGCGCATCAGATCTTGCCGCTCAGCAAAATCATTGCTTTCGCCGCATTGGGCGACGACCGGCTGCTTCATGCCGATCTCAAGCGAGAGGCTAGCCGGTACATCTATGAGCTTCGGGTCATTGCAACCGATGGAACAATAAGGCTAAGACACCTCGATGCCGGCACAGGGGAAATTTTGCCGGACGGAAAACTGTCCGACCATCCGGTCGGCCAAGAGCAGGACTAAAGCAACCGATGCGGGTGCTCATCATCGAGGACGACCGCACCTTGTCGGCCCAGCTGAAACAGGGCCTTGTCCGCGAGCACTTCACTGTGGACACCGCGCGGACCGGGGAGGACGGCGCCTTCCTCGGCAAAGAGCAATGCTACGACGCGATTGTCCTTGATCTCGGTCTTCCCGATAAGGATGGACTCGAGATCCTGAAGGAGTGGCGCGCCGCCGATCGGAAGACTCCCGTCCTCATTCTGACGGCGCGCGCAGATTGGCACGCCAAGGTTGTCGGGCTGAATGCCGGCGCCGACGACTATCTGGGAAAGCCTTTCGAAATCGCGGAAGTCGCGGCGCGTTTGCGCGCTTTGATCCGCCGGGCACATGGTCAGGCGAGTCCGGTCTTGCGCCATGGTGGGCTTGAACTCGATCTGGTCGCGGCCGAGGCGCGGCGCGACGGGCAGGCGATCCGGCTGACAGCACAGGAGTTCAAAACGCTCGCCTGTTTGATGCACCACGCCGGACAGATCGTCAGCCAGACGGAACTGACCGAAGCTCTCTATGCGCAGGATTTCGACCGCGACTCCAATACGATTGAAGTGTTCATCGCGCGGCTGCGGCGCAAGCTCGGTGCCGGCGCCATCGAGACCGTCCGCGGGCTCGGTTATCGCCTGGGGGGCCTATGATCCGCGTGCCCCGCTCGTTGCGTGGACGGGTGTTGTTGAGCTCCTTGTTGGTCTGCGCGTTGACCTTTGGTGTCACCACCACCCTCTTGGTCCACCTGTTTCGCGATGAAGTCGAACGGCGGTTTGATGCGGAGCTCTCCGTGCATCTCGACCAGTTGCTCGCGCAGGTCGGCCTCGACACGTCCGGGGCCCTGGTTTTGGAGGGCACTCTCAGCGATCCTCGTTTCGAGAAGCCCTACAGCAGCTTTTATTGGCAGGTCGAGGATGAAACCGGCAACCGTATACGCTCGCGGTCACTTTGGGATGCCGTCCTGCCGCTTCCGGTCGATGCGCCGGCCACCGGTGAAGTTCATCGCCACCAGCTCGCCGGGCCTAACGGCCAAAAACTCGTCGCTATCGAACGCCGAGTGAGTCTACCGGGCTATCCTCACATCGTGCGGGCGGCGGTCGCCGCGGATATCGGCGATCTCGAGGAATCGATCGCTTCCTTCTCCAATATATTGCTGGCAACATTTACCGCCGTGGCCATTGGCCTTTCTGTCCTCGTCGCCGGCCAACTCTGGATGGTGTTCCGTCCGCTCATGCGGTTGCGTGGCCAGGTCATGGCCGTAAGAAATGGCGAGAGGGGGAAAATCAACGGCGTCTTTCCTTCCGAAGTCACGCCCCTGGTCGAGGACCTGAATGCACTTTTGGCGCATAGCCGGGAGATCGTCGAGCGCGGACGCTTGCAGGCCGGCAATCTCGCACACGGGTTGAAAACGCCATTGGCGATATTGGCGAATGCAGCCGACGAACTCGGCGCGGGCGAGGCCTCGCAGACGGTACGAATGCAGGCGATGGCGATCCGCCGGCAGGTCGACCATGCCTTGTCGCGAACCCGCGCCGCCGCCGCCGCCGGCGTTCCCGGGATCAGATGCGATGTCGCGCATCGCGTGTCGGAAGTTGTGCGGGCCATGGAGAGCCTTTACCGCGAACGCAATCTCTCCTTTGTGGTGTCCCCATCAGCCCCGATCGAAGTCGCCGTGGAAGTCCAGGATCTCGATGAGATGCTAGGCAATCTCCTCGACAATGCGTGCCGGCATGCGCACCGGAGCGTTCGGGTCGCGGCCATTCGTGACGAGGCCCGCTGCCAAATCAGCATCGAGGATGACGGTCCCGGCATGTCGGAGTCCCTGGCCCAGGAAGTCCTTAACGGTGCGCTGACACTCGATCGCAGCCGCGGCGGTTCAGGGCTTGGACTTGGGATCGTCCGTGATCTTGCCCGAGCCTATCACGGCGAATTACGCCTCGAACGTTCAAACCTCGGTGGTTTGTTGGCGGTCTTGGCGCTGCCCGTCGCGCCAAAGGTGACCGACAGTGCCGAAGCGCGGAGCCCCACAAAAGGACTTTAGATGTCCGCTCCATCCATTCCGCCGGATTCGAGAAATCTCTCGAGCCAATGGATGTCGTAAAGGCCATTTTGCATGTCAGCGTTGCGGACCAATGTCTGAAACAGCGGGATCGTCGTGTCGATTCCGTCGATGATGAATTCATCGAGCGCGCGGCGAAGCCGCATCAAGGCTTCATTGCGATTGCGTCCATGCACGATCAGCTTGCCGACAAGGGAATCATAATTGGGCGGGATCGCATAGCCTGCATAGACGGCGCTGTCGACGCGAACGCCAAGTCCCCCTGGGGGGTGGTAATAAGCGATCTTTCCGGGAGAGGGCCGGAAGGTTGCGGGATCTTCCGCATTGACCCGGCATTCGATCGCATGCCCGTAAAACACGACTTCGTCTTGCGTAAGGGTCAAGGGAGACCCCGCTGCTATTCTGATCTGCTCGTTGACGAGATCGACACCGGTCACCATTTCGGTCACCGGGTGCTCGACCTGAATCCTTGTGTTCATCTCGATGAAGTAAAACTTTCCGTCTTCATAGAGGAACTCAATGGTGCCGACCCCGAGGTAACCGAGTTCGCGCATCGCGTCCGAACAGATTTTGCCGATTTCCAGGCGCTGCGAAGCGTTAAGGGCCGGGGAGGGACTTTCCTCCCAGACTTTCTGGTGGCGGCGTTGCAGCGAGCAATCGCGCTCACCGAGATGGATAGCGTTGCCCTGGCCGTCCCCGAGAATCTGAACCTCGATGTGGCGCGGCTTTTCGAGAAATTTTTCGAGGTAAACCGCGTCGTCGCCAAACGCGGCCTTGGCCTCGATCCGCGCGTTCTCAAGCGCGGCGGGAAGCTCGCTTGCGGTTCGGGCAACCTTCATGCCACGCCCGCCGCCGCCGGCTGCTGCTTTTACGAGGACCGGGAAACCAAGCGATCGTGCGATGGCCTCCGCCGCCCGGTCATCGACAATCGCGCCCGGCGATCCCGGCACGCAGGGGATCCCGAGTTTCTTCGCGGTGACTTTGGCGGAGATTTTGTCGCCCATCAGCCGGATGTGCTCGGGCTTCGGGCCGATAAAGACGATCCGGTGATCCGCGAGGATCTCCGCAAAGCGCGCGTTCTCGGAGAGAAATCCATATCCGGGATGCAAGGCTTCGGCGCCGGTGATTTCGCAGGCCGCCAAAAGCGCCGGGACATTCAGATAGGAATCGCGGGCGGGCGGTGGTCCGATGCAAACCGATTCGTCGGCGAGTTTGACGTGCATGGCATCGGCATCGGCGGTCGAGTGAACCGCGACGGTTGCGATGCCAAGCTCCTTGGCGGCGCGCAATATCCGCAACGCGATTTCGCCGCGATTGGCAATAAGGATTTTGTCGAACATCTCAATCCACCGGCGGCGGGGCTTTATTCAATTACGAGAAGGGGCTGACCATATTCGACCGGCTGACCGTCCTCGACCAGAATGCCCGTCACCAAACCGGTGCGGGGTGCCAAAATCTCATTGAAGGTCTTCATCGCCTCAACAAGCAGAACCTTGTCACCCGCTTTGACCTGCGAACCGACTTCGACGAAGGGGGCAGCCTCTGGGGATGAACGCAAATAAGCGGTCCCAACCATCGGCGATTTGACCGTGCCAGGGGCGTCGGGGAGTTCTACGGACGCACTGCCGCCGCCGCCAGAGGAGATGGAAGCCGCGGGAGCGGCCGTTGCGACAGACTGGATGACGGCGGGAGAAAGTTGCCGAGCGATACGAACCTTGAAATCGCCTTTGGCAATTTCAATTTCGGACAGCCCGAGGCGGGTGACGAGCTGCGCCAACTCCTCGACCAGTTCCCTATCGATTGCACCCGCGGCCGGACATTCGTCCGGTTCAGGCTCCGGATATTTCATCTTTGTCAACTTTCGTTCGTCCGTGGGCCCTCGGCGTTTCATACAACATGAAAGAGCCGTCGCCCATTGATTTGAGAAATTTTGTTCATGCGGGCCAAACTAAGTATTTTTCAAAACGTCGGCGCGGCTGAGAAAGACTTCGAGCGCTAGATCATAGGACAGGGCCCCGAATCCCAAGATGACCCCCCGCGCAACCGGAGAAATCAGGGATTTGTGCCGAAAGCTTTCCCTCGCATGAACATTCGACAGGTGGACCTCGATGACGTCCGTCTTCGCGGCCTTGATCGCGTCGTGGATCGCGATCGAAGTATGCGAATAAGCGCCGGCATTCAAGATCACCGGTTCGGCCGCCCGACCAGCTTCCTGCAACCAGGTCACGAGATCGCCTTCGTGGTTGGACTGACGAAAATGCAAAACAACGCCATGGGGTTTGCAGGTCGCGGAAAGACGCGCCTCGATGTCGGCCAGAGTCGCGCGGCCGTAAGTTTCTGGTTCCCGGGTGCCGAGGAGATTGAGGTTCGGCCCGTTCAGGACGTGGACGGCATTCATCGCGGTCTCGGTAGATAAGGAAATTCCCTGGGCGCTTTGATAGCCGGGATCAAAACTCAAGGGAAGCCTATAGGCGATCATCAAATCCCGTGCCCCTCCTTCCAGCGGGCGCCGAGAGGGAGGCCCGGCGGGGGTTGCTCAAGAAGAGGCCCTTACTGTATCTGATAGCGCGGATCGTCGCCGGGCAATTGGACACCGCAAGGAATCCGGGAGCCTCGACCGCGTTCCCTCGCATTCGACGCGGTTGGAGAGGCAAAGTTGAGCTGAAGCGACATGAAACATTTGATCTATTCCGTATTAAAAGAACTCAAGCGGATGCTGTCGCCTCACAAATTCAGAGGTGCCTATGCAACCCGCGAAGAAGCGATTGCCGCGGTTCGCCCCGGAATGCTTGTCGGCTACGATAATGATGCCGTCGTAAATGTCAGCCTTGAAACTATGTCCAAGGTTGCGCTGCTCGATTACCCCGTCTTGTATTGGCTTAAGCGTCTGGGCCCCATTTGCGTGCTCGATGCGGGCGGTCACGTCGGGACAAAGTTTCGCGCTTTCAAGAACCATTTAGACTTAGATAACAACATCATCTGGGTGGTTTACGATGTTCCCGCCGTGGTCCGCGCCGGACGCAGCCTTGCGGCCAGCGAGAATTTGCCCCGGCTGTCATTTATTGACGATCTTGCGGAGGCTCCGAACGCCGATGTCCTGCTTGCCTCCGGCCTGTTACAATATTTGGACATCCCCTTCACGGAGCTGCTAGGGCGGCTGCCCGTCTTGCCGCGGCATCTTGTGATCAACAAGGTGGCGACACGGGAGGGGGAAACGGTGGTCACGCTCGAAAACTTCGGCTGCGCGGAAGTTCCCTACCAAATAAGAAATCGGGAAGAATTCGAGACTTCGCTGCGGTCTTTAAACTATGAGATCGTCGATGAATGGATCATTCCAAGTTTTTCCCATACGATTCCACATCATTCGCAGCTGGGCGCCTCAACAAGTCGCGGATATTACGCAAGATTACGCTCGTAGAAGCTCAGGTCCGGGGGGTGACCGGTCTGATGCTCAAGCCGTCAAGCTTCGGCTAATTATTTGCCTGGGGCAGCTTTTCCCATTTTAGCCCGGCGACGAGAGACCCACCGGTTTTGATAGGGAGGGCGGCAAAATCCGAGCGGCAAGCGCTTTGAGTCTTGCGCCGACCGCGGGAAAATGGATTTGCGTTCCTCGTGCGATTGTTTATATTATGAAATAGTGGCGCGTGGCCTTCGGGTTCCGCGCCCTGATTTTTTTTGGCTGGGCGCTCATTCCAATTTACTGCGGTCACCCTGGTTTGGACAGGCGGGTCGGGGAATTTGAGCGACCGAGAAATGGCATATAGGTCATGACGAACCCTCTAACCTTCATTCAAGAGGTCCGTGCAGAAGCGGCCAAGGTGACGTGGCCGACGCGCCGCGAGACGCTGATCACGACCGTGCTTGTGATTATTATGGTCCTGCTCGCCAGTCTGTTTTTCGTGGCCGTCGATCAAGGCCTGCGCCTTATCGTTGGCCTGATTCTGAGTTTTCATTAGTCACATTTGGCCTTACCCGGGCCGAATCGTTGAAGATTGATGTTTTTCTGCCCAAGACCCTCAGCCGGTTCTTCGTCCTACCGGTGCCGCTACCCTCGCAGGGCCTTGGTGAACGAGGTTTAAAATTGTCCCAATGAGCATGCGCTGGTATATCGTTCACGCCTATTCGAACTTTGAGAAAAAGGTCGCCGAATCGATCAAGGAGCAGGCGGCGCAGCGCGGCCTCTCGGGTAAATTCGAGGAAATTCTGGTTCCGACCGAGCATATCGTCGAGATAAGGCGGGGCCGTAAGATCAACTCCGAGCGAAAGTTTTTTCCGGGTTATGTCTTGGTCAAATGCGATCTTTCCGACGATATCTATCATCTGATCAAGAATACGCCGAAGGTCACCGGCTTTTTGGGCGCCGACAAGAAGCCGATGCCGATTTCCGATGCGGAAGCGGAACGCATCAAGGGGCAGGTCGCCGAAGGCGTTGAGCGGCCCAAGGCGTCGATCTCGTTTGAAATTGGTGAAACCGTGCGGGTCGCCGACGGGCCGTTCGCCTCGTTCAACGGAATCGTCGAGGACGTCGATGAGGGACGCTCCAGGATCAAGGTGGCGGTCTCTATTTTCGGACGTGCGACGCCGGTGGAATTGGAATATGGACAGGTCGAAAAGGTCTGATCCATTAGAAGGCAGGTTTTCGCAACTTGCTTAAAGACGTGGGAGAGGGGCCCGGCAGCCATCCGGACCAACCCTTCGCACCACGACCGCAACCGCCGGTCCTAAAAGGCCGGCATTGTATGGAGCATAGATAATGGCAAAGAAGATCACAGGTTACGTGAAGCTTCAGGTGCCGGCCGGGGCGGCCAATCCGTCGCCGCCGATCGGTCCCGCGCTCGGTCAGCGCGGCCTGAACATCATGGAGTTTTGCAAGGCTTTTAACGCCAAGACGGCGCAGATGGAAAAGGGGACGCCGATCCCCGTCGTCATCACCGCTTTCCAAGACCGGTCCTTCACCTTCGAGATGAAGCTGCCGCCGGTTTCCTACTTCCTGAAAAAAGCCTCCGGCATTCAATCCGGCTCAAAGACCGCGGGCCGTGGTTTTGCGGGCAAGGTGACCAAGGCGCAGATTCAGGAAATCGCCGAGAAAAAAATGCCCGATCTCAATTGTGCTTCGATCGAAGCCGCAATGAAGATGATTGAAGGTTCTGCCCGTTCCATGGGCCTCGAGATCGTAGGGTAGGGCGATGGCACATATTGGCAAACGTGTTGTGAAGGCGCGCGAAGGAATCGACCGGATCAAGCTTTATCCGGTTAGTGAAGCCGTGAAGCTCGTCAAGGAGCGCGCAAGCGCAAAATTCGACGAGACCGTCGAGATTGCGATGAATCTGGGCGTCGATCCTAAGCATGCCGATCAAATGGTGCGCGGCGTGGTGAATCTTCCGAATGGGACCGGTCGCAATTTGCGCGTCGCCGTGTTTGCGCGCGGGGCCAAGGCCGACGAAGCCACAGCGGCGGGCGCTGACATCGTGGGCGCCGAAGATTTGGTGACGACGGTTCAGGGCGGCACAATCGCTTTTGATCGATGCATCGCCACCCCGGATATGATGCCGCTGGTCGGCAGGCTCGGCAAGGTTTTGGGTCCCCGCGGCCTGATGCCCAACCCCAAGGTCGGGACCGTTACCATGGACGTCGCCGGCGCGGTGAAGGCTTCAAAGGGCGGGGCCGTGGAATTCAGGGTCGAAAAAGCGGGAATCATCCAGGGCAGCGTCGGTAAAGCCTCGTTCGCGCCGGATAAACTCGTGGAAAACATCGTGGCTTTTGTCGATGCGGTTGCCAAAGCCAAGCCTCAGGGGGCTAAAGGCACCTATATTCAAAGGGTTGCGATTTCATCGACCATGGGGCCGGGTGTGAAAGTCGACCCATCGACCCTATCTCCCTGACGCGTGTAAAGAGCATTCCTCCGGCTAAGCTAAGCGCTTGAAATTGCGAAGCTTGGCCGGCAGAGGGCTCGGCCGTGGGGCGCGTCAAGCGAAATTTTCAATAGGCTCTTGGCATAAGCGCTCAATCAGTTTAAATAGCAGGTTCGGGGTTGATCGGAAATAGCAACCCCGCATCCATAAAGATTCCGCGGTACTTAATCTGGCAAGCTCGCTTCCGGCGATAAGATTTTTGTAGCGCGGTGGATACGGCCGGAGGATAGGCGGTGACGTCTGTCCTTTCCGGCCATGTCCTGTCCGAGACTGCCGGCGCGAGGGATCATCCATCCGGATCGAACTCGAGCTTAATCTCCAATCTCCAGTCCGGCCTTGCCGGATTGGGGAGCAGAAGCCGGCATAGACGGGGTAATAACCGGATTTTGGACGCCAGTGGGGCCTCGCCTTTCTGGTTCCTTCGATTTTGGTCTATCCCTCTGTCCGGTGCGGATTTCCGCCCCGGGGACAGGCACAGCGTCGGCTCGATGCGAGGGGTTCCTCGCGGTTGCGGCCGACAGATGCAGCCCGCGGGCAACTTGAACCTCTTCAAGTTCTTGCCCGTGCAAGGAGAAACACCGTGGACAGAGCGGAAAAGAAACAATGCGTCGCTTCCCTGACGGATGTCTTTAAGTCGACATCGGTCGTTGTGGTTGCGCATTATTCCGGTCTGAGCGTGGCTCAAATGCAAGCTCTGCGCAAGCAGATGCGCGCGGCTGGCGCCACTGTTCAGGTCGCCAAGAACCGTCTCGTCAAGATCGCCCTTCAAGGCACCGAGGTCGCCTCGATCTCGGAACTGATGCGGGGGCCAACCCTGATCGCCTATTCGAACGATCCGGTCGCGGCGCCTAAGGTCGCTGTGGCTTTCGCCAAGGACAACGACAAGCTCGTGATCCTCGGCGGCGCCATGGGTTCGACCAGCCTCAACGTGGATGCCGTGCGCTCGCTCGCCACGCTGCCATCCCTGGATGAGCTTCGCGCGAAAATCGTTGGCCTCTTGCAGGCGCCCGCAACGAAGCTCGCACAGCTCACCACCGCGCCAGCTGCCAAGCTTGCCCGCGTGGTTGCGGCCTATGCCGAAAAAGACGCCGTCTAGCGGCGTGATCTTGAACGGACACTCATTGTAGATTTTGACCTCATCGAAGGAACTGAAAATGGCCAATCTTGAAAAGATCGTCGAGGATCTGTCGAGCCTCACTGTGCTGGAAGCCGCCGAACTCGCCAAGCTACTCGAAGAAAAATGGGGCGTTTCCGCCGCCGCGGCAGTTGCCGTCGCCGCCGGTCCCGCAGCTGGCGCGGCCGCGGCGCCAGCCGAGGAGCAGACCGAATTTACTGTCGTCCTCGCGGCCATCGGCGACAAGAAAATCGAAGTCATTAAGGAAGTGCGCGCCGCGACCGGACTCGGCCTTAAGGAGGCAAAGGATCTGGTTGAAGCCGCTCCCAAGCCCGTCAAGGAAGGCGCAACGAAGGAAGAAGCTGAGAAGATCAAGGCAGCCCTCGAGAAAGCGGGTGCCAAAGTGGAGCTTAAGTGATTGCGGCGTGATCGCCTCGGCGATCCTTATTTTTGTAGGGCAGGCGGTCCCATCCGAAAGCTTGGGACCGCCTCCCGCTTGAAACGCATGTTGCTTTGCAAAAACATATGTTCGGACTCTGGCATATTAGTTCGCGGTGAATGCGCCGCGAACGCTTGGGGCTGACAAACGTCCTGCCCCTCCAGCGCCCCGGCTGGATGCGGGTTGAGCGAATTTTCGCGCGAGAAAATCGCTATTACACGAGGTGCGAGGAGCGACATGGCTCAAAATATGGCGCAGACGTTCACCGGCCGTAAGCGTATTCGTAAATTTTTCGGTCATATTCGCGAAGTCGCGGAAATGCCGAACCTTATCGAAGTTCAAAAAGCATCCTATGACCAGTTTTTATTGGTTGACGAGCCGCAGGGCGGTCGTCCCGACGAGGGATTGCAATCGGTTTTCAAGTCGGTTTTCCCGATCTCCGATTTTTCTAATGCCGCTTTGCTCGAATTTGTAAAATATGAATTCGAGCCGCCGAAATATGATGTCGACGAGTGCCGTCAGCGCGGCATGACCTTCGCCGCGCCGCTCAAAGTGACCCTGCGGCTCATCGTGTTCGATGTGGATCCGGAAACCGCCGCTCGCTCGGTCAAGGACATCAAGGAGCAGGATGTCTACATGGGCGACATTCCCTTGATGACGATGAACGGGACCTTCGTCGTCAATGGGACCGAGAGGGTCATCGTTTCGCAGATGCACCGGTCACCCGGCGTGTTCTTCGATCACGACAAAGGCAAGAGCCATTCGTCCGGCAAGCTTTTGTTCGCCGCTCGTATCATCCCCTATCGGGGCTCCTGGCTCGATATCGAATTCGACGCCAAGGACATTGTCTATGCGCGCATCGATCGGCGCAGGAAGATTCCAGCGACGTCGATCCTCTATGCCTTGGGCATGGATGGCGAAGAAATTCTTTCGACCTTCTATAAGACCATCACCTTTATACGGGACAAGGACGGCTGGCGTCTGCCGTTCGATCCCGATCGCATGAAAGGCATGAAGGCGGCCCTCGATCTGCTCGATGCCGATACCGGCGAAGTCGTCCTCGAAGCCGGCAAGAAACTGACTGTCCGCACAGCGCGCCTGCTTTCCGAGCGGGGCGTGAAATTCCTGCGCGCGCACGACGAGGATCTGCACGGTCAATATATTGCTTCCGACCTTTACAACCCCGCGACGGGTGAAATCTTTGCCGAGGCTGGCGACGAGATTACCGCTAAATCCTTGGCGCTGCTGATCGAGACTGGTTTCACGGAACTGCCGATCCTCGATATCGACCATGTCAACATCGGCCCCTACATTCGCAATACGCTTGCCGTCGATAAGAACAGCTCCCGCGAGGAGGCCTTGTTTGATATTTACCGCGTGATGCGGCCCGGCGAACCGCCGACGCTGGATACAGCGGAAGCGATGTTCCATTCGCTGTTTTTCGATCCGGAGCGCTATGATCTGTCCGCCGTCGGCCGGGTCAAAATGAACATGCGTTTGGATCTCGATGCCGAAGATACGGTCCGCACATTGCGCAAGGAAGACATTATTGCGGTCATGCGGGCGCTGGTCGATCTGCGGGACGGCCGCGGCGAAATCGACGACATCGATCACCTTGGCAACCGCCGGGTGCGTTCGGTCGGCGAGCTCATGGAAAACCAGTATCGGCTGGGCCTGCTGCGTATGGAGCGGGCGATCAAGGAACGCATGTCCTCGGTCGATATCGACACGGTCATGCCGCAGGATCTGATCAATGCTAAACCCGCGGCCGCCTCGGTGCGCGAGTTCTTTGGCTCGTCGCAATTGTCGCAGTTCATGGATCAGACCAATCCTTTGTCCGAGATCACCCACAAGCGCCGGCTCTCGGCGCTTGGTCCGGGCGGCCTGACGCGCGAGCGTGCGGGCTTCGAAGTGCGCGACGTCCATCCGACCCATTACGGACGTATCTGCCCGATCGAGACGCCCGAGGGGCCGAATATCGGCCTCATCAATTCCCTCGCGACCTTTGCGAGGGTCAATAAATATGGGTTCATCGAGGCGCCGTACCGTCGGATCAAGGACCGCCGCGTCACCGACGAGGTGGTCTATCTCTCGGCGATGGAGGAGGGCAAATATTACGTCGCCCAGGCCAATGCACCGATTGACGCGGACCGGGGTCTGACGGAGGATCTCGTCGTTTGCCGCCATGCCGGCGATGTCCTGATGGTGCCGCGCGAACGCGTCGATTTCATGGATGTGTCGCCAAAGCAGCTTGTGTCGGTTGCCGCCGCGCTGATTCCATTCCTGGAAAACGACGACGCCAATCGCGCCCTCATGGGATCGAACATGCAGCGCCAGGCCGTGCCGCTCGTCAGGGCTGACGCGCCTCTGGTCGGGACCGGAATGGAAGCTATCGTGGCCCGCGATTCAGGCGCCGCGATCGGCGCGCGGCGGACCGGCGTCGTCGACCAGATCGATGCGACCCGTATCGTCGTTCGGGCCACCGAGGAAACAGACGCCGCCAAACCCGGTGTCGACATCTATCGGCTGATGAAGTTTCAGCGCTCGAACCAATCGACCTGCATCAATCAAAAGCCATTGGTTCGGGTCGGCGATTTCGTTCGCAAGGGCGATATCATCGCGGATGGTCCTTCGACCGATCTCGGCGATCTCGCGCTCGGCCGCAATGTCCTCGTCGCCTTCATGCCGTGGAATGGCTACAATTTCGAGGATTCGATCCTTCTCAATGAACGGATCGTCAAGGACGACGTCTTCACCTCGATCCATATCGATGCGTTCGAGGTCATGGCGCGAGATACCAAGCTTGGCCCGGAAGAAATCACCCGGGATATTCCCAATGTCTCGGAAGAGGCATTGAAGAATCTCGACGAAGCCGGGATCGTCTATATCGGGGCCGAGGTTCAGGCGGGCGATATCCTCGTCGGCAAGATCACCCCCAAGGGCGAAAGTCCGATGACGCCGGAAGAAAAGCTTTTGCGCGCGATTTTCGGCGAGAAGGCATCCGACGTCCGCGATACGTCGCTGCGGGTTCCTCCGGGTGTCCAAGGCACGATCGTGGAAGTGCGCGTCTTCAACCGGCATGGCGTCGACAAGGACGAGCGCGCCCAGGCGATTGAACGGGAAGAAATCGAACGTCTGGCGAAGGACCGTGACGATGAGCTCGCGATTCTCGATCGCAACGTCTATGCGCGTCTGATGGATGTTCTGGATGGCAAGAAGGCGATCGCGGGTCCGAAAGGATTCAAGCGGGACACCAAGCTGACCAAGGAAATCATCGAGGATTATCCGCGCTCGCAATGGTGGGTCTTCGCGATCGAGAACGATCGGACGATGGCCGAACTCGAAGCCATGCGTAAGCAATACGACGAGTCAAAGAAGAGCCTTGAGAGCCGCTTTCTCGACAAGGTGGAGAAGCTGCAACGCGGCGATGAATTATTGCCCGGCGTGATGAAGATGGTGAAGGTCTTCGTCGCGGTGAAGCGTAAGATTCAACCTGGTGACAAGATGGCGGGACGCCACGGCAACAAGGGCGTCGTCTCCAAGATCGTGCCGCAGGAAGACATGCCCTTCCTCGCGGACGGAACTCCGGTCGATATCGTCTTGAATCCGCTCGGGGTGCCAAGCCGGATGAACGTCGGGCAAATTCTGGAAACCCACCTTGGCTGGGCTTGTGCCGGTCTTGGCAGACAGGTGGCCGAGACGGTCAATGCCTATTTGCGGGACAAAGACACAAAGCCTCTGCGCAAGAAGCTCGTCGAGATCTATGAGGCCAAGGACGAAATCGCGGCGCTCGATGACGAGGCCGTCGTCGAGCTCGGGGAAAATCTGCGCCGCGGCGTGCCGATTGCGACCCCTGTTTTCGACGGCGCGCATGAGAAGGACATCGTGGAAATGCTTCACCAGGCAGGGCTCGATCCCTCCGGTCAGGTAACCCTCTTCGATGGCCGCACGGGCGAATCTTTCGATCGCAAGGTGACCGTCGGCTACATCTATATGCTGAAGCTGCATCACCTCGTCGACGATAAGATTCACGCCCGATCGATTGGTCCTTACAGCCTGGTTACGCAACAACCGCTGGGCGGGAAGGCGCAATTTGGCGGGCAGCGTTTCGGCGAAATGGAAGTCTGGGCGCTGGAGGCTTATGGCGCTGCCTATACGCTGCAGGAAATGCTGACGGTGAAATCCGATGACGTCGCCGGCCGCACCAAGGTTTACGAGTCGATCGTTCGCGGAGACGACGCCTTCGAGTCCGGCATTCCCGAAAGCTTCAATGTGCTGGTCAAGGAGATGCGTTCGCTTTGCCTCAATGTCGAACTGACCTCGGCGATCAAGCCTGTCAATACTTTGCCGCCGGCCGAGGCGGCTGAATAAAGCTGGAACAGAACGGCCGGGCGTCGCCCGGCCGAGCGTTTTCAAATGTATCCGGCAAAGGGCCAGCCGGGTTGCCCCGCAGGCCCAAGCATCAGGAGATGGCAATGAATCAAGAGGTCATGAATCTCTTCAGCCCGGTCGCACAACCGCAGGCTTTCGATCAGATCCAAATTTCGATCGCGAGCCCGGAGAAGATTCTGTCCTGGTCTTTCGGCGAAATCAAGAAGCCGGAGACGATCAATTATCGGACGTTCAAACCTGAACGCGACGGTCTTTTCTGCGCCCGCATTTTCGGTCCGATCAAGGATTATGAATGCCTCTGCGGCAAATATAAGCGGATGAAATACAAGGGTGTCATCTGCGAAAAATGTGGCGTCGAAGTTACGTTGTCGCGGGTGCGGCGCGAGCGGATGGGGCATATTTCGCTCGCCGCCCCGGTCGCGCACATCTGGTTTTTGAAATCGCTGCCTTCGCGCATCGGGCTTCTGCTCGACATGACGCTCAAGGACATCGAGCGCATTCTCTATTTCGAATCCTATATCGTGCTCGACCCGGGTCTCACCCCGTTGAAGGATCGTCAGCTTCTGAATGAAGACGATTATCTGCGGGCGCAAGATGAATACGGCCAGGATTCCTTTACCGCCCTTATCGGCGCCGAAGCGATTCGAGATATTCTGCGCAATATGAATCTGCCGGCCATCGCCGAATCGCTCAAGATCGAGATTGCCGAATCGACGACGGATCTAAAGCCGAAGAAGCTGGCGAAGCGGCTGAAAATTATCGAGGCCTTCATGCATTCCGGCAACAAGCCGGAATGGATGATTCTGACCGAAGTGCCGGTCATTCCGCCGGATCTGCGCCCGCTCGTTCCGCTCGACGGAGGGCGCTTCGCGACGTCGGACCTCAACGATCTTTACCGCCGCGTTATCAACCGCAACAATCGGCTCAAAAGGCTGATCGAACTGCGCGCGCCCGACATTATCGTGCGCAATGAAAAGAGAATGCTGCAAGAGGCCGTCGACGCCTTGTTCGACAATGGCCGGCGCGGCCGCGTCATCACCGGCGCCAACAAGCGTCCGCTGAAGTCGCTGGCCGACATGTTGAAGGGCAAGCAGGGCCGGTTCCGTCAGAACCTGCTTGGCAAGCGGGTCGATTATTCGGGCCGCTCCGTGATCGTTGTCGGTCCCGATCTCAAATTGCATCAATGCGGCTTGCCGAAAAAAATGGCGCTCGAGCTGTTCAAGCCCTTTATCTATTCGCGCCTCGACGCGAAGGGGCTCTCGGCAACCGTCAAGCAGGCCAAGAAGCTTGTCGAAAAGGAAAAGCCCGAGGTTTGGGATATTCTCGACGAAGTGATCCGCGAGCATCCGGTCATGCTGAACCGGGCGCCGACCTTGCACCGTCTCGGCATTCAAGCTTTCGAGCCGAAGCTGATTGAAGGCAAGGCGATTCAATTGCACCCGCTGGTTTGCGCGGCCTTCAACGCCGACTTCGACGGCGATCAGATGGCTGTGCATGTACCGCTCTCGCTCGAGGCCCAGCTCGAAGCGCGCGTGCTCATGATGTCGACCAACAATATTCTGCACCCGGCGAATGGTCAGCCGATCATCGTTCCGTCGCAGGATATCGTGCTTGGTCTTTATTATGTTTCATTGATGCGCGATGGCGAGCCGGGGCAGGGAATGGCCTTTGCCGACATGGGCGAGATCGAGCACGCGCTGCACGCCAAGGCAGTGACGCTGCATACCCGCGTCAAGGGTAGGGCCTGGACCTTCGATGCCGAAGGACAGCGGGTCTCGAAGATTTTCGAGACGACGCCAGGACGGATGATTCTCGGTCAGCTGCTGCCGCACCACATCAAGATTCCATTCGATGTCGTGAACAAGCTCATGACCAAGAAGGAAATCTCGAACATGATCGACATCGTCTACCGCAACTGCGGGCAGAAAGAGACGGTCATCTTCTGCGACAGGATCATGGCGCTGGGGTTCCGGGAAGCCTTCAAGGCCGGGATTTCCTTCGGCAAGGACGACATGGTCGTGCCGGAAACGAAGCCGCGGATTATCGCCGAGACCGGCGCGCTCGCTAAGGAATATGAGCAGCAGTATAATGACGGGCTGATCACCCAAGGCGAAAAATACAACAAGGTGGTCGATGTCTGGATGAAATGTTCGGACAAGCTCGCCGAAGAAATGATGGCGCGCATTTCCTCGGTCGAGAAGGATGACCTCGGCCGCGATAAGCCGATCAATTCGATCTATATGATGTCGCATTCGGGGGCCCGCGGTTCGCCAACCCAAATGAAGCAGCTCGCGGCGATGCGCGGCTTGATGACCAAGCCCTCGGGCGAGATCATCGAAACGCCGATCATCTCGAACTTCAAGGAAGGGCTGACCGTGCTCGAGTACTTCAACTCGACGCACGGCGCACGAAAGGGTCTTGCCGACACCGCCTTGAAGACCGCGAATTCCGGTTATTTGACCCGCCGCCTGGTCGACGTCGCCCAGGATTCGATCATCACCACGACGGATTGCGGAACCGAAAACGGGATTCGCATGCGCGCCATTATCGACGCGGGCCAAATCGTCGCCTCGCTCGCGACTCGAATCCTTGGCCGCACGACGGCAGAGGATCTGAAAGAGGCCAGCGGCGCAATCATCGTTGCAGCGGGCGAAATGATTCAGGAATGGCACATCGACCGCATCAACGCGGCCGGGATCCAGGAGGTGAAGATCCGTTCGGTCTTGACCTGCGAAGCCAAGAACGGGGTATGCGGCAAATGTTACGGCCGCGATCTCGCGCGGGGAACGCCAGTCAACATGGGCGAGGCTGTCGGCGTCATCGCCGCGCAGTCGATCGGCGAGCCGGGCACCCAGCTCACGATGCGCACCTTCCACATCGGTGGCGCGGCGCAGATCGCCGATCAGTCCTTCATCGAATCTAACTTCGAAGGGGTGGTCAAGATCCGCAACCGGCATCTCGCCCGCAATAGCGAGGGCGATCTCATGGTGATGGCCCGCAACGTCGCCATTGTCGTCGAAGGTCCCGACGGCGTGGAACGGGCGGTCCATAGAATCCAATATGGTGCAAGGCTCAAGGTCGACGACGGCGACAAGATCAAGCGCGGCCAGAGGATCGCCGAATGGGATCCCTATACCAGGCCGATCCTGACCGAAGTGCCAGGTACGATCGGCTTCGAGGATCTTGTCGAAGGCGCTTCGCTGACCGAAACCATCGACGAGGCGACCGGCATCGCCAAACGCGTGGTCATCGACTGGCGCCTGAACCAGCGCTCCGTGACCTTGAAGCCGACGATTCTGATCAAATCGCCGGACGGAAAGATTGCCAAGCTGCAGCGCGGCGGCGACGCGCGCTACGCCCTGCCAGTCGATTCGATCATCGCGGTCGATCCGGGATCGTCCGTGCAGGCGGGCGACATCATCGCGCGTATCTCCATGGACTCCGCCAAAACGCGCGACATCACGGGTGGTTTGCCGCGGGTCGCGGAACTCTTCGAGGCGCGCCGGCCGAAAGACCATGCCATCATCGCCGAGGCATCCGGTACGGTGCAGTTCGGACGAGACTACAAGAACAAGACCCGTATTTCGATCATTCCGAATGAAGAAGGTTCGGAGCCGATCGAATATCTGATTCCGAAGGGCAAGCACATCCATCTCCAGGACGGCGACGTCGTGGAAAAGGGCGATTACATCGTCGATGGAAATCCGGCACCGCACGACATTCTGGCTATCAAGGGGGTCGAAGAACTCGCCGCCTATCTCGTCAACGAGATCCAGGAAGTCTATCGTTTGCAGGGCGTCAGCATCAACGACAAGCATATAGAAGTGATTGTCCGGCAAATGCTGCAGAAGGTCGATATCGTCGATCCGGGCGATACCGAGTTTCTGTCAGGCGAGCAGGTCGATCAGGTGGAATTGGAGGAGGCCAATAACAGGGCGCTCGAGGCAGGCAAGAAGCCCGCTTCCGGAACCCCGGTCTTGCTCGGTATCACCAAGGCATCGTTGCAGACGCGCTCGTTCATCTCGGCCGCCTCCTTCCAGGAGACGACCAGGGTGCTCACCGAGGCGGCCGTCAACGGCAAGGCCGATACGCTCGAAGGCTTGAAGGAGAACGTCATTGTCGGCCGGCTTATCCCGGCTGGCACGGGCGCCGCGATGGCCAAGCTGCGGCGAGTCGCCACCATGCGGGATGAAATGATCCTGGCGCAAAAGGCGCAAAGCGCGGCTGCTGCCACGCCGACGCCGTTGCCCTTGCTTGAGCAGCCACGCGTTCCCGTGGAAGAATAGGTCTGACCTCTAAGCCATAGTTAAATCCCCCGGGCCAAAATCCCGGGGGATTTTGATTCGAAAATAGCGCTTACGGATTGCGGCGTGAGAACGAGATCGCATAGGCCCCGTCTCGGGCGCCGATCAGAGGATCGTCGGACACTTCGATGCCATCGGTGACCTGTCCTGGCAGGAAGAGCAGCTTCTTTTGAGCCTCCAGGCTGTCTGGAACCGCCTTGTCGAGGGTCAATACGCCGAGATCGATGATTTCATTGCTATCCGACCAAGGGACCGAAGCATCCTTTGTCGAATCGCCGGGAGCGGCGAGCTGCGCTCGCAAGCGAAACGTCACAGGCCCCCGCGCAAGCCGCGCCGGGAGTTCGTCGATCAGAAAGTCTGGCCCCTTGCTGGCCGCTTCGGCCGCATCGAGATGCACCAGTTTTTGAGGCGCCATGATATAGCGCACCGCGCGACGCTCGCCCTTGGCATTGATGAAAATGAAGGCGTCGACGCCATAATATTCCTCGTCGGCGAAACTGTCGGGGGTGTGCAGCGTCGCCATGGCGGCTGGCATGCTGGGATGGCTGGCCGCGAACTGGTCCAGCTGCGTCGGCTTCTTCGCGTCCGGCGGACTGGCCGCCACGGCAAGCAGCATGTCCCTGAAATCTGTCGGGGAGGCCACCGGAAAGAATTTGAACGAATTGATCACCATGTCGGTCTCGCCGCCGTCGGGGAGATGAAACTTGATCGCCATCCCGTGCGGATTGGCTTGGGCAGAGCCATCTGGGAGATTGGGAACGCCCGTTGCGTCGGAAAAGCGCACGGTCACGGGGATCGTGCTGCCATCGAACAACACCGCCTTGCTCAAACCCGCGGCGCCCGGCGCCGCCTTGAAGTGTCCTTCGACCACAATCCCCTTGGCGTGATTCGCCCGAAAGCCGGGATGAACCCCGAACACCTTGTTCATGGCGTCGACGATTTGCGTGTCGACGGCCGTATTGTCCTGTGCCACGGCGATTCCTGTCGCCCCGGTCAATAAAAACGCCAGCAATGCACCGTTTAGCTTTACCGCTGCCATGACTACCTCTTTGCACTTTGCCAAACTGCTTCACCTCGACCGCCGCGTTTCCGAGCATAATTCGCAAGGGCGATTGTGGCTTTAGTAAACGCAAGTCTTCCTCTATTGTTCAGATGCGAGGCCCGCTTGTGGGGCCGCCGAATGCGCATCTTCTTAAGAGAGCCACGGCTAACTTTTCTTTTGCTCGGTTTTTCCTGCAAAGAAGGGTTGACGCGCTAGGCCGGCGCTATTAAGTTCCGCCCACTTCAGACAGGCAGTAGGTTTCTGCTTCCGAGGCGTCGCGCCTTGGACTTTTCAAACCTAAACGCTGTCGCCCCAGCGGCTGAATAGTCACCAACACAGATTGAAGCCTTTCTTTGGCTTGGATCGACGAGAGGCAAGAGCGCGGTATTCGCCGTGTTCCTCTGCCAAATCCCGGCGCCGGAGGCCCTGACGGGCTGAAGGCGCTTTGCTGTTTGCCTGGATGGCACCGGGCCGAAGACGGTGTTTTGATTTTTTGTCGTGAGCCAGGCTCTCGGCCATAGCGTTTTGGATGTTGCTTAGAAAGACCAGGAATGCCCACGATCAGTCAATTGATCCGCAAGCCGCGGCAAGAAAAGACCTATCGCGAAAAGGCCCGCCATCTCGGTGCCTGCCCGCAGAAGAGGGGCGTTTGCACGCGCGTCTATACGACCACGCCGAAAAAGCCGAATTCCGCTTTGCGGAAAGTGGCGAAGGTTCGCCTGACCAACGGCTTTGAAGTGATCGGGTATATCCCTGGCGAAGGGCATAATCTCCAGGAGCATTCGGTGGTCATGATCCGTGGCGGCCGCGTGAAGGATTTGCCGGGCGTGCGCTATCACATTTTGCGTGGCGTGCTCGATACGCAGGGCGTCAAGAATCGCAAGCAGCGCCGTTCCAAATATGGGGCCAAGCGGCCGAAGTAAGCTTGCAAGGCTCAAGCGGGTGCCGGCCAAGGCCGGTCTCTTGAGAGCCTCAAAACTGATCCGCGGATCGGATTTGGTTTTGCGGAAAAGTTGAGCGCAATAAAGTTCGTGAGCTGACTGATTGATCCGAGTGGGTTCAATCGATCAGCGTCTTGAAGAATTCGACGGAGCCAAAACATGTCGCGCCGACATAGCGCCGAAAAGCGGGAAGTCATTCCGGACGCCAAGTTCGGGGATGTCATTCTGACCAAGTTCATGAATTCGATCATGTACGACGGCAAGAAGTCGATCGCCGAGGCGATCGTCTACGATGCCTTCGACATCATCGAGCAGAAGACTCGGACGGAGCCGCTGTCGGTCTTTAAACAGGCTTTGGATAATGTCGCTCCGGCCATCGAGGTTCGCTCGCGCCGGGTCGGCGGAGCCACCTATCAGGTTCCGGTTGAAGTGCGGACGGAGCGGCGCCAGGCGCTTGCCATTCGCTGGATCATCATCGCCGCGCGCGGTCGCAACGACAAGACGATGGTCGATCGGCTTTCGGCGGAGTTGATGGACGCAGCCAATAATCGCGGCAACGCGGTCAAGAAGCGGGAAGACACGCATCGGATGGCGGAAGCCAACCGCGCCTTCTCGCATTATCGTTGGTAGGAAACTTACGGAAGCGGTTTTCCGCCTGAAGGGAATTTTGTCATGGCCCGCAGCCATCCGATTGAGGATTACCGGAACTTCGGCATCATGGCCCACATCGATGCGGGCAAGACGACGACGACCGAGCGGATTCTCTATTATTCCGGCAAATCGCATAAGATCGGCGAAGTGCATGACGGCGCTGCCACCATGGATTGGATGGAGCAGGAGCAGGAGCGTGGCATCACGATCACCTCCGCCGCCACCACGACATTTTGGAACGGCAAGCGCCTGAATATCATCGACACGCCCGGTCACGTCGATTTCACGATCGAGGTCGAGCGCTCGCTTAGGGTGCTGGATGGCGCGGTATGCGTGCTCGACGGCAACCAGGGCGTCGAGCCGCAGACTGAAACCGTATGGCGTCAGGCCGACAAATATCACGTTCCCCGCGTCGTTTTCGTCAACAAGATGGACAAGATCGGCGCCGATTTTTATCGCTGCGTCGAGGAGATCCGCACCAAGGTCGGCGGGCGCCCCGTATGCATCCAGCTGCCGATCGGCTCTGAGTCCGATTTCAAGGGCATCATCGATCTCGTCCGCATGAAAGCGGTGGTCTGGGAAGATGAGGCGCTCGGTGCCAAATATGCCGACGCCGAAATTCCCGCCGACCTCAGGGCAAAAGCGGAGGAATATCGCCATATCCTGCTTGAATCGGCGGTCGAGCTCGATGACGACGTCATGTCCGCCTATCTCGATGGCGTCGAGCCCAACGAGGAGACCCTGAAGCGGCTGATCCGCAAGGCGGTCCGCTACATCTCCTTCATTCCGGTTCTGTGCGGCTCCGCCTTCAAGAACAAGGGCGTGCAGCCCCTGCTCGACGCCGTCGTCGACTATCTGCCTTCGCCCATCGATCGCGAGGCGATCAAGGGAGTCGACGTCGACACCGGCGAGGAAGTGCTGCGGCTGCCCCGCGACGAAGACCCCTTCTCCATGCTCGCCTTCAAGATCATGGACGATCCTTTCGTCGGCACGCTGACCTTCGCGCGCGTCTATTCGGGTCACATCGAATCCGGCACGACCGTATTGAACTCGACCAAGGACAAGAAAGAGCGCATCGGCCGCATGCTGCTGATGCACGCCAACAACCGCGAGGACGTTAAGGAAGCCTATTCGGGCGACATCGTCGCTCTCGCCGGTCTCAAGGACACCCGCACGGGCGACACGCTGAGCGACCTCAACAAGCCGGTCATTCTCGAGCGCATGGAGTTCCCCGAACCCGTGATCGAGATCGCCATCGAGCCGAAATCGAAAGCCGATCAGGAAAAGCTCGGCGTCGCTTTGGCGAAGCTCGCGGCGGAGGACCCGTCCTTCCGCGTCTCGACAGACCAGGAATCCGGCCAGACCATCCTTAAGGGGATGGGCGAACTTCATCTCGACATCAAGGTCGACATCCTGCGCCGCACCTACAAGGTGGACGCCAATATCGGCGCGCCGCAGGTCGCTTATCGCGAGCGTCTGACGCGCCGGGTCGAGAAGGATTATACGCACAAGAAGCAGACCGGCGGCACCGGCCAATTCGCCCGCGTGATCATTGTCTTCGAGCCGAATGAGCTTGGCGCAGGCAACACCTTCGAATCAAAGGTCGTCGGCGGCTCGGTGCCGAAGGAGTTCATTCCCGGCGTCGAAAAGGGCATCAACAGCGTCATGGGGTCCGGCGTTCTCGCTGGCTTCCCAGTCGTCGACGTCAAGGCGACGCTGATCGACGGCGGCTTTCACGACGTCGATTCATCGGTGCTCGCCTTCGAAATCGCCTCGCGCGCGGCCTTCCGCGAGGCGCTGCGCGAAGGCGGCTCGGTGCTGCTCGAGCCGATCATGAAGGTCGAGGTGACGACGCCCGAGGATTATACGGGCTCCGTTATGGGCGATCTCCTTGGTCGACGTGGTCAGGTTCAGGGCCAGGACATGCGCGGCAATGCGGTGGTCATCAATGCGATGGTCCCGCTCGCCAACATGTTTGGCTACGTCAATCAGTTGCGGTCCTTCAGCCAGGGCCGTGCCAATTACACCATGCAATTCGATCATTATGAACAGGTCCCCGCGGGCGAAGCCGGAAAGATTCAAGCCAAATACGCTTGATCTGCCGTACCAGCGCGTGAAGAAATCCTAGAGGAGCCGGACGATGGGCAAGGAAAAATTCCAGCGGACAAAGCCGCATTGCAATATCGGAACGATTGGTCACGTCGACCATGGCAAGACGTCGCTGACCGCGGCGATTACCAAGGTCTTGGCTGAGACCGGGGGAGCGACTTATACCGCCTATGATCAGATCGACAAGGCGCCGGAAGAGAAGGCGCGCGGGATCACGATCTCGACGGCGCATGTCGAATATGAAACCAAGAACCGGCACTATGCCCATGTCGATTGTCCCGGCCACGCCGACTATGTGAAAAACATGATCACCGGTGCGGCGCAGATGGACGGCGCCATTCTGGTCGTTTCGGCGGCGGACGGTCCGATGCCGCAAACGCGTGAACATATTCTGCTGGCCCGGCAGGTCGGCGTCCCCGCGCTGGTCGTGTTCATGAACAAGGTCGACATGGTCGACGATGCCGAGCTTCTGGAGCTCGTCGAGCTCGAAGTTCGCGAGCTGCTGTCGAAGTATGATTTTCCCGGCGACGATATTCCGATCACCAAGGGTTCGGCCCTGTGCGCCCTCGAAGGCCGCAATCCGGAAATCGGCCATGATGCTGTTTTGAAGCTGATGGAGACGGTGGACGCCTATATTCCGCAGCCGGAGCGTCCGATCGATCAGCCCTTCCTGATGCCGGTCGAGGACGTGTTCTCGATCTCCGGCCGCGGCACGGTGGTCACCGGGCGGGTCGAGCGCGGCATCGTCAAGGTCGGTGAGGAAATCGAGATTGTTGGCTTGAAGCCGACGGTGAAAACGACGGTGACCGGAGTCGAGATGTTCCGCAAACTGCTCGATCAGGGGCAGGCGGGTGACAATATCGGCGCGCTTCTGCGCGGCACCAAGCGCGAGGATGTCGAGCGCGGCCAGGTGCTCTGCAAGCCGGGCTCGGTGAAACCGCACACCAAGTTCAAGGCGGAAGCCTATATTCTGACCAAGGACGAAGGCGGCCGCCACACGCCATTTTTCACCAACTACCGGCCGCAGTTTTATTTCCGCACCACGGATGTGACCGGGGTCGTGACCTTGCCGGAAGGCACCGAAATGGTGATGCCCGGCGATAATGTGACGATGGATGTCGAATTGATCGTTCCGATCGCCATGGAGGAGAAGCTGCGCTTCGCCATCCGTGAAGGCGGCCGGACCGTTGGCGCCGGCGTCGTCGCCTCGATCACCGAATAGTTCGAGAACGACTTTGCTGGTAATTTTGCGGTCTTCGTGCCGGCGGCCCCTGGGGCTTAGGCACGAAGAAGACTGAGTATCTGGGATGAGCGTTAGCCGCCGGGCAAAGGGCCCGCGGCTGGCCGGCAGGGATTGATGAGATGAACGGCCAGAATATTCGCATTCGCCTTAAGGCATTCGATCATCGAATCCTCGATTCCTCGACACGGGAAATCGTGTCGACGGCGAAGCGGACGGGAGCACAAGTGCGTGGTCCGATTCCGCTGCCGACCAAGATCGAAAAATTCACGGTCAACCGTTCGCCGCATGTCGATAAGAAATCGCGCGAACAGTTTGAAATAAGGACTCATAAGAGGGTTCTCGACATTGTCGATCCGACGCCGCAAACGGTGGATGCTTTGATGAAGCTCGATCTCGCTGCCGGTGTCGATGTGGAGATCAAGCTTTAGGAACGCCTGAGCTTGCCGAATTTAGATTTTGTCCCCGCCAGGCCAGCGCCAGGAGGGGTCCTTTGGGGAATGAAACCATGCGATCAGGTGTCATCGCGCAAAAGCTTGGCATGACCCGCGTCTTTACTGGCGCCGGGGAACATGTGCCGGTTACGGTGTTGAAGCTCGATGGCTGTCAGGTCGTTGCGCACCGGACCAAGGATCGCAATGGCTATACCGCGGTCCAGCTTGGGATCGGGCATGCCAAGGTTAAGAACGTGTCGAAGGCCGAGCGTGGACGCTTTGCCGTTGCCAAGGTCGAGCCGAAGCTTAAGCTGGCCGAGTTTCGCGTTGAGGATGACGCTTTGATTCCGGTCGGCGCCGAGATCACGGCGGATCATTTTGTGGTCGGCCAATTTGTCGATGTGACGGGCACGAGCACGGGTAAGGGCTTTGCCGGCGCCATGAAACGCTGGAACTTCGGTGGCTTGCGGGCAACCCATGGCGTGTCGATCTCGCACCGCTCGCATGGTTCAACCGGCGGCAGGCAGGATCCGGGCAAGACCTTCAAGAACAAGAAAATGGCCGGTCATCTCGGCACCGAGCGAGTGACGACCTTGAACCTGCGGGTGGTCGAACTCGACATCGAGCGCGGACTGATCCTCGTCGAAGGCGCTGTGCCTGGGACCTCCGGCGGATGGATCTATGTCCGCGACGCGATCAAAAAGGCGCTTCCCAAGGACGCGCCGAAGCCCGGCAAATTTCGGATGACCGACGCTGCCTCGGGTGGTGCGGCTGAGCAAGCGACAGAGGCCAGTTCATGAAAATCGACATGACCTCACTTGATGGTGAAATCGCAGGTTCGATCGACCTCGACGATGCTATTTTCGGACTCGTTCCGCGCGAGGATCTGATCGCGCGCATGGTCCGCTATCAGCTCGCCAAACGCCGCGCCGGCACGCATCAGACCCTCGGCCGCGCGGATATTTGGCGCACCGGCAAGAAATTATATAAGCAGAAGGGCACCGGCTCGGCACGTCATGGGTCGGCGCGAGTCCCGCAGTTTCGCGGCGGCGGCCGGGCCTTTGGCCCGGTGGTGCGTTCGCATGCGCATGATCTGCCGAAGAAGCTGCGCGCTCTGGCCCTTAAACATGCGCTTTCCGCTAAGGCTCAAGATGGCGGGATCATTGTTTGGCAGGCGGCGAGCGCCGCGGATGCGAAGACAAAAACTCTCAAGGCGAGTTTTGCCAAGCTCGGCCTCACCAATGCCCTGATCATCGACGGCGCCCAGCCCGAGGCGAATTTTTGCCTCGCTGCGCGCAACATCCCACAAATCGACGTGCTGCCGGTTCAAGGCATCAATGTCTACGACATTCTCCGCCGCGATAAGCTGGTCTTGACGAAAGCGGCGATCGATGCCCTGGAGGCGCGCTTCAAATGAGCTCGGCGAAACTCGCACATGATGCGCATCATTACGACGTGATTGTCGCCCCGATCATTACGGAAAAGGCGACTCTTGCGTCGGAAGCAAACCAGGTGATTTTCAAGGTTCGCAAGACCGCGACGAAGCCGGAGATCAAAGCGGCCGTCGAGCGGCTGTTCGATGTCAAGGTAACAAACGTCAACACGCTCATCCGCAAGGGCAAGAGAAAGACGTTCAAGGGCACGCGGGGCGTCCAGTCGGACGTCAAGAAGGCCATTGTGACCCTCGCCGAGGGCCACAAGATCGACGTTACGACCGGACTTTGAGCAGAGGATCGCGCCCATGGCACTGAAAACGTTCAAACCGGTCACGCCGAGCCTTCGCCAGCTTGTCATCGTCGATCGCAGCGGCCTCTACAAAGGCAAGCCGCTGAAGAAGCTGACCGAGGGCAAGTCGGAATCCGGCGGCCGGAACAATAACGGCCGTATTACCGTGCGCTTTCGTGGCGGTGGTCATAAGCAAAGCTACCGGATCGTGGATTTCAAGCGCCGCAAGCTTGATATTCCCGCCAAGGTGGAACGGATCGAATATGATCCCAACCGGACCGCTTTCATCGCGCTCATTCGTTACGCGGATGACGAACTCTCCTATATCGTCGCACCGCAGCGCCTTTCCGTCGGCGACGAGGTGATTTCCGGCATGCAGGTCGACGTGAAGCCGGGCAATGCGATGGCGCTTGCCAATGTCCCGGTCGGCACGATCGTCCATAATATCGAGATGAAGGTCGGCAAGGGCGCCGCCATGGTGCGTTCGGCGGGGACCTATGCGCAGGTTGTCGGCCGCGACCAGGGCTATGTCATCATCCGCCTCAACTCCGGCGAGCAAAGGCTCATTCACGGCCAATGTTTTGCGACAGTCGGCGCGGTATCCAATCCGGACCACATGAATATTTCGATCGGCAAGGCGGGACGCAGCCGCTGGCTCGGGCGCAGACCGCATAATCGCGGCGTGACCATGAACCCCGTCGATCATCCGCACGGCGGCGGCGAAGGCCGGACGTCCGGCGGACGCCATCCAGTTACGCCCTGGGGCAAGCCGACCAAGGGCAAGAAGACCAGAACCAATAAGTCCACCACCAAATTCATCGTGACCTCGCGTCACAAAAGCAAGAAGAAGGGCTAATCCATGGCTCGCTCGATCTGGAAAGGCCCCTTCGTTGACGGCTATCTGCTCAAGAAGGCAGAGAACTCGCGCAATTCGGGGCGGTCTGAAATCATCAAGATCTGGAGTCGCCGCTCGACGATCTTGCCGCAATTCGTCGGTCTCACCTTCGGAGTCTACAACGGCCATAAGCACGTGCCTGTCTCCGTAACCGAAGACATGATTGGCCATAAATTCGGTGAATTTTCCCCGACTCGGACCTTCCACGGTCACGCAGCGGACAAAAAAGCCAAGCGAGGCTGAGAGAGACTGTCATGTCCAAGGAGAAAACGCCGCGCGCGCTGAAAGAAAACGAAGCCAAGGCGGTTGCCCGCATGCTTCGGGTCAGCCCCCAGAAGTTGAATCTTCTCGCCCAGTTGATCCGGGGGAAGAAGGTCGACAAGGCCCTGGCCGACCTTGAATTTTCGCGCAAGCGCAGCGCTTACGATGTGAAAAAGACGCTGGAAAGCGCGATCGCCAATGCCGAGAACAACCACAGTCTCGACGTCGACGACCTCATCGTGGCCGAAGCTTATGTCGGCAAGGCGATGATCATGAAGCGCTTCAGTCCGCGGGCGCGGGGACGCTCGGGCCGTATCCAGAAGCCGTTCGCGAATTTAACGATTGTCGTCCGGGAAACCGGCGCCGCCGCCGCGTCTCAGGCCTGAGGAGAACACCATGGGACAGAAAGTCAATCCGATCGGCTTGCGGCTGGGCATCAACCGGACCTGGGACTCCCGCTGGTTTGCCGGCAAGGTTGAGTATGGAAAGCTGCTGCACGAGGATATGGAAATTCGGGCGACTTTGATGAAGACGCTCAAGCAGGCGGCGATCTCCAAGATCATTATCGAACGGCCCCATAAAAAGTGCCGTGTCACCATTCATTCGGCGCGTCCGGGTGTCGTGATCGGCAAAAAGGGCGCCGACATCGACAAGATCCGCAAGCTCGTCGCGAAGATGACCGATTCCGAGGTGCTGATTAACATCGTCGAAGTTCGCAAGCCCGAGGTCGACGCAACCCTTGTTGCCGACTCCATCGCCCAGCAACTGGAACGCCGGGTTGCCTTCCGCCGCGCCATGAAGCGGGCGGTGCAATCCGCCATGAGGCTTGGCGCGGAAGGCATCAGGATCAATTGCTCCGGCCGGCTCGGCGGGGCGGAAATCGCCCGGCTGGAATGGTACCGCGAGGGACGCGTGCCCTTGCACACGCTCCGCGCCGACGTCGATTACGGAACCGCGACTGCCCACACGGCCTATGGCACCTGCGGGATCAAGGTCTGGATTTTCAAGGGTGAAATTCTCGAACACGATCCGATGGCGCAAGATAAGAAAATGGCGGAACAGGATCATTCCGGCGGTGGTGGTGGCGACCGACGCCGTCGCGATCGCGATGCTGCCTGAAGCCAGATTGAAGAGTTAAAACATGCTGCAACCCAAGCGCACAAAATTTCGAAAGGCCTTCAAGGGCCGCATTCGCGGCGCCTCGAAAGCTGGTTTCGAGTTGAATTTCGGGCAGTTCGGCCTCAAGGCGCTCGAACCCGAAAGGATCACCGCGCGTCAGATCGAGGCGGCTCGCCGCGCGATGACCCGTCATATGCGCCGAGCCGGCCGCGTCTGGATCCGGATTTTTCCGGATGTGCCGGTCTCGAAAAAGCCGACCGAAGTTCGAATGGGCAAGGGCAAGGGCGCGCCGGAATTTTGGGCCTGCCGGGTCGCACCGGGCCGGATCATGTTCGAGCTGGACGGGGTTTCGGTCGAGCTCGCCCGCGAAGCGCTTTTGCTGGCGGCTGCGAAACTTCCGATCAAGACACGCTTCATCCAGCGGATTGTCGAGTAGAGGAAACGACCATGAAACAGAAACAGCGTTGGTCGGACCTTAAGGTGATGTCCAAGGACCAGCTTGAGCAAGAGATTTTGAACCTCAAGAAGGAGCAGTTCAATCTGCGCTTTCAGCGGGCCACGGGGCAGCTTGAAAATACGTCGCGGGTGCGGGTCGTCCGGCGGGATGTCGCCCGCGTCAAGACGCTGGCTGCGCAAAAGCGGAACGAACAAGGTAAATAAGATAAAACAATGCGTTAATCGCATGTTTTAATGGATAGGTTTATAGTCATGCCGAAGCGAATTCTCCAGGGTGTCGTGGTGAGCGACAAGCAAGAAAAGACGATCGTCGTCAAGGTCGAGCGCCGCTTTACTCATCCGCTGTTGAAGAAGACGGTTCGGCGCTCGAAGAATTATCACGCGCATGACGAGACGAAGGCGCACAAGATCGGCGATACGGTATCGATTGAAGAGACCAAGCCGATCTCGAAGCTGAAGCGCTGGATCGTGGTGCCGGCCGCAGTGAAATGAGGGTTTGATTGATCGGGATGGCGAAAGCCTCCTTCAGACGAAGTCCGACAGGCCGATAATCGCCGTTGGAAACCGGTCTGGTTAGAAAGGTGTAAGACGATGATACAGATGCAAACCAACCTCGACGTCGCCGACAATTCAGGCGCGCGGCGCGTGATGTGCATCAAGGTGCTCGGCGGCTCGAAGCGGAAATATGCCGGCGTCGGCGATATTATCGTCGTTTCGATCAAGGAGGCGATTCCGCGCGGACGCGTCAAGAAGGGCGACGTCATGAAGGCGGTTGTCGTTCGCACCGCCAAGGACATCAAGCGCGCCGACGGTTCGGTGATCAGATTTGATTCCAATGCGGCGGTTTTGATCAACAATCAGGCGGAGCCGATCGGGACCCGCATCTTTGGTCCGGTTCCTCGCGAATTGCGCGCCCGGAATCAGATGAAGATTATCTCGCTTGCGCCCGAGGTGCTGTGATGGCGGCAAAAATCAAAAAGGGCGACCGGGTGGTCGTGCTGACGGGCCGCGACAAAGGCCGTTCCGGTGAAGTCGTTCAGGTCCAGCCGAAAGAGGAACGCGCGGTCGTGCGCGGGATCAACACGGTGAAGCGGCATCAGAAGCAGACCGGCAAGCAGGAAGGTGGCATCGTCACCAAAGAGGCGCCGATCCATTTATCGAACCTGGCCATTGCCGATCCCAAGAACGGCCAGCCGACGAGGGTCGGGTTTAAAGTTCTGGCCGACGGCCGCAAGGTTCGTTTCGCCAAGCGTTCCGGAGAATTGATCGATGGCTGATTCGAAAACCGGCAAGGGCGGAGCCAAGGGAGGCGCTAAAGGCGCCGGCAAGCCTGCGGGCAAGGACGCCGTTAAGGACGCGGCCAAGGGCGCTCCGAAGGCCAGCCCCAAGACGAAAGCGGCTGCCGAGAGCAAGGATCGCAGCAAGGCCCCCGAAGGCACGGCGTCGGCCGAGGCGTTGTCGGTGCCGAAGGACTACGCGCCGCGCCTTAAGAAGCATTATGAAGAGGTCGTCCGGCCGCGGCTCATCGAGGAGTTTGGTTACAAGAATCCCTTCGAAGTGCCGACCATCGAGAAGATCGTTCTCAACATGGGGGTCGGCGAGGCCGTCAACGACACCAAAAAGGTGACTCTCGCTGCCGCCGATCTGGGCTTGATTGCCGGGCAGAAGCCGGTGATCACCCATGCCCGCAAGGCGATCGCGACGTTCAAGGTTCGCGAGAACATGCCGATCGGGGCCAAGGTCACATTGCGCAAGACACGGATGTACGAGTTTCTCGATCGCCTGGTGACAATTGCGCTGCCTCGGATCCGAGATTTTCGCGGCCTCAATCCAAAGAGCTTCGATGGCCATGGCAATTATGCGATGGGCATCAAGGAACATATCGTGTTCCCCGAAATCGACTACGACAAGACCGAAAGTATTTTGGGTCTCGACGTGATCGTTTGCACGACGGCAAAATCCGATGACGAGGCGCGCGCGCTTCTGCGGGCGTTCAACTTCCCGTTCCGGCAGTGAAACGGAATTGTTTCAGACGCGGACACTAGAGGCATAGGTTCATGGCGAAGAAGAGTTCGATCGAAAAAAACAAGCATCGCATCAAGCTGGTGAAGCAATATGCCGGCCGGCGTCTTCGCTTGAAAGCGGTCGCGAACAACGAGACCCTGACGATGGAGGAGCGCTTCGCCGCGCGCCTGAAACTCGCCGAATTGCCGCGCAATTCCGCGGCCGGCCGGATTCGCAATCGCTGCGAAGTGAGCGGCCGACCGCGCGGCTACACGCGTAAAATGAAGATGTCGCGTATCGCGCTTCGGGAATTGGGCTCCAAGGGCCTGATCCCCGGCCTTGTGAAATCGAGCTGGTAGGAGGGCGGATCATGGCAATGAACGATCCGTTGGGTGATATGCTCACCCGCATCCGCAACGCTCAGATGCGCCGGAAGGGCAAAGTGCAGACGCCTGGTTCGCGCTTGCGCGCCCATGTGCTCGATGTCTTGCAATCGGAAGGCTATATCCGCGGGTATTCGACCACGGAATATGGCAACGGCCGCACCGAGTTCGAAATCGAGCTGAAATATTTGGAAGGCTTGCCGGTCATTCGCGAGATCCAGCGGGTGTCAAAGCCCGGGCGGCGGGTCTATGCCGCGGTCGATGCCATGCCGCGGGTCGCAAACGGTTTGGGGATCACCATTGTTTCCACACCAAAGGGCGTGATGGCCGATCATGCCGCGCGCGAGGCCAATGTCGGCGGCGAAGTCCTCTGCAAGGTCTTCTAGCTGCAAGGACGAGGAAATCTCATATGTCTCGTATCGGAAAGAAGCCGGTTGTTGTTCCTGCCGGCGTCACCACCAAGGTAGAAGGCCAGTCCATTTCGGTGAAGGGTGGCAAGGGTGAACTCTCGTTCACCGCCCCCGCCGATGTGAGCGTGGTTTTTGCCGACAGCAAGATCGCGGTTACGCCGCGCGACGAAAGCAAGCAGGCGCGGGCCATGTGGGGCATGACGCGCTCGATGATCAACAATCTTGTGATTGGTGTTTCAAAGGGCTTCGAACGCAAGCTTGAAATTACCGGGGTCGGCTACAAGGCCGCCGTGTCGGGCAAGAACCTGCAGCTTTCGCTTGGCTATAGCCACGATGTGACTTTTCCAATCCCGCAGGGGATTTCGATCGTCGCGCCAAAGCCGACGGAAATCTCTATTTCCGGCATCGACAAGCGCCAGGTTGGGCAGACGGCCGCCGAGATCCGCGCGCTGCGTCCGCCAGAACCCTATAAGGGCAAGGGCATCAAATATGCCGGCGAATTTATCTTCCGCAAGGAAGGCAAGAAGAAGTAAAAGAAACCAGTTCAAGGATTTTGCGCCATGGCAAAGGATAATTCAGCCACCACCCGCCGCCGGGCCCGCGTCCGGCGCTCGCTGCGGGCGCATGCCTATGGCAAGCCGCGGCTGACGGTTTTCCGTTCTTCGAAGCAGATCTATTGCCAGATCATCGACGATGGCTTGGGCGTCACCTTGGCTGCCGCCTCGTCGCTGGAAAAAAGCAATCGGGAAAGCCTTAAGACCGGAGCCACCGTCGATTCGGCGAAGATCATCGGCAAGCAAATCGCCGAGCGGGCCACGCAGGCAGGAATCAAGGAAGTCGTGTTCGACCGCGGATCCTATATGTATCACGGACGGGTCAAGGCCTTGGCCGAAGGCGCCCGCGAAGGCGGCCTTAAATTTTAGCACCGGACGACCGAAGATTGGGCGAATTGAAAATGGAACAGATTTATGGCGCGTGAAGGAGAAGGCGGCCGAGGCCGCGACCGGGAAGACCGGGACAGCGAATTCATGGATCGTTTGGTCCATATCAATCGCGTCGCCAAGGTGGTGAAGGGTGGCCGCAGATTCGGCTTCGCCGCGCTCGTCGTCGTCGGGGATCAGAAGGGGCGCGTTGGCTATGGCCACGGCAAAGCCCGCGAGGTTCCCGAAGCCATTCGCAAGGCAACTGAATCGGCGAAGCGCTCGCTCATTCGGGTTCCCCTCAGGGAAGGCCGGACCTTGCATCATGATGTCAATGGACGTCATGGCGCCGGGCGGGTCGTGCTCCGCGCGGCCCCCGCCGGCACCGGCATCATCGCGGGCGGCCCTATGCGCGCGATTTTCGAAACCCTCGGCATGCACGATGTAGTCGCCAAGTCGCAGGGATCGTCGAACCCCTATAACATGGTGCGTGCGACCTTCGATGCGCTGCAGAGAGAGGACTCGCCGCGCGCGGTTGCGGCGCGCCGCAACCTGAAGGTCTCCGTTCTCCAGTCGCGTCGCCAAGGTGGCGAGACCGAAACCGTCAGCGAAGCGTGAGGAGCAAAGCCATGACGACGCAATCGTCGGATCGGGTGATCGTCGAACAGATCAAGAGCCCCATCGGCCGTCCGGGCTCTCAAAGGGCGACTCTCGTCGGGCTGGGCCTTAACCGGATCGGCCGGCGTTCCTCCCTTGAAAACACGCCCGCCGTACGTGGGATGATCGCAAAGGTCGCTCACCTCGTTCGCGTAATCGAAGATGAGCAAGGGAGCCGGGTGCCGGCGAGGACAGGACGATGAAACTCAACGAAATCACGGATAATGCCGGCGCCTCTCGGCCGCGTATGCGGGTCGGGCGCGGGATTGGATCCGGCAAAGGGAAGACCTGCGGGCGCGGCGTCAAGGGCCAGAAGGCACGGACCGGCGTTGCCGTTAAGGGCTTCGAGGGTGGCCAGATGCCTTTGCATCGGCGGCTGCCGAAGCGCGGTTTCCGGAACCTGTTTTCGGTGCACTACAACGAGGTCAATATCGGTCGTATCCAGGCCGCCGTGGATGCGGGTAAGCTGGATGTGACGCAGCCGGTGACCGTTGAGACGCTTGTCAGCGCGGGCGTGTGCTCCAAATTGCTCGATGGCGTCAAGATTCTCGGCAAAGGTGCGCTAACAGCGAAGCTCGCTTTTGAAGTCGCCACAGCCTCGAAAAGCGCGGTGGCGGCCATCGAAGGCGCGGGTGGATCCATCGTTTTGTTAAGGAAGCAGCCCGAAGCGCCGGCGACCGACGCATAAGGCCAGTACCAAATCACGGCTAGATTTGGTACTTTTTGGTTTCGCCGAAGGCAAATAATGAAGAGCGTTTCGACGTCGGAGCGCCAAGGGAGCAATCAATGGTATCGGCGGCTGAACAGCTTGCGGCGAATATTAATTGGGGTGCTTTCGGCAAAGCCGAGGAACTCAAGAAACGCATTTTGTTTACGCTGGGAGCCCTGATCATCTATCGGTTGGGGACTTATATCCCGCTGCCCGGAATCGATCCCGCTGTCTTCGAGGCGAGCTTTGCTGGCAAGCAGCAAGGCGTCCTCGAATTGTTCAATATGTTCGCGGGCGGCGCCGTTCAGCGCATGGCGATCTTCGCGCTGAACATCATGCCCTATATCTCGGCTTCGATCATCATCCAGATGCTGACCTCGGTCTTTCCGACCCTGGAGGCGCTCAAGAAAGAAGGCGAGTCCGGCCGTAAGGTCATCAATCAATATACGCGATATTTGACGGTGCTTCTCGCGGCCTTCCAGGCTTATGGCATCTCGATCGGACTTGAGGGTCAGGCTGGAGTCGTCCTCGAACCCGGTCTGTTCTTCCGCATTTCCACCGTGCTGACGCTGATGGGCGGCACTATGTTCCTGATGTGGATCGGCGAACAGATCACGTCGCGTGGCATTGGCAATGGATCGTCCCTGATTATTTTTGCCGGCATTGTCGCGGCGTTTCCGTCGGCCGTGGTCAGTACCTTGGAACTCGGTCGCCAGGGCGCGATTTCGACCGCCCTGATCATCGGCGTGCTCGCCATGTCGGTCGGCGTCGTCGCGTTCATTGTGTTCATGGAGCGCGCGCAACGCCGGCTGTTGATTACTTATCCGAAGCGCCAGCAAGGCAATAAGGTTTACGAAGGTCAGACGTCGTTTCTGCCTCTCAAATTAAACACATCGGGCGTCATCCCGCCGATTTTTGCGTCCTCGCTTCTGTTGCTGCCGGTGACGATTGCCAATTTCTCGCAGGGGCAGGGCGGCACCGGTGTTCTTGCGACCATCACGACCTATCTCGGACATGGCCGCCCGCTCTACATGGTTGTCTATGTCGGTTTGATCGTCTTTTTTGCCTTCTTCTATACCGCCATCGTGTTCAATCCCGTCGAGACGGCCGACAATCTGAAGAAGCATGGCGGCTTCATCCCCGGCATTCGTCCGGGTGAACGCACCGCCCAATATATCGACACGATTCTCACGCGCATTACGGTTCTTGGCGCCGGCTATCTGGCGCTTATCTGCCTGTTGCCGGAAATGCTGATTTCCTATGCGGCGCTTCCGTTCTATTTCGGAGGAACGTCGCTGCTGATCGTGGTCAGCGTCACCATGGATACGGTGGCTCAAATCATGGGCCATTTGCAGGCGCATCAATATGAAGGGTTGATCAAGAAAGCCAAATTGCGGGGAAAACGCAGATGAGACTGGTCCTTCTTGGACCGCCTGGCGCGGGAAAAGGGACACAGTCGGCGCGACTCAAGGAGAAATATCGCATTCCGCAATTATCGACGGGAGACATGCTGCGCGCAGCCGTCACTGCTGCCACCCCAGTCGGTCTGGAAGCCAAAGCCGTCATGGACAAGGGTGGTCTTGTTTCCGATGAGACGGTGGTCGGCATCGTCGCGGATCGAATTGACGCCCCTGATGCGAAATCCGGTTTTATCCTCGACGGCTTCCCGCGAACGGTGCGCCAGGCCGAGGCTTTGGCCGCGATGTTGAGCGCCAAGAACATGGATCTCGATGCCGTCATCGAACTCAAGGTGGATGACACGGCACTGCTGGCACGCATCGCAAAGCGCGCAAACGACACGCTGGCCAGCGGTGGCGTGGTGCGTGCGGACGACAATCCTGCCGCCTTCAAGATCCGCCTCGACGCCTATCACGAGCAGACCGCGCCAGTTGCCGACTTTTATGCCAGGAAGTCTGTGCTGAAAACGATCGACGGGATGGCGCCGGTCGATGCGGTCACCAAGGCGATTGAAGAGGTCCTCGGCGGTTGAGCGAGAGTCCGGGGCTTTGAGCCGACCCGGAACTGGCCCGCCCCAACCTCAAATAGAATACATCAAATTCTCTTCTTCATTCTCGGCAAGGGCCCGCATTTCAGCCAGGGTGCGATTGTCGAGAACGGTCGCAATTGCATTGCGGGCTTCGAGCATCACGAGACGAACGCAGCAGTGCTTTTCGTCGCCGCAATCATCGCAGCGCCGATAGGAGTTCTTGCTGGCGCAAGCAATTGGCGCGAGCGGGCCATCCAGGACCCTGACAATATGGCCAACTTTGATCTCATGGGCGGGACGGGCCAATGTATATCCGCCGCCCTTGCCTTTTTTCGAAAAGACGAAGCCGGCATTGCGAAGTTCGCCAAGGATCGTATCCAGAAATTTCTTGGGGATCTCATTTGAACTGGCGATGTCGCTCACAAGCGTGGCCTCGCCCATGGGTCGGCCCGCGAGGTGGACCATGGCCTTCAGACCGTATTTACCTTTTTTTGTGAGCATCCAGGCCTCAATTGGGATTGTGCGGCCCCAAACCGACCGAACTTCGCGCTGTTTTCAGGAGATAATATTGAGCCGATTCGGTAATATCCACAAGTTTTATAGGGTTGCGAGAAAACTCCTGGATTTGGTGATTTCCTCCACAGGAACGGCGGTTCGGTGGCGGACTTTGGAGACGACCGACCGCCGGCATGCCTCGCGGGGCAGGAGCGGCGGAGCTTGCGAAAAAGGATGGGCCACGGCAGAGTCTTAGGCAAGCGCCGCAAGCAGGAGTGCGATTCGTTGAATTTGCCCTTTGAGGAAACTGCGACCGAAGCGAGGGATGAGACCTCCTTCGTGGTCGACATTGAAGGGTTCGAGGGCCCGCTCGACCTCCTGCTCGACCTGGCACGCCGGCAGAAAGTTGATTTGCATAAGATTTCGGTCTTGGCGCTGACCGAGCAATATCTCGAATTTATCGAGACCGCGCGTAGCCTTCGGCTTGAGCTTGCCGCCGATTATCTGGTCATGGCGGCTTGGCTCGCTTATTTGAAATCCCGGCTTTTGCTTCCCCAGGCCGAGAAGGGAACCGAGCCGGAGGTCGCGGAGCTTGCAGAGGCTTTGCAGTTCCGGCTGCGCCGTCTAGATGCAATCCGCGCGGCCGCCGAAGCTCTTGTCAACCGGCCGCGCCTGGGGCGCGACTTGTTCTTGCGCGGCTGTCCCGAGCCGGCCGCCGACACCTCAGGCACGCCGCAATGGCGTGCGAGCCTATATGAACTGCTCACCGCCTATGCGAGCCGGCGCCAGACGCAGGCGCTGACCCGCGTCACATTCAAGCAGCGATTTGTCTGGTCGCTTGCCCATGCCCGTGGCGAACTGGAAAAACTGGCTGGGCGGGCGCTCGATTGGACGGTTCTCGACGCCTATCTCGTTGAATTTTGTACCACGCCGGAGACCCGTCGTACGGTGCTGGCTTCGACGCTTTCCGCTTCGCTCGAAATGGCCCGCGAAGGGGCGATTTCGATCCGGCAGGACGGGCCTTTTGCGCCGATCTGGATCCGGCGCAAATTGCCGCCGGCGGAAATTGTTTTGCTGCGACCTTGAGATGGACAGAAGGATTTAACTTTGGCGGAAGTAGCGCAATTGTTTGCCCAAATTGATCCGAGCGCACGCCCGTCCCGCGACGATGGTTTGTCCGAGGCTATGCGGATTGCCGAAGCCCTGTTGTTTGCGGCGCCCGAACCGTTGAGCGAGGCCGAGATCGAAAAGCGCATGCCGCGCGATGTGGCGGCGGCTGCCGTCCTTGAAGAGCTGAAGACGGAATATGCCACGCGGGGCGTCAATCTCGTGAAGGCTGGTGGGAAATGGATGTTCCGCACGGCCGTCGATCTCGCCTGGGCGCTGGCCAACGGCGAGGGCGAGACCAAGCGGCTCTCGCGCGCAGCGCTCGAAACGCTGGCGATCGTTGCCTATCATCAGCCGGTGACGCGGGCCGAGATCGAGGATATCAGGGGCGTTGCTATCTCCAAGGGAACCCTCGACCTGCTGCTTGAGACCGGATGGGTGCGCCTGCGCGGCCGCCGGCGTGTGCCGGGCCGCCCGATCACCTATGGGACGACGGAGGCCTTCCTCATTCAATTCGGTTTGGAGGCGATCACCGACCTTCCTGGCCTCGAGGAACTGAAGGGCGCCGGATTGTTCGATGGTCGCCTGCCGCAAGGTTTTGGCATCCCGCAACCTTCCGATGATGCACTGCTTGCGGAAGATGAGGACCCGCTGGAGGACGAAAAAGCCGCGGATTTTGGTTCTGAAGCTCCCGAGCCAAGCTTGGAAGGGAAAGCCTCACTTGAAGACGAGGCGGAAGATCCGGCACCCGCGCCCGAGGATTGCCAATCTTGAGCACGGATATTGGGGCGCAGAGGCCGTTTCCAGGGTGCGGGCTGTCTCGGTCTTGACCGGCTCTCGGCGGAATTACGTTTAACACCCTGGAGCTTGACCGAGTTTGCGCCGAGAACGGCTTCGGCCTTCTTGTTTTTGGCCTTGGGGAAGCCTAGGTTTGCGGCACGGCGGGCGGGCTTGGTTTCCTCTCGCGTAGCATACGGAGGTTTTGCGTCATGGGCGGTCTCTCGATTTGGCATTGGCTCATCGTCGGGGTGGTCGCGATGCTCCTGTTCGGCGGCAAGGGCAAGATTTCGGATCTTATGGGCGATGTCGCCAAGGGCATAAAATCCTTTAAAAGGGGCTTGGCGGAAGAAGAGGACAAACCGGAGATCAAGCATTCGGCGGAGTCTTTGCGCTCGCTCGATCATCAAGCGGCAGACCCGGCCAAGGTTTCTGAGACGCGCAAGCTTGGCTAAAGGTGTTGATGCCGCCCGGATAAAGTCAGAACCGGCAGAGCGAAGCCGCGCTTTATCCACGATCATTGCCGGCAAGCCCGAGTGATTCTTCTGCATGTTCGAATTTGATGCTGGCAAGCTTTTCATTATCGGGATCGTGGCCTTGATTGTCATTGGACCCAAGGAACTTCCTCGCGTCATGCGCCAAGTGGGGCAGGCGGCTGCCAAATTGCGCCGCATGAGTGCAGAGTTCCGCGCCCAGTTCATGGACGCGATGCGCGACGCCGAGGTCGAAGACATCAAGGCGGACGTCGAAAAACTCGCCAAGAGCGCCAAGATCGATCCGCTGGCGCAAATCAAAGCCGAGATTACCAGTGCGATGGAGGCGGCCGACAAATCGGCGCCCCGTCCGATCGATGCTCCGGCGATTTCCGCCCCCGATAATCCGGACCATTCGTTGAATACCATCGCTTTGCCGTCTCTCCCGGAAGCGGCCGAAGGCGGCGAAACTTTTCTCTCCGCTGGTATTGCTCCCGCCGTGCCCGACACCGATTCCGGCACATCAACCGCCAAAGTGCCGCCTGCGCCCGGCGCCATCGATGCCGAGATGCGGGCGCTCTCAGAGGCGCTCGCGACCGAGATGCGAGAGGCTAAGTCCCGCGAGGCCCGGGGGGATGGCGCGAAAACATCCTAAAGTGTGACTGTCCCAGACGATCTGGTTCAGCTACACCACCCCCCATGCTTGCCGGAACGAACCACCCATGACCGACGCCGATATCGAGGCGACCAAAGCGCCCTTGATGGATCATTTGATCGAGCTGCGCGCGCGTCTGATCAAGGCGCTTGGCGCTTTCGTGATCATGTTTATCGTCTGCTTCTTTTTCGCCAAGGATATCTACAATATTCTGCTTGTGCCCTTCGAGCATGCAGCCGGTCCCGATGCACGGCTGATCTACACCGCGCCGCAGGAATATTTTTTCACGCAAATCAGGGTCGCTCTGTTTTCCGCGTCGTTTCTCTCCTGTCCGGTGATTTTCGGCCAGCTTTACGCTTTCGTGGCGCCTGGTCTCTATAAGCATGAGCGCAAGGCATTCGCGCCTTATCTATTCGCCACGCCGGTCTTCTTCGCGGCCGGCGCCCTGCTCGTTTATTTCGTGGTCATGCCGAACCTGTTGCACTTTTTTATCGGCATGCAGCAGGCCAAGGAACCGGGGCGCGCGCAGATCGAGCTTTTGCCGCGAGTCAGCGAATATCTCTCGCTGATCATGACATTGATTTTTGCTTTCGGGATTACCTTCCAATTGCCGGTGGTCTTGACGCTGCTCGGACGCGTCGGGATCGTGAGTTCGGATTTTTTGCGGAAGCAGCGGCGCTACGCAATCGTACTCGTTTTTGTCCTGGCCGCGGTCCTGACGCCGCCCGATATATTCTCCATGCTCGCGCTGGCTGCTCCCGCATTGGGTCTCTATGAGCTATCGATCCTTGCCGTCCGCATGATCGAGAAAGGACGTGACCAAGCAAATAAGGCCGAGCCAGCGTCTGGAACTTGAAATTTGTACCCTTCGAGGCAGTAGAGTTTCATGTACGACATCAAATGGATTCGCGAGAACGCCGATATTTTCGATCAAGGGCGGCGGCGGCGCGGTCTCGAACCGCTCGCCGAAAATCTTCTTGCGCTCGACGACCGACGCCGTGCCGCGATCGCCAAGTCGCAAGCCGCGCAGGAGCGGCGCAATGTGGCATCTAAGGAGATCGGCGCCGCGATGAAGGCGGGCGATGCCTCCCTCGCCAAGGCTTTGAAGATCGAAGTCGGAGAATTAAAAGAGTCGTTTGCGGCTTTCGAGAGCGAGGAGCGCGAGGCGATCGCCGCGCTCGACTCTGCCCTTGCTGAAATTCCCAACACGCCCCTCGCCGATGTGCCCGTCGGCAAGGATGAAAACGACAATGTCGAACTGCGTCGCGTCGGTGAACCGCGCGCGCTGGACTTTCAACCGAAAGAGCATTTCGAGATTGGCGAGGCGCTCGGCCTGATGGATTTCGAAACCGCGACAAAAATTTCCGGCGCGCGTTTTGTCGTGACGAAGGGTGGTCTTGCGCGGCTGGAGCGTGCGCTTGGGGCGTTCATGCTCGATCTGCATACCGGCGAGCACGGCTATATGGAGGTGAACCCGCCGATCCTTGTGCGTGATGACGCCATGTTTGGCACCGCGCAATTGCCGAAGTTTAAGGAGGATCAGTTCAGCGCTGTTCAGCGAATACCGCCGCTTGAACAGATCGAAAAAGCGAAAGTATTAATTCCTGTTCTCTATAATGAATTAAATCGCTTAAACGCTGCCCCAAGTTTTGATCCGTTTGATGACGGTTCTGAAATTCAGATGGACCTGGACGAGTTAAGAAGGCTTAGCCTCTATAGGGAGCTTGAAAAAGCTTTTGGAGAAAGCAAACTTTGGCTCATTCCGACCGCCGAAGTTCCCCTCACCAATCTCGTCCGTGAATCGATCCTCGAAGAGAAGGATCTACCCCTGCGAGTCACGGCCTGCACGCCCTGTTTTCGTGCCGAGGCGGGGGCGGCGGGCAAAGACACGCGCGGAATGATCCGCCAGCATCAATTCACCAAGGTCGAACTTGTCTCGATCACCACACCGGAAAATGCGCTGGCCGAACACGAGCGCATGCTGTTGTGTGCCGAGGAAGTGTTGAAGCGCCTGGAGCTTCCCTATCGCGTCGTCACCCTCTGCACCGGCGACATGGGTTTTGCCTCGCAAAAAACCTATGACATCGAGGTGTGGCTGCCGGGGCAAAACCGCTATCGCGAGATTTCCTCCGTGTCGGTCTGCGGCGATTTCCAGGCGCGGCGGATGAATGCACGCTACCGGCCTGAAGGCGCAAAAGCGACACGGTTCCTGCACACCCTCAATGGCTCGGGCGTCGCGGTTGGCCGGGCGCTGGTTGCGGTGCTTGAAAATTACCAGAACGCGGACGGATCCGTCACCGTCCCGAAGGTTTTGCGCGCCTATATGGGCGGCATCGAAAGAATCGCGAAAGTTTGAGGCCGCGCCCATGCGCATTTTGATTACCAATGACGATGGAATCCACGCTCCCGGCCTTGCGGTTTTGGAGCGCATCGCCAAGAATTTGTCGGACGATGTTTTTGTTGTGGCTCCTGAAAACGATCAATCGGGGGTTGCCCATTCTCTCTCGATTAACGATCCGTTGCGGCTGCGCAAGATTTCCGCGCGCCATTTCGCCGTGAAGGGGACGCCGACCGATTGCGTCATCATGGGGGTGCGCCGGCTGTTGGAAGACAAGGCCCCGGATCTCGTCCTCTCAGGGGTCAATTGCGGCCAGAATGTCGCCGAGGACATCACCTATTCGGGCACGGTCGCCGGCGCGATGGAGGGGACCAGCCTCGGCTTGCCTTCGATTGCGCTTTCCCAGGCTTATGGCCCAATCGGGCGCGACGAAACCTTCTGGAATTGTGCCGAAGCCCATGCTCCTGGCCTGATCGCCAAGATCCTGGCCGAAGGCATTCCGCCCAGTATTTTGATCAATGTAAATTTTCCCGCTTGTCCGCCGGAGGCGGTCCAGGGCATAGCCGTGAGCGTGCAAGGGAGGCGGGACGCCCAAACCATCACGATCGATGAGCGGGCGGACGGGCGCGGCAATCCTTATTATTGGATCTCTTTTGCGCGGGGTAATTCGACCCCGGGACCCGGGACGGACCTCGAAGCCTTGGACCAGAACCGCATTTCGGTGACGCCCCTGAAGCTCGATCTGACGGACCAACCGGTGCTGACGCGCTATCGCCAGGCGCTTCGCTGATCGAGGCAAATATTGATGCAGCTTGAGAAACCGCCACCGTCCCAGCTTCCTGATGAAGATCAGGATGGGCAAATCAAGGCGGCCTTTCTCATGGCGCTGCGCGCCCGCGGCATCCAGGATCTCAATCTTTTGCGGGCCCTCGAGAATGTGCCCCGCGAAATCTTCGTGCCGCATCGCTTTACCGATCTGGCGCGGCGCGCCATCGCGCTGCCGCTTCGCTGCGGACAAACCCTTCCAGAACCCTGGCTGACCGCCCGGATGATCGAGGCGCTGGCGCCGGCAAGCGACCACCGGGTGCTCGAGATTGGAACCGGTTCCGGTTATGCGACGGCTTTGCTCGCGCGGCTGGCGCGTGAGGTCCTTTCGATCGAGAGGTTTCAGAGCCTTGCAATCGAGGCCGAGGCAAGACTTGAACAGCTTTCGATCAAAAACGCCGCGGTTGTATTCGGCGACGGCTTGGCCGTTACGCCTTCAATCGGCCCCTTTGACCGGATCATTGTTCAGGGGCTGCTCGGAGATATTCCCGAAAATCTCATCGCGCTCCTGGGGACCGGCGGCGTTTTCGTCGCCGGGCGGCTTGATCCTTCGGCGCCCTCGCACCGCAAGATCGTGCGGATCGTCCGCAATGAGGAAGGCGGCCTCGACGAGGCCCCCATCTGCGGTTGCCGGTTGCAGCCTTTGTTGCCGGGCGAAGCGCGCGCGCTCTGATCGATCCGGTAGCTTTGCAATAATTTGTAATTTTATCCGGTTTTTCGTGAACGATCGTTCATCTTAAACTCTCCCTTAACTGAATCCGCCCTTAATGGGTCAGTAGGCTTTGTGTCGGTGAGTTGCGTCATGAGTAAATTTATTCGTGTTTCCTGCGCGCGGTTTGCGGTCCGCCTCGCCCTCACAGGCGTTGCGGCGGGCACCCTCGCTGGCTGCTCCACGTCCGAGCGCCTAAGCGACCCATTGTCCAATCCATTTCAAACGTCGGCCAATATTGGCAATCCCGGGCCTGCTGCGGGTGTCGTAGCATCTGCGCCCGTCGGTTCTGTGCAATCGCGGCCGCTCGGCATGCCGACAGCCAGCAATGCCGCTCTCTCTCCCCCCGCGGCCCGGATTGCGGTCACGCCCACGCCCTCACATGCAGGACAAAGTATCGCGGGCTGGTCCGCACAGGGCGGTTCGCCGGTTGTCGTTGCGCAGGGCGAGAACGCCCAAATCCTTGCCAACCGGTATGGTGTGCCGCTCGATGCGATCCTTCGCGCGAACGGCTTCGCCAACGCGGCCCAGGTCAAGCCGGGAGCACGCGTCGTCATTCCCGTTTACAATGCGGCCTTGGCCACTTCGAGTGGCGTTCAGCCCGCCTCTACGCGAAATCCGTCCCCCTCGAATAAAGCCGCCGATGCCCGACCCTCCGGGAAGGGCGCCGCACCGACGAGCCGTGTCGGCCTTCTCACAGCACCCCCGTCGCGGACTTCGGGCAAGCTTGAGCCCAAACCGCTGGCACCTGCCGCATCCCCCAAGGCGGAGCGGCTCGCCCAAACAAAACCGGCTCAGGAGCCGATCAAGGCGGAAAATTCCAAGGTCGCGAAAGTTGAGACGCCGGCCGCTGCCGAGGAGCCGGCCAGAGCGAGCGCGACGGAGAGCGCAAATCCGGAATTCCGCTGGCCGGCGCGGGGACGGATTATCCAAGCTTTCAAACCGGGGGGCAATGATGGGATCAATATTGCGGTCCCCGAAGGAACCTCAGTCAAGGCAGCCGAAAGCGGCGTCGTTGCCTACGCCGGCAATGAGCTGAAAGGCTATGGAAATCTTATTCTGATCCGCCATCCCAACGGATTTGTCTCGGCCTATGCGAATAATGGAGACATCGAAGTGAAGCGCGGTGAGACGGTGAAGCGGGGTCAGACGATTGCGAAATCGGGCCAAAGCGGCAATGTCGCGTCGCCGCAACTTCATTTTGAATTGCGCAAGGGCACGACGCCGGTTGATCCCACCCAATATCTCGCGGGAGTCTAACTAGGAACTGCGGCGCGCGCTGTCAGGCCTGCGCCGTAAACGCCAGATAGAACGCCATTTCAGCCAGTTGCTGGGTCGCGCCGACAACATCCCCGGTTTGCCCGCCGATCTGGCGTCTGGCGAAGAGAGCCAATCCCAATGCCGCCGCAGACGCCAAAATCATGGCCGCGAATGTCTGCCCAAACCCTGCGCCTCCGCTGAGAGGAACAAGGCCAAAGACAAAGGCAAGGGAGAAGGCTGCGACGAGGGCCCTTGGCTCAGGCTTTCCCGCCGCGAAGCCCGCTCCCTGATCGCGAGCCGGTGCCAGCATTACCAAGGGAATCAATGCTATTGTGCGCGAAAAGGCTGCAGCACCGATCAGCACCGTGCCCGCTAGAATTAAGGACTCGGTGGCGATGAGGACTAGGCTCGCGGCACGTAAATAGAGGCTCAGGGCCAGCGCCAGCGCGCCGAAAGAGCCGATCGCGCTATCGCGCATGATTTCGAGTTTGTGCTCGCGCGTTGCGCCACCGAAAAAACCGTCGGCGCAATCGGCCAAACCGTCTTCATGCATGCCCCCGCTGAGGAGGATCAAGGCGCAAATAGACAGCGGCGCAGCAATCAGCGGCGGAAATCCGAGCCCAGACGCACCCCAGAGGACAAGCGTGGCGAGCGCCCCCAGTATGCCACCCGCAAAAGGCAGCATACGGATCGCGTGGGGGAAGCCGGCAAGCGTAGATGGCTCGCTCTTCTCCCAGCGTTCCGGCACGGGAATGCGGGTGTAAAACCGCAAACAGACGATGAGGTCGATGAGAAGCGACGAGCGAAGGCGCATCGCTTCTCATCGGAGATCAAATGGCTTTTGTCGAGTGCTGCGTTGAGCGGTACTCAACGGGCCGCAGTCTTATTTCGACAGGGGGAACTGCGCTTATTCGCAGACCCAGCCACGATAGAGCTTGTCGGGTTCGCCCTTCACGCCGTTATAGCAGCGGATAGGGTGCGGCGCATCTTCTGCGGCCGGCTGGAAAGCCCGAATCGGCGCGGTCTCCCGCGCGTGAAAGCTCGGCAGGTGTCCGACCGTGGCAAAGCCGAGGGCCGAAGTCGCGAGAACCAGCCCCAAGGCAGTGAGATAGATTTGGCTTTTCATGGTGTCGGTCTCCGATCCGTGTTGATAACGTTAGTGTTTATCCTCCCTAGAAACACGATAAGGCGTACATAGGAGCTCAATTGCTGCATTGCAATATCGCAAGTGCAGCAAAGAACGAGGCGAGTTGCCGCAGGCCTTCCGGCCCGGCCTTGTCTGGCCTAAGAGACGTCTCCACTTTTGCTGCAGGTCTTGATGTCCACCGCCCAAACACCGTTCGACTCGATCCGCGCGCTGGTCGCTTCCATGCCCCAAGCGTCGGAGGCTTCCCGGCAAGCCGTCCGCGCGCGCCAAGCCATTTTGACCAAACCGTCGGGTTCGCTCGGCCGGCTTGAGGAAATCGTCGAGTTTTTGGCTGCATGGCAGGGCAAGCCAAAACCCACGATCGAGCGGCCCCAGGTTGCTGTGTTCGCCGGCAATCACGGTGTCACGCAAAAGGGCGTGTCGGCCTATCCGGCCTCCGTCACGCGCGCGATGATGGATAATTTTTCGGCAGGCGGAGCGGCTATCAATCAGATTTGCGCCGCGAACGGGATGGGGCTGAAGGTGTTTGAACTCGCCCTCGATCTTCCCACCGCCGACATCACGGAAGCTCCGGCGATGGATGAGGCCTCGGCGATGGCGACCTTCGCTTTCGGGATGGAGGCCATTGCAGGGGGCATCGATCTCCTGTGCCTCGGTGAAATGGGCATCGGCAACACGACGGTGGCAGCCGCTATTTACTACGGGCTATATGGGGGGCGTGCGGCCGATTGGGTGGGGCGGGGCACTGGAATCGATGACAGCGGATTGGCGCGGAAAATTGCCGCCGTGGAAGCTGCCGTTGCATTGCACAAGGAGCATTTATCCGATCCCCTTGAACTGATGCGACGCCTTGGCGGGCGCGAAATCGCGGCGATTGCCGGAGCGATCATGGCCGCGCGGATGGAACGCATCCCGGTGATCCTTGATGGCTATGTGGTCTGCGCCGCGGCAGCGATCCTCCACGCGCTCGATCCCGCAACGCTCGATCATTGCCTGGCGGGCCATGTCTCGGCTGAGGGGGCTCACAGAGACATATTGCGGAAGCTTGGCAAGACGCCGATTTTGGATTTGGGGCTGCGGCTGGGCGAAGGCTCGGGCGCGGCTCTGGCGGGCGGAATCGTGAAATCCGCCCTGGCCTGCTACGCCGGCATGGCCACTTTCGAGGAAGCCAAGGTTCCGGAGAAGTGATCTAAGCCATGTAATATCAAGTAAATATCAGAAAATTCTCCTACAAAACATCATTTTCCTTCGATCAAATGCCGCGCGTCTTCCCGCAAGTCGGCGCGGGACTTGTTGTCGAAATAAAGCATGTGGCCGCCGCCGTAGACTTTGAGGCGCAGGCGGCCCGGATCGTCGAGGGGAGGGACCTGGTCGATGAGGAGTTTGGAGGCAAAATAGGGCGTCACTTGATCGGTGAGCCCATGCACGACCAGAACGCGTAGGCGTGGGTCGAGCGCCATCGCCTGTTTCAGATCGGAAAGGGACTCGGGCCGGTTGCGGCCGCTGCCGAAGTCCCAGGCATGGCTCACACTCTCATTCAGGATTTCATAGCGTTCTTCCCCGACCGGCCAACCCAAGCGATTGGCGGTAATATCGGCCATGGCGCTGGCCAGCGGCGTCTTGGCCGCATCGAGAATGGGGTCCGAATATTCGCTCGCGGCCGCGTGTGGGGACGGATCATAACCGCTCACGCGCGCATCGTAGATGCTGGAAATCTTCGCCCCGGCCCGATTTTTTTCCCGCGCGAAGGTTGCAATATCGATGCGTCCGCCGAGCTTACGAACAAGCGCCGGATCGAGGCCCGTGAAGCCAGAAACCCTTTCGGCAAGACGGGTCAGCGCCTGAGGGTCGCGTTCTCCCCGCAGGAGATCGGTCAGATAGGGGCCGGCTGCATAGGCTTCGACATCGGAAAGCGCCGCGCGTCCGTCGGAACCGGTAAGGCCGCGCGCGGCCGCCGCTTGAGAAGGGAGCCGCGTTGCAAAGGTCAACGGATTATTGGCACCCTCGAACCAGCTGAAATCGAGCACCGGGGAGACCAAGATCAGACCCTCAATGCCGATCCCCTCATTGTCCTGAAGCCGTCGTGCGAGTTTTGGGGCGCGAAAGCCGCCATAACTCTCGCCTACGATGAATTTGGGGCTTTCGAGCCGTTTGTTGGCGGTCAGCCATTTGCGGATCGCGACCGCCAGCGCCTCTATATCGCCATTGACGGAATAGAAATGGCGGCGCGTTTCGTCGCCCTTCGCCAAGATGCGGCTATAGCCGGTGCCGGGCGGATCAATAAAGACGAGGTCGGTAAAATCTAGCCAGGTGTCGGTATTGTCGACCACGACAGGGGACATGGAAGGCGACGGTGCGTTGCGGTCGAGCGGCAGGCGCCATGGCCCCAGAGCGCCGAGATCGAGCCAAGCGGAAGACGCGCCGGGGCCGCCATTGATTGCGAATGTGACCGGACGCTTGGCAGGATCGGCGCCTTCCAAAAGGAAAGCGACGGTGGCGATATCGGCCCTGGGGCTCAGGCTCTCCCCATCTCTCAGGCGGGTCGCCCCGGCAATCGCCTTGAAATGAAGGCTGCGTCCGGGCAATTCGACCGTATGCGAAGTGGTGGCCGGCGGAGGGAGCGCCTTTTGCCCGGTGGCTGGCTCTTGCGGATGCGGCTCGCCCTGGACCTGATGTGATGTGGTTTCAGGAGATCCTGCTTCCGCCCCCGCGACGGGTGCCGGGCGCATCGGTTCTTCGGCGGCCAAGGGTGCAAAGGCCGCGCACCCTAAGAAGACGGCTGCAGCAAGCCGGCAAATGCGCAGTGGGAAAAGCGCTGTCCTGAATGGCCAAAGCACGTCAGCTCGTCTCCTCGTTATCCCAGCTGCGGCAGCTGTCGCGGGCAGGGCCTATATTGCTTTTGATCGGCATTGCCAAACTGCGCCGGGCGACCGGAAAAAATTCGACGCGACATGCCAGCAATCAAATATCGGGGCATTCTCGCGTGGCTTCGTATCATCTTACCCGGCAAAATGTTTGCACAAATGGTTGATGACGCGCGGGCTGGGGCCTCGAATGCTAGGCGGCGGTCGTCGTCCCAGGTTGCAGCCGGCGTGCGCCTTTGCGCCTCCCATCGCCCCGAACTCCGCTCACCGGCACCGCGTCCATCACCCGTTCCGGCGGAAGGATAACGACAACTTCGGTGCCTTCGCGTGGCTTCGATTTCAAAGTGAAGGTTCCGCCGTGCAGTTCGACAAGGCCTTTGACGATCGGCAGGCCGAGCCCCGATCCTTCGTCGGCATTTTTTTGCGCGAGCGTGCCCCGGCCGAAGGATGACATGACGATCGGGATTTCTTCTTCGGGAATGCCGGGACCGCTGTCGCGCACGGCGACATATTGGCCGCCATTTGAAGTCCAGCCAATTCTGATTTTGATCAGTCCGCCTTGCGGGGTAAATTTGATCGCGTTGGACAAGAGGTTCAAACTGACCTGACGAAGCGCGCGCTCATCGGCCCAAATATGAGGCAAATTGGGTTCGACGGATTCTTCAATCGTGATCCGGCGTTTCTTCGCGCGCAAGCCCAGCAGATGCCGGCAATCCTCAACGATATGATCGAGCGCGACCGCTTCTTCCTTGAGATCGAAACGACCCGCTTCAATCCTTGAGAGATCGAGAATTTCATTAATCAGCATCAGGAGATGCTGGCCGCTTGCATGAATGTCGTTTGAATATTCCTTATAGGACGGGATTGCATGCGATCCGAACAGCTCGCCTTTCATCACTTCGGAAAAGCCGAGGATCGCATTGAGGGGAGTCCGCAATTCATGGCTCATCGTCGCCAGGAAGCGGGACTTGGCGAGGTTGGCGGACTCGGCGCGCCGCCTCGCGAGATCGCTGTTCGCCTTAGCCTGTTCGAGCTCGGCGATCAATTGGTCTTTTTCGGTTTGAAACGACAGGCCTTCGCGCGAAGCCGCATGCAGCTTGCTGGCGAGGAACATGAAGTAAAGCTGCGTCCCGCAAGCGAGAATAAACAGCGGCGGGGCTCCGCCGGCAAGGCTCGCAGGCTGGAGGAAACCGAGAATGACGAGGGTCATCGGCGTCAATGCGCCGGTCATGACGAAAGGGATCGGCGCCGTGACGGTCGCATTCATTGTTGCGACCAACAAAAGCAAAACCAAACCGATCGTTGGCGAGGTGGGATCACCCGAGTCATTGATGAGCGCTATGAGAACCGCCCAGACAAGGCCCTGACAGGTTTCGGCGAAGAAGAACTTGTAACGCCAGCGGCTTGTATCGAGCGCGGTCTCGTCGGCATTCAGAAATTTTCCGGCGTATCGGTAGGACAGGCTGATGGCGGCGACATCGAGGGCGAGCCAGATCGCGACGGACTCGAGCGAGACCCTGGTCGTGGCAACAATCGCGACGATGGCGGCAAGCGCGGCCATGGCAGGAACCGAGGATCTTCGTGCTCTTGCATAGAGGCGCAGCAATTCCACATCGCAGCCAGATCGATTTTGGGCGGAGAAGAGGGGCAGTTTTTGCGTCGCATCTAACACCGCGGCCCTGCGCTGTGCGGCATTCGCTGAATCGCCAACCCGCCTGTGCGCGGTCAATTCTGCGGCGACATTTGTCATCGTGTGAAAGACCTGCTGACTTTTCGGTGCGTCCACGCAATTTGCGAGGTTGGCGCAAAAAGATTAACGACCCGGCTCGGTGATCGTTCGATTTGTACGCAACATGCGCTGGTCCCAACCTGACGGCTTTCGCGCGCACAATCTTCCGCGGAAGTCCGCGCTGCAGTGAATCCAAGGGGTGGGTTTGAGTGTGTGGTAACGCACATCAAGGACGTGTCCGTCGCTCAAAAGTCGCGTGTTAACCTCCTAAAAACGTTTGGTGCCCATGCACGTCGTAGAGAGCCGGTCTTAAGTATCTTCCCTTGGACCCAGCTTCTGCGTCTGCTCTGTTTTGGGTTTGAACTTTACGCCGCTACGGTCTCTTCTGCTGCTCGCAGAGATTTTCTACGTCAGATAGGTCCATAGAAAGGGTGTCATGCGAGTAACGATAGTTGGTTCGGGCGATGCCTTTGGGACTGGCGGCCGCGCGCACACTTGTTTCAAAATAGATGCGCTGGAGAAAACCGTCTTGGTCGATTTTGGAGCCGCCTCGATTGTCGGCTGGAAGAAGCTTGGCTACGATTGCTCCGATATAGATGCCGTCGTGATATCGCATTTGCACGGCGACCATTTTGGGGGCTTGCCATTCCTTTTGTTGGACTGCCAATTCGTTGCGCGGCGAACAAAACCCCTCACAATGATCGGACCGCCAGGCCTTAGAAAGCGGCTCGATGACGCGCTCGAGACTCTTTTTTCCGTGACAAAAGCGATGCCCTGGAGTTTTCCTTGGAAGGTCGAGGAACTGCCCCCGCGCGGGAAAACCAAAGCTGCGGGGCTCGCTGTGGAGAGCTTTGAGGTCGTTCACGGCTGCTGCGGTATCGCGACGGGCGTTCGACTGGACGATGGTAAAAATGTGTTTGCCTATTCAGGCGACACGGCCTGGACCGAGGCCTTGTTCGACATTTCCAAGGACGCCGATATTTTCGTCGTTGAATGCTATTCCGGGGGAGAGCCGGTGCCGCACCACATCAACTGGCCCTCGCTAAAGGCCAATCTTGCCGGCTTTTCGGCGAAGCGAATTGTCGTGACGCATATGAGCGACTCTGCCTTGGCCCTCCGGCCCGAAATGGAAAGCGCCGGGTTGATGATTGCCTATGATGGACAAACGTTTGATCTCTGATGTCAATAGATATACAAATCGATCAATCATCGAACTGACTGAACGCATCCGGGCTTGTCGCTTCTGTCGCGACGCGCCACGGAAAACACCGCTTCCGCATGAGCCGCGTCCCGTGCTGCGGGTCTCCTCGACCGCGCGCTTGCTCATTGCTAGCCAGGCGCCCGGCACCAGAGTTCATCAAACGGGCGTGCCTTTCAACGATGCGTCCGGAGATCGGCTCCGGCAATGGATAAACCTCCCGCGTGAAATCTTCTACGATGAAGCCAGGGTGGCGATCGTGCCGATGGGGTTTTGTTTTCCGGGTCATGACAAAAATAAGGGCGATCTGCCGCCGCGCCGCGAATGCCGCGAGACCTGGCATGATGAATTGTTCGCAGCATTGCCCCAGATTGAATGCATTCTTGCCATCGGCCGTTATGCGCAGGACTATCATTTCGCGCGGCTTGGAAGACCTTTGCCGAAGGGCCTCGGCGTTGATGAAACGGTCCGCCGCTGGCGGGAATTCGCGGGGAAGGGCCCGCGTATCATTGCGTTGCCGCATCCGTCGTGGCGCAACAGCGGATGGATCAAGCGAAATCCTTGGTTCGAGGCGGAGGTCTTGCCGCTTTTGCGGAGGGAGGTCGCCCGCGCCATCACCTGAAGCTTTACCAGGGAACCCACGCGCAGAGCACCTGAACGGAAGATAGCTGGAGCATTCAGCCAATATTCAGCCGCACTGGCCTTCCTTTATGCGAGCTTCCGGTGTTGCCCATGGTGCTAAATGCTGTTTCGAACGAAAACAAATAGAGTTCTCTTCCTCGCCGTCGCGCTCGCGATCTTGGTTTCATGGCGGCCCCAGGCGTTTGCCCAGGAGACGACCGAACCGCGACTGGCCCTCGTGATCGGCAATGCGGACTATCGCGGCGGCGCGTTGCCGACGGCGGCAAACGACGCAGGTCTCATCGCGGATTCCTTGCGTGCCGCCGGATTTGAGGTGAATGGCGCCGCCAATCTCGATTCGGAATCGCTGCGCCGTGCGTTTCGTGATTTCCAGGCGAAGGCGGAGCAGGCCGGGCCCCAAGCGATCGTGTTCATCTATCTGTCCGGGCGCGGCCTGCAATATGAGGGCGAAAACTATTTCGCCCCCATCGAGGCCATGATTGCGCGCGACACCGACATTCCAGTGGAAGCGCTGCGCATTTCCGATTTTACCCGCGCGCTCGCGGCGTTGCCGCTCAAGGCTCGGATCATTGTGCTCGATGCTGCGCGGGCCAATGATTTTGCGAAGAGCGGACCAGGCCTCGCGAGCGGTCTTGCGCTGATCGATGCGGAGCCCGGCTCGCTTTACGCGTTTAATGCGGCGCCGGGTACGATTGCGCCCGAGGAACCCGCACCTTATGGCGCTTATGCCAAGGCCTTGGCTGAGATGTTGCGCGAAGGCGGGGTGCCCATCGATGAAGCCTTCGCCCGCGCAAGGCTCAGGGTGAACGAAGCGACGCACGGCGCCTTTGTGCCTTGGGATGTTTCCAAGATCGAAACGCCCATTTTGCTTTTTGCCGCCAGCCCTGATGCGCCGCCCCCCGTCGCGGCGCAAAGCTATGCGGCCATGCGGTCCCGCCCGATCCGAGAGTTTCCCATCGCCGAGGCCTATGCCGCCGCGGTGGAACGCGACACATTCGCAGGCTATCAGGAATTCCTTGCAGCCTATCCAAATGATCGGCTTGCGGCCCGAGTCCGAGCCTTGCTCGCGGCAAGGCGCGAGGCTTTGACGTGGCGCCGCTGTGTCTCCGCGAATACGCCCGATGCCTATTGGAGCTATATGCAGCGCTATCCGCGCGGCCCGCATTTCGCGGACGCCCGTCGCAGGCTCACTTTTTTATCGGCCCCCCTCGATCCTCCGCCCCGCTATGAGGCCTATGATTTCGGTGGCTTGCCGCCGCCTCCAGAAGAGGAATACCGGGTTATCGACCAGCCGGTCATAAGCTTTGCCCCGGAGAATTACCCGCCGCCTCCGCCGCCGCCCGACTATTTTTTGCCGCCGCGGCCGGTGGAATTCATCGAGATCGCGCCGCCGCCGCCGCCACCGAGCCAAGGCTTTCTCCCGATCCCGATTCCCATTCCGGTGCCGTTCGGGAGAGAACGCGCCACGCCGGGCGTGGTCATTCAGCAAAATTTCGGGCAGCAAGGGGCGCCCAACATAGCGCCGCCCGCGGGGCTGGAACGAGCCATGCGTGGCCTCGACAGGCCCGTCCGCCCGGGTTCTCCCGCGGCCGTCGCGCCGAGCGCCATGCCGCCACCCCAGGGGGGAGTTCCTGGTGCCCCGGCACGGCCCACCGGAGGGCTCCAGCCCGGCGTTCCCGCCGCTCCAAATGGCGCGCCTCCTCCTGCGGGTCCCTCACGTCCGGCAACTGCGATCCACGAGCCGGCGCCAAACGGGGCGCCGCCGCCTTCCCACCACGCGTTGCCGACTGGTCAGCCGCTTCCCACCTCCACGGGACCCAAGCCCGGGTTGCCGCCCGGTCCAACTGGAAGGACTGGTCCTGCCGGCCATCGATTGCCGCCGGCGGCCATCCCCAAAATTTCTCCTGTGCTGCCTCCTCAGCTTTCGCATGGGCCGGCGGCGATCCGTGTTCCCCCTGGGATCCAGCCGCACGCACCAGCCAACGCGGGTTTCCCGGCCGGGAGGAGGCCGCAGCATCCTGGGCCAGTTGGTATCGTCGCGCCCCCGCCAATGCCAAACAGAGGCGTTTTTCCCGGCGCTCGCCCAGCGACAGCGGCGAGGCCCGCAAACATGCCACCCCCTGCCCAGCCGCACCCGAACTGGGGAGGCGGGCCACGGCCGGTGGCGATTGCGCCGGTCGTTCCCCATCCGGGTCCGCGGGTTAGCCCAAGCAATTTTCCGGCGGCCCCAAGAGGGATGCCGCCCCAGGTCCACATGCCGCCACAGGTTCCCGTGAAGCCGGTCAAGAAGCCCGGTGAAAAGGACAATCCGCGGGGCCAAGGCCAATGAGCTCGCCGTTTTGTGCCTTCTTGCGGTGCGGCACTTGGTGTTTGGAGCCGGCCTTGTTACACTTGCGCGAAGTTGCAGAGGAGTGCCCGGCTTCGGGAGTGTGAATTGATTCGAACCGAAGGCGCCGGTGAAACCGGTGACCGCGCAATAAGCGCGCCAGTAGCCAGCCTGCGCGCCATGGAAGATGTGGTTCCGGACTCGACGGGCGCGGGTGCGGCGAATTATATCGCCAGCATCGAAAAGCCTCCCGCCGCGCCTAGGCCGGAACAAAACATCTATGCGGCGCTTGATCTTGGGACCAACAATTGCCGGCTTTTGATTGCCCGGCCTGCACCTTCGGGAAGCGGCCAGGACGGATTTCGGGTCATCGATTCGTTTTCCCGGATCGTCCGGCTCGGCGAAGGTCTCTCTTTAACTGGCGAACTCACCGAGGCGGCGATCGAGCGGACGCTGAGCGCCCTTGAAATCTGCCGCAACAAGATGCGCGCTCGCGGCGTCACCCATGCCCGGCTGATTGCGACGGAGGCTTGCCGGTCGGCACGAAATGGACCGGAATTTCTTGCGCGGGTCCGGGACGTAACGGGTCTAGAACTCGAGGTTGTCGATCGTGAAACCGAAGCGCGTCTGGCGGCCGCTGGATCTGCTTCGCTGGCCGATTCCGCCGCCCACGGTGTGGTCCTGTTCGATATCGGCGGCGGCTCTTCGGAAATTGTTTGGCTGAGCAAAGCTTCATCCGTGCACGCTCGAACCATCGGCATGGCAAAATGCGATCGGATCCGCTTCTGGGTTTCCCTGCGGGTCGGGGTCGTGACTCTGGCGGAGAAATTTGGCGGGCTAGAAGTCTCCGACGCGACATTCGAAGCCATGGTGGATTATGTCGCGCCCGAGCTGGCGAGTTTTGTGGCGATGGCGGGCACTGAACAGCGGGGACCAAATTTTCATTTGCTGGGCACCTCCGGGACGGTCACGACGATCGCAGGCGTTTTTCTTGGCCTTGCCCGCTATGATCGACGCCGGGTTGACGGTTTGTGGATGTCGAGCGGACAGGTCGACAATGCAGTGGCCAGTTTACGCAAAATGACCTACCACGAGCGCGCCGCGAATGGGTGTATCGGGCATGGGCGAGCCGATCTTGTCCTTGCCGGCTGCGCCATTCTGGAAGCAATCCGCCGCGCGTTTCCGGCAGATCGCGTCCGTATCGCAGACCGCGGTTTGCGTGACGGCATTTTGATCCAGCTGATGAGCGGCGACGGCGTGGCCGCGCGGGCAGAGGGATGATGGAGACGCGATCTCCGTCGGGCCGGGAAGGTGGCCGTTCGCTGAAGACGCGGGTGAAGACCGCGCGAAAGCGATCGCTCTCCTCCACCTTGTGGCTGGAACGTCAGCTCAACGATCCCTATGTGGCGCGGGCGAAACGGGAGGGTTTTCGTTCCCGTGCCGCGTATAAATTAATGGAAATCGACGCTCGCTATCACTTTTTGAAGCCTGGGCAGAGGATCGTCGATCTCGGCGCTGCGCCTGGTGGCTGGTCGCAGGCTTGCGTGCAAGCGGCGGGCACAAACAAGAGCGGCGGCAGAATAATCGGTATCGATCTTCTCGACATCGAACCGCTGGCCGGCGCCGAATTCAAGGTCATGGATTTTATGGCTGAGGACGCGCCGCAGCTTCTCAAGGATTGGCTGGGCGGCAAGGCCGACGTCGTTCTTTCCGACATGGCCGCCAATACCACCGGCCATAAGCAGACGGATCACTTGCGGATTGTCGGCCTTGTCGAACTTGCTGCCGATTTCGCCTACGAAATTTTGGCCGAGGGAGGCACATTCCTCGCCAAGGTTTTTCAAGGCGGTACCGAACGCGATTTGCTCGCCAGGCTTAAGCGGGAGTTCGCGGTTGTACGGCATGTCAAGCCGCAGGCCAGCCGTGCCGATTCCTCTGAACTCTATGTGCTTGCCACCGGCTTCAGAGGAGCCGGCACGCCTTGACGGCTATTGCGATGCCGGCGCGATGGCTTCGTCGGTGCGCGTTCTGGTAAGCTGCCATCCGGCGTCGGTGGGCAGCCGCAAGAACGCAAACATCGCACTCAACGAGATGGCGGCCATGGCAAAAAACGCCCATTTGAAATTCTCGGTTGCGTAGATATTTGACGCGCCATTGAGATAGGCAAAACCTTGAAGCGCACCGGCTCCAGCTGCGACGCCGAGACTCAAGGCCAGTTGTTGCGCCACGGATGCAAAACTGACGGCTCTGCTGATCCTGGCGGAATCGATTTCGGCATAGGCAATCGAATTGAGGCTGGTGAATTCGAGCGACCGCACAAAGCCGCCGACCAGGAGCACGCTCATCATAAGGACGACCGGGGTCCAAGGGGTGAAGAGGCCGTAGGAGGCAAGGAAGGCGGCGCTCAGGATCGCATCGAAGATCAGCACACGGCGAAAGCCGAACAGGCGCAGGATGGGCGCGGCCGTGGCCTTCATTGCCATCGCCCCGGCTGAAGCAATGAAGGTGATCGAACCCGATTGAAGCGCGTTCATGCCGAACCCGGCTTGCAGCATGAGGGGGAGAAGAAACGGAATCGATCCAATTCCGATCCGAAACAGCGAACCGCCGAGAACGCTCGCGCGAAAGGTCTTGATCGAAAGAAGCTTGAGATCGATCAGCGGAAACGCGGCACGACGGGCATGCCAGACATAGGCAGCCAGGGCGAGCACGCCAGCGCCGGCCAGAAGGACCACGGTTTCACCCGGAATGAGACCGCGTCCGGCTCCGCCAAGCCCGAATAGGAGGAAAGCAAGCCCAGAGCCGCACAGTAGGAAGCCCTTGACGTCGAGTGGCCATGCGGCTTCCCCCCGGACGTCTTCGATGAACAAGGTGGCAAGGACGATCCCCACGGCCCCGAAGGGGACGTTGATCCAGAAAATCCAGCGCCAGTGGAAATAGGTGGTGATAAAGCCGCCGACCAGTGGCCCCGTAATGGGTCCAAGCAGAGCCGGGATCGTCAGATAGGAGAGGGCGGTGACAAGATCGGGGCGTTCCACGGAACGCAGGAGCAAGAGCCGGCCAACCGGAGTCATCATCGCGCCGCCGAGACCTTGGATGACCCGCGCGCCGACCAGTTCGGGCAAATTGCTCGACATGCCGCATAAGATGGAGCCGAAGGTGAAGACAAGAATGGCGATCCGGAAAATCGTGCGCGCACCATAGCGGTCGGCGGCCCAGCCGCTGGCCGGGATAAAGATCGCGAGCGAAACCAGATAGGAGGTGAGCGCAAGTTTCAAGGCAATCGGATCTTCATGCAGATCCATGGCGATCGCCGGCAGGGACGTCGAAATGACGGTCGAATCGAGATTTTCCATGAACAAGGCGCAGGCGACGGTGAGCGCGGTGATGAGATAGGATGGCAAAAACACGGCTCCCGAATCGGCTGGCGGCTTGCGGGCAGGCGGCGGATCGTCGAAAAATCTCTGCGGCTATTTTCGCTAACGCCGCAAAGTGCGATCCCGATCTAACAGGGCTGGGTCATGCCCGCATTCGATTTTGTTTCCCGCATCACAAAAACGAGATTTGGGGATTTGGGATCGTGCCCAGGCAAAAGCCGAGCGCGATGGGCGCGCAGACCCTACCAGCCTGGCTTGGGCGTCAAGGACACATTTTCGCGAACAGAAAAAATATTCGATTGTCGAGACCGTCTTTGCGCCTTGCTCAGGGCATGCTAAGAGCCGCCGGCAACTCTAGACCGACGCGATTTTGACCAATCGCTCCCCGCGCGAACTCTCGCGGCGTTGCCCCGGAGGCAAACCGTCGCCGAGAAAAAATTAATGGAGTTGGCATTTGGCCCTGATCACGCGACCCCCGCTAACCGAAGCGCTGACGTTTGACGATGTGCTCCTTTTGCCGGGCCATTCTAAAGTCCTGCCGGGTGCAGCCGAGCTGAAAACCAGACTAACCTCTGCGATCAGCTTGAACATTCCGATTGTATCGTCCGCCATGGATACGGTGACCGAAGCCAGGCTGGCGATCGCCCTCGCTCAGGCTGGCGGTATCGGTGTCATCCATCGCAATTTCGATCCGGCCGAGCAGGCCGAGGAAGTCCGCAAGGTTAAGCGCTACGAAAGCGGCATGGTGGTCGATCCGATCACGATCTTTCCCGATGAGACGCTGGCGGACGCTCTGGCGCTGATGCGCCGACATGGGATTTCCGGCATTCCGGTGGTGGAGCGTGGTCCCGGCGGCAAGCCGGCTCGGCTTTGCGGGATATTGACCAATCGCGACGTCAGATTCGCCGATAATCCGCTGGAACCCGTTAGCGAGCTGATGACCAAGAATCTCATTACCGTGCGCGAAGGCGTGACCGAGGATGAGGCACGACGCCTCCTGCATCAGCATCGGCTCGAAAAACTCATCGTCGTCGACGACGATTTTCGCTGCGTCGGCCTCGTGACCGTGAAGGACATGGAAAAGGCAACCCTTCATCCTGCCGCTTGCAAGGATGCCGAGGGCAGGCTCAGGGTGGCCGCAGCCTCGACCGTCGGCGACCAGGGCTATGAACGCGCGCTGATGTTGATCGATGCCGGGGTCGACTGCATCGTCGTCGATACTGCCCACGGGCACTCGCAGGCCGTCCTAAATCAGGTCTCCCGATTGAAGCTCGCTTCGAACAAGGTTGCGCTCATCGCCGGCAATGTCGCGACCGCTGACGGTGCCAAGGCCTTGATCGATGCCGGCGCCGATGCGATCAAGGTTGGCATTGGCCCGGGCTCTATCTGCACGACCCGGATCGTCGCCGGTGTCGGCGTGCCCCAGCTCACTGCGATCATGGACTGCGCCGAGGCTGCGCGGGCGGCAAATGTCCCGGTCATCGCCGATGGCGGCATCAAATATTCAGGGGATCTTGCCAAGGCGATTGCGGCGGGGGCCGATTGCGTGATGATCGGCTCGCTGTTCGCGGGAACCGATGAAAGTCCCGGCGAAGTCTATCTGTATCAGGGCCGTTCGTTCAAATCCTACCGGGGCATGGGATCGGTGGGAGCGATGGCGCGCGGCTCCGCCGACCGCTATTTCCAGCAGGACATCACCGACCAGTTAAAGCTTGTCCCGGAAGGCGTCGAAGGGCAGGTGCCTTATCGCGGCCCGGCCTCGGTGATTCTGCATCAATTGGCCGGCGGATTACGTGCTGCCATGGGCTATGTGGGCGCGCCGAATATTCAGGAGTTCCAAGCCCGCGCCCAGTTTGTCCGTATCTCGTCGGCGAGCCTTCGCGAGAGCCATGTCCACGATGTGGCGATTACACGCGAAAGCCCGAACTATCCGACGAGCGGGTGAAGCCGAGCTTTTGCCGAATTGCTCAGGACGAAGCCGCATGACACTCCAAGCGATCCTTTTGCCGTTGTTCGTCCAAGTGGGTCTGATCTATTTCGTCGGTCTTCGACTCGCCAAGCTGCGCTGGTCGGTCGTCTTGCGCGGCGAAGTCCGTTGGCAGGATATCGCTCTCCGCGAGAGGGTCTGGCCCGGACGTGAAGAGCAATTGAGCAATTCATTTCAGAACCAGTTCGAGATGCCGGTTCTATTTTATGTCCTCGTCGTGCTGGCGATCATCACCAAAAAAGCCGATCTCGTTTTTGTCATCATGGAATGGCTTTTCGTCACGACCCGTATCGCCCATGCCTATGTCCACACAACTTCCAACTATGTACCCTTGCGGGGTCCATTTTTTATTCTAGGTTCCGCGATCTTATTCATAATGTGGCTCATCTTTGCGATCCGCATTTTTGCTGCTCCCATGATTTGGGCGCTATGACAGTTAGGCCCCAATGACGCATAAAACTCAATGACTCCTGGTGCACGCATTGCCGCCGCGATCGAGGTCGCAGAAGAAATCGAAACCCGCAAAAGACCGACTGCCGATGTGCTGAAAGATTGGGGACTTTCGCACCGTTTCGCGGGCTCCAAGGATCGCGCGGCGATTGCATCGCTGGTCTTCGATGCGCAGCGCAAAAAGGCCTCGTCAGCCTTCATCATGGGCGCCGAGACGCCGCGCGCGATCGTGCTCGGCTCTCTGCGTCAGATCCAAGGCACGAGCGCCGAAGCGCTGGCGGCGATTTGCACCGGAGAGGCGCACACGCCGCCGCCGCTCGATGCGGAAGAAATTGAACGTCTCACCAAGGGCGATCTGGCCGGTGCCCCGAGTTTCGTCGCAGGCGATTTTCCGCAGTGGATGGAGCCGTCGTTTGCCGCGGTCTTTGGGCCAAGCGTCGTCGCCGAGATGAGTGCGCTCGCCGCAAGGGCGCCTGTCGATCTGCGCGTCAACACTTTGAAGACAACGCGCGACAAAGAGCTTGCTAGCCTTGCCCACCTTAATGCGCAGCTCACCCCTCTATCGCCTTTGGGGCTGCGGTTGCCGCTGGCGCAGGACGGACGGGGTCCGACGCTCGCCGCGGAGCCCGCCTACGTCAAGGGCCGCGTTGAAATCCAGGACGAGGGTTCGCAGCTTGCGGCGCTCCTCGCGCTGGCAAAGCCAGGCGAACAGGTCCTCGACCTCTGCGCGGGCGCCGGCGGGAAAGCCTTGGCGTTGGCGGCCTTGATGCAAAATAAAGGGCAGATTCATGCCAGCGATCCCGAGGGAGCAAGGCTCATGCGGAGCCTTCCGAGGCTCGAACGCGCGGGAGTGCGCAACGTGCAGCTGCATGCCCCACGCGGGCGCGAGGATGTGCTCGCCGGTCTCGAGAACCGCTGTGATCTGGTTTTTGTGGACGCGCCCTGCACGGGCACCGGGACTTGGCGGCGCAGCCCAGATGCCAAATGGCGCATTCGGCCCGGCGCACTGGCCATTCGGATCGGTGAGCAGGATCAGGTATTGGAAGAGGCGGCGCGTTTCGTCAAGCCGCATGGCCGCATTCTCTACGTGACCTGCTCGCTTCTGCGCGAGGAAAACGAAGACAGGCTCGCGGCGTTTTTGGAGCGCCATAAGGACTTTGCGAGCTTTTCCGCTCAGAAACTGGCGGAACTGGCCGGCCTGCCGGAGCTGGCGCGTTTTGCTTCACCCTTTGGGTTTGGCCTTCGTCTCACACCTTTGACGACGGGCACCGATGGCTTTTTCATCGGCATGCTCATGCGTGGCTAGAGCGGGATGAGGAAAAGTGGAAACCGGTTTTCCGCCCGCATCCCGCTCTAAGCTTTTGGAATCGATCACGTTCATGATTTTGGATTGAGTCAATCCAAAATCATCGTGATCTAGAGCTTATCAAATTGTGCAAGCGTGATGCGCATTTTCGCGGCAATTGCCGTTGTTCGATTGCACAAAAATGAGAAGACCAATCCAAATCGTAAGCAACAATATCGGCCAGCGGGCGTTCGTCACTGGGATGCTATGTCCGATGCTGGTCATCCCGTCTTGGAATGGTGAGGGCAAGCTGCTAAACTTTTTCTGTTCCTTTGCATTTTCGTTAATCCGGGACGCCAACGGACCGCCGCTTCCTTGGTGATGCCGCTTCATTAATCGTTCCCAAGAAGACCTTAAAACATGATGGCTTACGAGCAAATCGGCAACATCAGCGTTGCAAAAGACCTGCGCGCCTTCATCCACGACGAAGTCTTACCGGGGGCGGGCATCGGCCCCGAGCCATTCTGGACAGGGCTCGCGGGTCTGATTGCGACATTTGGACCCCGCATCCGCGAGCAATTGCGGTTTCGGGACGAACTGCAAGAAAAAATCGACGCCTATCACCGCAGAACGGCGACCAAACCATTCGACCCTTCAGACTATCACCATTTTCTCCGCGAGATCGGATACATCGTTCCGGAGCCACCCAATTTTTCCATTCGGACCGAAAATGTGCTTGAGATCGCGCGGGTTGCCGGGCCGCAGCTCGTCGTTCCGGCCTCTAACGCGCGCTATGCATTGAATGCCGCCAATGCGCGCTGGGGCAGTCTTTACGATGCGCTGTATGGAACCGATGCCATTCCTGAGACAGACGGAGCGGAGCGCAGCAAGGGCTATAACAAAGTCCGCGGTGCCAAGGTCGTCGACTGGGTTAGGCGATTTCTTGATGAGGTGGCCCCGCTCGCCGGCGGCAGCCATAAAGCGGTGATCGCTTATAAAGTTGTCGGCGGCGAGCTTGTCGCATTTCTTGAAAATGGCCTTGAGACGCGCTTGCGCCATCCCGGCCGCTTTGCCGGCTGCAAGAAAAGAACGATCGACTCCTTTGTCGTGCTGCTGCGGCACCATGGGTTGCACATCGAACTGGAGATCGATCCCGGCAGCTTGGTCGGTGCTGACAACAAGGCGGGCGTGGCGGATGTCGTCCTTGAAGCCGCACTCAGCTCCATCGTCGATCTGGAGGACAGTGTCACCGCGGTCGATGCCCAGGATAAGATCACGGTCTACCGCAATTGGCTCGGGCTGATGCAGGGAAGCCTCACGGCTTCCTTGGAAAAAAGGGGGCTGCTCATCGAGCGGAAGCTCGCCGAGGACCGCACCTATATCGACCGGGACGGCGCCCCCATGATCTTGCATGGGCGCAGCCTGCTGCTGGTGCGTAATGTCGGCCATCACATGCAGACAGACGCGGTGCTTGACGCCGCCGGAAGCCAAATCCCGGAAACCATTCTTGATGCGGCGGTGACATCGCTGATCTCCGTTCACGATCTCAAGCGCGTCACCGGTGCCCGCAACAGCCGTCACGGTTCGATCTACATCGTGAAACCGAAAATGCATGGGCCCGACGAAGTCGCGCTGGCTAATGAGCTTTTCGGAGCTGTCGAGGACATGCTGAAGCTGCCTAGGCACACATTAAAAATGGGGATCATGGACGAGGAGCGGCGAACTTCGGTCAACCTCAAGGCCTGCATTGCGGCGGCGGCCGACCGGGTGTTTTTTATCAATACGGGCTTCCTCGACCGGACGGGAGACGAAATACACACGTCGATGGAAGCCGGGCCGATGGTCCGCAAGAACGACATGAAGACCACGGATTGGATCGCTGCCTACGAGAATTCGAACGTCGACGTCGGGATCGCCTGCGGCTTGCCGGGGCGGGCGCAGATCGGCAAGGGCATGTGGGCCGCCCCGGACCGGATGGCGGACATGCTTGCGCAAAAGATCGTGCATCCGCTGGCGGGGGCGAACACCGCCTGGGTGCCGTCGCCGACGGCAGCGGTTTTGCACGCCGTTCACTATCATAAGGTCGATGTCGCGGGCCGGTGGAAGGAGCTTGGGCGTCGGAGCCCGCCGCATCTGTCCGATCTCCTTGCTATCCCGACCTGCCGGGCCAATTGGGCACCGGACGATATTCAGGCCGAGCTCGACAATAATTGTCAGGGGATTTTAGGTTATGTCGTGCGTTGGGTCGATCAGGGCATCGGCTGTTCGAAGGTGCCGGATATTCATGATGTCGGTCTCATGGAAGATCGCGCCACCTTGCGTATTTCGAGTCAACACATCGCCAATTGGCTGCACCACGGGATTGCATCCCCGGAACAGGTGATGGACACGCTTCGGCGCATGGCGGACGTCGTCGATCGTCAGAATGCCGATGATCCTCTCTATCGCCCCATGGCGCCCGATTTCAATGGCAGTGCCTTTCAAGCGGCGGTCGACCTTATTTTCAAAGGCCGTGCGCAGCCAAACGGCTACACGGAATGGCTTCTCCACGCGCATCGCCGCAAGGTGAAGGCCGCGGCGGCGCAGTGATCTTGCTTCATTGCGGCGGCGTGCCGTTGAGCGCGAGGACTTCTCCGGCGAGATAAAGACTTCCAGCGATCAAAATGCGGGGTGGGTAAATCCATTCCCGCGCGGCGAGGAACAGAAGCGCCGCTTTGACGCTGTCGCAGGCTGCCGCCGGGATCCCATTGGCATAGGCTGCCGCTGCCACTTCAACGGCCGGCTTGGCATATTGGTCGGCATTGACCGGAACGGCCACCACTTCCTGGGCCAGGCCCTTGAACGCGCGCAGGAAACCGCCCGTATCCTTGCTCGCCAGCGTGCCGCAAATGATAATCAGCGGCCGTTGCGACTTGTCCTCGAACTCCGCCATGGCCTGCGCGAGCGCACGGCCGGCATCCTCGTTGTGGCCGCCGTCGAGCCAGACCTCCGCGCCTGCCGGGGCAAGCGCCGGCACACGGCCTTTGGCTAAATTTTGCAAGCGCGCCGGCCATTCGGCCATCGTCAAGCCGGCTTCGAAAACGGCGGGGCCGAGATCCGGCTCAATCGAACGCAGGACGGCGATCGCCGCCGCCGCGTTCGCATGCTGATGGCGGCCGATGAGACGTGGCTGCGGCAGATCGAGCAGGCCGCGCTCATCCTCGAAAATCAGGCGGCCCTGTTCCTCTCGGGCGAAAAAATCCTGCTCGGCGACGATCAGCGGCGCGCCGACCCGGCGGGCCTCGCGCCTCAGGACCGCCAAGGCGGCTTCATGCTGAAGGCCCAAAATCGCCGGCGCGCCCGACTTCAGGATTCCGGCCTTCTCAAAAGCGATTTTGTCGACGGTCGCGCCGAGGAATTCCGGGTGATCGATGGACACCGGCGTAATGACCGTGGCCTTTGGCCGCGCGATCACATTGGTTGCGTCGAACCGTCCACCAAGGCCGACTTCAAGCAAAAGATAGTCCGCCGGATGTTCGCTGAAGAGCTTGAATGCCGCCGCGGTGGTGACTTCAAAAAAGGTGATGGGTTCGCCGCGATTGGCCTTCTCGCACGCCGTCAACGCGGCGAAAAGTTCGGCATCGCCGACGAGCCGGCCGCCACCCTCCGCGCCAAGTCGGATGCGCTCATGAAACCGCACCAGATGCGGCGAGGTATAGACATGGACGCGTTTTCCCGCCGCTTCGAGGATCGCTCGCATGAAGGCGATCGTGGAACCCTTGCCATTGGTGCCGGCGACATGAATGATCGGCGGCAGCCGCTGTTCGGGCGAACCAAGCGCGCCGAGCAGCCGCTCGATCCGGCCAAGCGACAATTCGATCGTCTTGCGATGCAAGGTGAAAAGGCGGGAGAGAAGCGCGTCCAGCGAATCCATGATGGCCTTGTTTCGCGGCCCTCAGGCGGCGGCTCTCTCGATCGGCTGGGTCCGCGTTAACAAAGCGCAAAGGCGGGCAAGGGTCGCTCGCATGTCCTTTCTTTTCACCACCATATCGATCATGCCGTGGGCTTCCAGATATTCGGCGCGCTGAAAGCCTTCCGGCAGGCGCTCGCGAATGGTCTGTTCAATCACTCTGGCGCCGGCAAAACCGATGACCGCGCCAGGCTCGGCGATCTGCACGTCACCGAGCATGGCGTAAGAGGCGGTCACCCCGCCGGTCGTCGGATTGGTCAGAACGACGATATAGGGAAGCTTGGCCTCGCGCAGGCGCTGCACGGCGATGGTCGTGCGCGGCATCTGCATGAGCGAGAAAATGCCCTCCTGCATCCGCGCGCCGCCAGAGGCCGTGAAGATGATGAACGGCGTTCGCCGGTCGATCGCGGCCGTCATCCCCGTGATGATGGCTTCGCCCGCCGCCATGCCGAGCGAGCCGCCGAGAAAATCGAAATCCTGCACCGCGGCGACGATATCCATGCCTTCGAGTTTGCCGGAGGCAAGCTTGACCGCGTCGGCGGCGCCGGTTTTTAGGCGATACTCCTTCAACCGATCGGTGTAGCGCTTCACATCGCGGAATTTGAGCGGGTCCAACGGCACTTCTGGGGTGGCGATTTCTTCATAGACCGCGCCGTCGAACAGATTGTCGAGCCTGGCTTTGGCGGCGAGGCGCATGTGATAGCCAGATCCCGGCACGACAAAGAGATTGGCTTCGAGGTCCTTGTGAAAGACCAGTTCGCCACTTTCGGGACATTTGACCCAAAGGTTTTCCGGCGTCTCGCGGCGGAGCAGAGACCTGACCTTGGGCGGCACGACATTCGAAATCCAGTTCATCGGCAATCCAGTTTTGCTGAGGCGTTGGTCTGCGGCGTTGGCCGAGGCTTTAGCCCATGGCGGGCGTGGCTGTCCGCACGCCCTTCGAAATTTCCGCAACGAGCCCGGCCACCGCTTCTACGCTTTTCTCGGTCGCCTTGCCATCCTGATCGAGCGAGCCTCGTAAGGCCTCAACGATCGCCGAACCGACGACCACGCCATTGGCATGCGCGGCGATGGCGGCCGCGCTTTCGGCATTTTTCACGCCGAAGCCCACGGCGACGGGGAGATTTGTGTGCCCTTTGATGCGACGGACCGCCGCGGCCACTTTGGCGTTATCGGGCGCCGCGGCCCCGGTTATACCGGTGATCGACACGTAATAAACAAAGCCCGAAGTATGGGCGAGGACCGCGGGGAGCCTGGCATCGTCCGTCGTCGGCGTCGCCAGCCGAATGAAATTCAGGCCCGCTTCGAGCGCCGGCAGACAAAGTTCGGAATCTTCCTCCGGCGGAAGATCGACCACGATCAAACCATCGACGCCGGCGGCTTTTGCATCGCGGAGAAATTTTTCGACGCCATAAACATAGATCGGGTTGTAATAGCCCATAAGGACGATGGGGGTCGTCTGATCGGCCGTCCGAAAGTCGGTCACGAGAGCCAATGTCTTGGCAAGCGTGGTCCCGGCAGCAAGCGCGCGCAGCCCCGCCGCTTGAATCGCGGGGCCGTCGGCCATCGGATCGGTAAACGGCATGCCGAGCTCGATCACATCGGCGCCCGCCTTCGGAAGCGCTTTCAGGATCTCCTGGCACGTCGCGAGATCGGGGTCGCCGGCCATCACGAAAGTCACCAGGGCTGCGCGATTTTGCCGCGCGAGGTCTTCAAAGCGGCGATCTATGCGTGTGGGCATGAGAAACTTGAGCTTCAGGGTAGGGGGAGGGAAAGCAACCGGACCGTCGCTCTAGCACGCCGGCCGCGCGGGCGGAAGGCACCGCAAACCCCCTCATTCCATCAGAAAATGTTTCGATAATTTAAGCCCCTGGCCCTGGTAGTTCGAAACCGTGCTCGTGCCGTACAGCACCTGGGGCGGTTCGGCCATTTTCTCATAAACAAGCCGACCGATGATTTGTCCATCCTCCAGGATGAAGGGAACTTCGTGGCTGCGGACTTCGAGAACCGCGCGGGCGGATGGACGATGATCTGCTCCGGCGCCGAAGCCGGGATCGAAAAACCCCGCATAATGCACCCGAAACTCGCCCATCGCCGGGTCGATAGCCACCATTTCGGCGGCGAGATCTGGAGGGATCTGAAGCCTCTCCTTCGACGCCAAGATATAAAATTCGCCGGGATCGAGGATCAGCCGCTTGTCGCTGCGCGCCCGGACGGGTTCCCAGTAATCATCGATACGATAGGCGCCGGCGCGGTCGACATCGAGACTGTCGGTATGTTTTTGCGCCCGATATCCAATCACATTGCCGACGGACTCCGCGCTCAAACCCACGCGCAAAACGAGACCGCCGCGCAAATTCAATTCGCCATCGACCAGCGGCATTTTTTCATGACGCTCCCGGAGGTCTCGTTCGTCAATCCCGAAATCGGTTCGTTCGAACTGTTGCGAGTTGAGCCTGCGAAAGCGGATCTGATTGAGCTTCGAGCCCTTGCGAACACGGACGCTGAAGCTGCGTGGCGAGACTTCGGCATAAAGCGGCCCATTATATGCGCGCGCTACCCGGTCGAAGACATCCGATTTGTCGGTGATGAGCCGTGTGAAAATGTCGAGCCGGCCGGTCGAACTTTTGGGATTGGCGACCGCCGAAATGCTGTCGGGGAGCTGCAAATGCTCGATCAGCGGGATCACATAGACGCAGCCGCGTTCCAAGACGGCACCTTTGCCCTCAAGGCTGATTTCCTCGTCGGCGCTGTTCAGGGCGAACAGCTGATCTTTCACAGCGCGTTCTTTGCCGGGCAGAAAGCTGGCTCGAACGCGGTAGGCGCGGGCGCCCAGCCGAAGGTCGAGGCTCGCGGGCTGAAACTGAGCATCTTCCAGCTCAGGGCTGGAAATCATACCGCGCCGCACCATCAGCTCGATTTTTTCACGTGGCAGAAGGCCGAACTGGTTCCCGAACTCGAACGCGCTCGCCGGCGGAACGGCGCCGTCCGGCGTCGATTCAGGGAAAAGCGATCCTGTGGCCGCGCGCATGAAAGTCATTAATGCCTCGCTCGAACGGATTTCAGAAGTTTTAGGACGAATGGAGGCATTTGTCGGCGTCCGTTTTTCTCAATTTTGACCTGTCCACGAAAATAAAGCCTTCTGTCAGACTTGAGATATGAGCCATCGGGCGGTAAGCAATCAAACGCCCTGAAATTGCGGTGAAATGCCTGCAAGGGATGCGGATGGGCTGGCCGTGCGCTGGTGTCGCACCAGCATTCGGTCCTAGCGTGGAGACCGGGATGAACGCTCGCGGGCCAAAGCCCGACCTGAAGACCTTACGACCGGCGACGCAACTCGTCCACGGCGGGACGCTCCGTTCGCAGTTCGGCGAAACATCCGAGGCCATTTTCCTCACCCAGGGCTTTGCCTATCCAAACATGGAGACGGCCGAGGCCCGGATGAAGGGCGATGAGCCCGGATATGTCTATTCGCGCTATGCAAATCCGACCGTCGTCATGTTCGAGCAGCGGATCGCGCTCCTCGAGGGGGCGGAGGCGGCGCGGGGGACTGCCAGCGGCATGGCGGCGGTCACGGCCTCGTTGATGGCGCAGCTCAGGGCCGGCGACCACGTCGTCGCGGCGCGCGCCATGTTCGGGGCCTGCCTTTACGTGGTGGAAGACTTGCTGCCGCGCTTTGGCGTCGCTTCGACCCTTGTCGATGGAAGCGATCTGGCCCAATGGCGGGCGGCGATGCGGCCGGAAACAAAGGTCTTGTTTCTGGAAACCCCGACAAATCCCTGCCTCGAAGTCTATGACATCGCCGCGATTGCCGCGATTGCGCATGAATTCGGCGCGCGCCTCATTGTCGATAATGTTTTTGCGACCCCGATCCTGCAGAAGCCGCTCCAGCTCGGGGCCGATTGTGTCGTCTATTCGGCAACCAAGCATATCGACGGGCATGGCCGATGTCTGGGGGGCGTTATTCTAGGCGGTCGCGAACTGATGGAAGGTGACATCCATAATTTCCTGCGCCAGACCGGGCCGGCGCTTTCACCCTTCAATGCCTGGGTCTTTTTGAAATCGCTCGAAACCTTGCCCCTGCGGGTCCGCCAGCAGGCGGAAAGCGCTGCGCGGATCGCCGATTTCTTGAGTACCCATCGGCACGTCCTTCGCGTCCGCTATCCCGGGCGCTCCGATCACCCCCAGGCCGATCTTATCAAGCGGCAAATGTCTGGCGGCGGAACGCTCGTTGCCTTTGAGGTCCACGGCGGAAAGACCGCTGCATTTGCATTTGCCAATCAGCTGTCCCTCATCACCATTTCAAACAATCTGGGCGACGCGAAAAGCCTGATCACCCATCCGGCCACCACAACCCATCAAAGGCTCACCCCGGAAGCCAAGGCCGCGTTGGGCGTCGGCGAGGGGCTCCTGCGGCTCTCGGTCGGACTGGAAGATGCCGACGATCTGATCGCGGATCTGGATGCGGCGCTGGCGGTTCTCGACCGCGAAGATGTCGCGGCCGAATGAGGCATGTCATTTAGGCGCGACAAGCCACGTTTTCTCCCGCGCAAAGCTGTGCTAGAGTGCCGCCCTTCGCCGTTCGACCTCCGAAATCTTAGATCACGCCATGTACAGCACCGTCACCCACGACATCCAAATCACTGTTTTACCTGAGTTCGTACCGGAGCGTTCCGATGCCGATGAGGCTTCGTTCTGGTGGGCTTATACCGTCGAAATTGCCAACCAGGGCAATATGACCGTGCAGCTGACCGCACGGCATTGGAAGATCACCGACGGGAACGGCAAGCTCGAAGAGGTGAAAGGCTCTGGGGTTGTCGGCGAACAGCCGATCCTGAAGCCGGGCGAAACGTTCCGCTACACGTCGGGGACCAATATGACGACGCCCTCCGGCATCATGACCGGGACCTATCGGATGGTGAATGAGAAGGGCGACGTTTTCGAAGCGGAAATTCCGGTCTTTTCGCTTGATTCTCCCTACGCGCGGCGCGTGCTCAACTGAGCCCTCGCCTCAGCCGGGCGGACGGCGCCACCGTTCTGGACGAGTGAGTTCGCCGCCCATGGCTGTTGCCAGCACCGACGAAAGGCTCACCGCGACCCTCGAAATATTGGACCGTTTGATCGGGTTCGATACCGAGAGTTCGAAATCCAATCTCGAACTCGTCGCTTTCGTCGAGGCTTATTTCAAATCCCTCGGCGTCGCATACACCAAAATCCCCAATGCCAGCGGCGATAAAGCCGCGCTGTTCGCCAGCATCGGACCGGCTCTCGATGGCGGCGTGGTCTTGTCTGGCCACACGGATGTCGTTCCCGTCGCGGGGCAGGCCTGGACGGGCGATCCATTCAAACTGCGGCGGGAGGCCGGCCGCGTTTATGGCCGTGGCGCCTGCGATATGAAAGGATTCGACGCGATCTGTCTTTCCATGATCCCGGAATTTCAGAAGGCAGAGTTGGCGCGGCCGATCCATATCCTCTTGAGCTATGACGAGGAAACCACCTGCCGCGGTCCGCTCGACACGATCGCGCGGTTCGGCGCCGACCTGCCGCGCCCCGGCGCTGTCCTCGTCGGCGAGCCCACCTTGATGCAGGTGGCAGATGCGCATAAGGCCGTCTCGACCTATTGCACCACCGTGCACGGCCACGAGGCGCATTCGTCCAAACCCTATCTCGGCGCCAGCGCCATCGAGGCGGCCTGCGAGCTCGTGACCGACCTTTACCGCTTCGCCGCCGAGCTCGCTGCCAACGGCGATCCCTCCGGCCGCTTCGACCCGCCGGCGTCCACCATCCATGTCGGCACCATCCAAGGGGGGACGGCGCGCAATATTATGGCTAAGCTCTGCAGTTTCAATTGGGAGTTTCGGTCCCTGCCGGGCGTTCCGCAGAATATCGCGCTGCTGCACCTTGAGGACTACGCGACGCGAGTCGTCAGCCCAAAGCTTACCCGTTACGCCAAGGATGCCTTCATCGAAACGGTGACAGAGGTAGAAGTGCCGGGTCTCAAGCCGGAAAGCGGTTCGGTGGCTGAAACCTTGGCGCTGAAACTCGCGCACTCGAACCGCACGATCACAGTCCCTTTCGCCTCGGAGGCGGGCCAGTTTCAATCGGCCGACGTCCCCACCGTGGTTTGCGGTCCGGGCTCGATCGATCAGGCGCATCAGCCCGACGAATATATCGAGATCGCGCAGATCGAAGCGGGGATTGCTTTCATGCGCAGACTTGCCGTCGAGCTGAGCTAAATGTTCCTTTGAACAACCTTGCGAACTCGACACATTTCGAATTTAATCCTTTCGAGCTGTGTGCTCGATGGGCTACTAGCGACGACCGAGCAGATGATTCAGATCTCCTGGGATCAAATGACGTGGTTCATTGGTGGCGCCTTGACAGTGCTCGCCACTGCGGTGGCCGGTGTTTGGAAGATGATGGAAGGGCAGGTCAAACACTGGAAAGAATTGCATGAAGCTAAGGAAAGGGATCTCGTTGCCGTACGCAAAGAAAATGAAGAGATAAAGAAGAATCCTACGGACGTTGCGGTGCGATATGTGACAATGGCCGAGGCATTATTGTCTTCTCAGATTGCCAAGCTCGAAGAAGCTGTCCACACTCTGAAGGCCGATTGCGCTTCAAAAGAAGCGGAGCTACAAAAGGTTACGAAGGTTGCTGCGGAAAACGAAGAACGCTTCGTCTACGCCCAGGATGCCAAGGAGAGTCTTGAGCGCAAGATAGCGGTGTATGAGGAGATTCTTCAACGCCTTATGCTCCGCAAAAATCTTTCCGAGGAGGTAATCAGCTCTTTCCGGTCTCAAGCTTTTGACGTCGGGCATATCGAGGCGGAGACGCAATCCGAAATCAACGAACGGATCCGCGAAATTGACCGAACGTCGTTCGGCCGTTACAGCCAAGCTAATCGGCAAGCCGTGCAAACGAAACGTGCAGCAGCTGAGATCACCGCAAATCAGCAAATGAAGCAAAAGCTTGCGGACCTGAAAGATGCCGAAGAGAAAGCGGAAGGGCGGATGAAGGCCAAAACGCAGCTTTCGCTGGAGGGCACGGAGTCACGTACGCATACGCCCGATAAATCGTAAATCGCCGCTTGCCGGCTTCATTCAATTACGAAGTGAGTGAGATAGAAACCCAAAATCCATTCTTTTGCACGGGCACATTGCTTCTTGGGCCTTGGTTGCCGGGCTTGTACCTTGTCAAACGTCAAGGCTCCAGGACCGAATCCCAATAGAGATAGTCCATCCAGCTTTCGTGCAGATAATTGGGCGGAAACAAGCGGCCGTTCTGGTGGAGATCGCTGACTGTCGGCTGATAAGGCGCTCGTGCCGGCCACATCCGCACTTGATGGGGCAATTGGTCGCCTTTGCGAAGATTGCAGGTGGAACAGGCGGCGACGACATTTCTCCAGGTCGTGGTGCCCCCCTTCGACCGAGGAATGACATGGTCGAAGGTCAGGTCCTCCCGGGAGCTGCAATATTGACAGCTGAATCGGTCGCGGAGAAAAACATTGAACCGGGTGAAGGCGGGATGACGAGAGGGTTTTACGTAGCTTTTGAGCGAAACCACCGAAGGGAGCTGCATTTCGAAGCTCGGACTTCGGACCGTCTTATCGTAATTGGAAACGATGTTGACCCGGTCGAGAAACACCGCCTTGATGGCATCCTGCCATGACCAAAGCGAAAGGGGATAATAGCTCAAGGGCCGAAAGTCGGCGTTGAGGACGAGCGCTGGACACGCCTCGGGAGAAACCCTGGGTTGGAAATGCACCGTCACATCAGGCACCTCGCCTAAGGCGCCGTTGCCAAGCGGCAACGCCGCGACCTCACCAAAAACTACGCCTCGAATCTGTCCCAGCCCTGCTCGCTACATTCTACAGGCTCAATGACACCGATGTGAAGACCCCTTCACCCGAATGCCCTTTCCCTCCGGTTATCGGGTCGGAATGGGCGTGCCACTCCGATAATCATAAAATCCGCGTTGCGTTTTCCGTCCCAGCCAACCGGCTTCGACATATTTTACCAGCAGGGGGCAGGGGCGGTATTTTGGGTCTGCCAAGCCTTCGTGCAGGACCTGCATGACCGACAAAACCGTATCGAGCCCGATGAAATCCGCGAGCTGCAACGGACCCATCGGGTGATTCGCACCGAGCCGCATGGCGGTGTCGATCGAATCGACGGAGCCGACGCCCTCGTAGAGGGTATAGATCGCCTCGTTGATCATCGGCAGCAGAATGCGATTGACAATGAAGGCGGGGAAATCTTCGGATACGGTGAAGGTTTTGCCGAGCCGCCCGATAAGATGCTTGGCGGCTTCGAAAGTTATGTTTTCAGTCACGATCCCGCGGATCACTTCGACGAGCTGCATCCGTGGGACGGGATTCATAAAATGAATTCCGATGAAGCGTTCCGGACGGTCGGTGACCGAGGCCAGGCGGGTGATCGAAATCGACGATGTGTTCGTCGCAAGCATGGCATCCGGCTTCAACGAAGGGCATAGCTTCATAAAGATCTTGCGCTTGACTTCTTCGTTCTCGGTCGCGGCTTCGATCACGAGATCGCAGTCGGCCAGGGCGTCGTAGTCGAGCGCCGGCTTGATGCGGCTCAGGGCCTCGTCGCGGGCCGATGGTTCGGCCTGCTTACGTTCAACCTGGCGCGCGATATTGGCGGCGATGGTGGCAAGGCCGGCGTTGATGCGCGCTTCCGAAACGTCATTGAGGGCGACGTCAATGCCAGCCAATGCGCAGACTTGGGCGATGCCTGTGCCCATTTGGCCGGCCCCGATCACCCCGATTTTGTTTATGTCCATTTCGTTTCGCCCATGAAATTCATCAAACAAAGTTCGAAAAGACCGCGAACCAACCGGGCTGCACCTCCGTCTCGGCGCTGGATACGGGCTGCGTTTTCAATCCAAACGCGGAGCCCGACGAAGAATGCACCCGACTTCTAGACCAAGACCCGAATTATATCCAGCGGACCCAAATGCCTCTCCGGTTTTCGGTGCGCCAAACCTGTCGCAACCCTCATTTGTTCTCTTGCAGATCGGCTTTGGCGCGGCTTGCGTCGATCAAAGCCAGTCCCAACCTGAGCACTGGAGCATGTTCCGAAAAAGTTGACCGCCTTTTCGATCAGAACATGGCCCAACTCGTTGAACTTGAGTGATTCCTTTTCGATCAGATGATTCCATCTGATCGGGAAGCGCTCTAGCGGCCGAGCTTGGCGAGTTCTTCGTTCAGCGCCGGCAGGATCGTGAAAAGATCACCGACGAGACCATAATCCGCAATTTGAAAGATTGGCGCCTCCTCATCCTTGTTGATAGCGACGATGACTTTGGAATCCTTCATCCCGGCGAGATGTTGGATCGCACCGGAAATCCCCACGGCAATGTAGAGATCGGGGGCGACAACCTTTCCGGTTTGGCCCACCTGCCAGTCGTTGGGCGCATAGCCGGCGTCGACAGCAGCTCGCGAGGCCCCCATTGCGGCGCCAAGCTTGTCGGCGACGGGCTCGATCAGTGCCTTGAAATTTTCCGCGTCGCGCATGCCGCGGCCGCCGGAGATAATGATTTTCGCGGAGGCGAGCTCGGGCCGATCAAGTTTGGCCAGGGCTTCGTCCTTGAAGGTCGAGACTTCGGGCGCGGCCCGAGGTCCGATTTTTTCAAGAGAGGCCGAACCGCCATCGCCGGTTGCCTGAAATGCCGAGGTCCGCACCGTGATGACTTTTTTGGGATCGGTTGACTGAACCGTTTGGATTGCGTTTCCGGCGTAGATCGGACGTTCGAAAGTGTCGGGCGCGTCGACTTTGATGATCTCGGAAATCTGCATCACGTCAAGAACAGCTGCCACCCGCGGCATGACGTTCTTGCCCGTCGATGTCGCCGCGGCAAGGATCACAGAATAATTGGCCGCCAGCTCAATAAGGAGGGCGGCCAGGGGTTCGGCCAACTGATGAGCATAGGCCGAATCATCGGCCACCAAAATTTTTTCGACGCCATCGAGTTTGCTGGCCGCCGCTGCCACCGCGTCGATCGCTTCGCCGGCGACGAGGATGTGGATTGGCTCCTTGAGCGCTTTCGCCGCGCTCACGACCTTGGCTGTCGCTTCATTGAGCTTGCCATTGGAGTGTTCGGCAAGAAGCAGAACGGCCATCAAATCACTCCGGCTTCGTCTTTAAGTTTTGAGATGAGTTCGCCGACCGAGCCAAGTTTTACACCTCCCTTGCGCACGGGCGGCGCAACGGTCCGCAGAACCTTGAGGCGGGGCGCTACGTCGATTCCATAGTCTTCAGGCGTCTTTTCCTCGATCGTTTTTTTCTTGGCCTTCATGATGTTTGGCAAAGACGAGTATCGCGGTTCGTTGAGGCGAAGGTCGGTTGTGACCACGGCCGGCAGTTTGAGGCTTACGGTTTGCAGTCCGCCATCGACTTCTCGGGTGACGTCTACCTGGCCTTCGCCAAGCACCACCTTCGAGGCGAAAGTTCCCTGACCCCACCCAAGAAGTGCGGCAAGCATTTGTCCGGTCTGGTTACTGTCATCGTCGATCGCCTGTTTGCCGAGGATGATGAGCAAGGGCTCTTCGGCGAGCGCGACGGCTTTCAAAAGCTTGGCTACAGCAAGCGGCTCGACGGTTTGATCGGTCTTGATCAGAATACCACGGTCGGCTCCCATGGAGAGCCCGCTCCTGATCGTCTCGGCGGCTTGGGCCGGGCCAATTGACACGACGATCACCTCGGAGGCCTTGCCGGATTCCTTAAGGCGCAACGCCTCCTCGACGGCGATTTCGTCGAAAGGATTCATCGACATTTTTACATTGGCGAGATCGACGCCCGAACCGTCCGATTTTACCCTGATCTTGACATTGTAATCGACCACTCTTTTCACGGGCACGAGGATTTTCATGGACAAACCCTAAACCGGAAGAGCCGAGCGAGTCACGGCAAAATGCGAAGGCTAGGTAATCGTCCCCCGCTGACAAGTCAACGCGACCGGCGTGCGGCATGTCCGGGAGGGTCACGCGCATGGGGAAAGGCGAGAAGGGGCGGAAATGGCCACCCGCAAATTCGCTGGATGTCAGCGATTGGCGCCCGGCACCCAAAGAATATCGGCTTCGCCCTTGTGGTTCACATAGCGCGCCGCGACAAACAGAAAATCCGAGAGCCGGTTGACATATTTGAGCGCCGGCTCGTCGACCCGCTCATCCGGCGCTTCAGCCAAGGCGACAAGAAGCCGCTCGGCGCGGCGCGTCACCGTTCGGGCGAGGTGCAAGGCTGCCGCCGCCGGCGAACCGCCGGGAAGAATGAAGGACCGCAAGGGCGCAAGTTCCGCATTCAGTTCGTCGATCTTGCGTTCAAGGCGATCCACTTGCGATTGCACGATGCGCAGCTGTTCCGGGCCACTTTTTCCGTCCGGCGGAAAGCATAGATCAGCGCCAAGATCGAACAGATCATTCTGCACGCAGAGTAACATTGCATCGACTCGGGCGCAATCGGCGTCGGCGGCAGTCGCAATGCGGGCAAGCCCGATCGCAGAATTGGCCTCGTCGATCGTGCCGTAAGCTTCGATTCTCAAATCGTTCTTGGCGCGGCGCTCGCCGCTGCCAAGCGCCGTGGTGCCGTTATCGCCGGTCCGTGTGTAAATTCGGTTTAAGACAACCATGACGATCTCACTGAATGTTCAGCTACGAAACCACAGAACCCCGAGGATAATAAGGATAACGAGGAACTGAAGACCGACCCGCCAACGCATCAAGAGTTGCGATGTATTGGAGTTGCCTTCACGTAGCATATTGACGAGGCCCAAAATAAGCGCGATCGCGACGGCGCCAACGCCGAGGGCGACGATTAGGTTAGTTGCCGCATGCATAGTCGTGCGATCCTTCGAAACAATCGTGCCGACGTGGTCTTGGCATCGCGGCACGGTTCAATAACGGCGCAGAAGACGTTCCAGATAATCCATTTCTTCTCGGGGACGTGCCGGCTCGCCGAGTCTTCGACGCAGCTCCTCAAGCACGCGCCTGGCCCGCTCTGCTGCCGGAACCCCCATCGGATCATACCGCGCGCCGGGGTTGAATGCCCTTTGGCTTCCTCTGGGCCGACCCAGGGGATCGGTCGCATCGCCCGAACCGAAGCGCCCCATTCCGCCTTGACCCTCGCTTCCGTCGCCGTTTTCACCTCCCGCTGCTTCGCCTTCGCCACGCATCGCTTCAGCGAGCTTCTGGGCTCCCTCGCGTAAAGCGTCGATGGCGCGACCCTGCGCGTTTACGGCATCATCGCCGCCGTGCGGACCTTGCCCGAGCGCTGATTCGGCTTGGCGCATTGCCTTTTGGGCATCATCCAGATTCCTCGGATCGGCGCCAGCCTCGTCCAACTTCTTTTGCAGGGTTTCCAGCCGATCGCGCAAAGCGCGCTGGCGCTTGCCGAGATCAGCTTGAGATTGCTGCTGAGTAGGAGGGTCCTTCAGCCCCCGAGGGTCGCCGCTGTCCATGTTTCCGACATCGGCGTCCTCGTCCCCGTCCTCATGATTAAAGAAATCACCGAACGTCTGCTGACCGGGCTGGCCCCACGGGTTGCGTTGCACCCGTTGCTGATGCCTGTTGGCTTGATTGCCTTGATAGGTTTCGTCGCGCAAATCCTGTTGGTCCTGGCTCATGCGTCCAAGTTCATCCAGCGCGCGGGTCATTTGCTGGGCTCTGGGGTCAGCCTTGCGCGGCCGCGCGACGCGCAAATTCTCAAGGATATTTTGCAGCTGCTCGAGCATTTTTTGCGCGCCCTCGGCATCGCCCGAACGCAGCATGTCCTGCATTTTATCGAGCATGGCCTGGAGCTCTTTCGCATTCACCGAGCGGCCGGGGCCATCGAGTTCCGCGGAATGATTTTCCTGTTCCTTGTCATTTTGTTGAGCGGCGAGTTCTTGCAGAAATTTGTCCATCGCGGTGCGGAGGTTTTCCGCCAGTTTGCGGATTTCCTCGTCCGGCGCATTGCGCTGGAGGGCTTCGCGCAAATGTTCCTCGGCGGCGCGAAGCTCCCGTTCGGCCTCGGAAAGATTGCCATTCTCGAGGCGCAAAGCCATTTGCCAGAGGTATTCAGCAACGTCGGTGAGATCGCTGTCGTCTTTCGCCGCGGAGAGCTGATCGAAAGCAACCCGCAAGCCTAAATAGACGCTCGCGCTGGTGTCGAATGTTTCGGGCGCGAACATCAAAGCGTCGAGCGCCGTGAGCACCCGCGCCTTGTCATCTGGCGCCAAGACCAGATTGCGGCGCTGCTCGACGAGCGCGCGAGCCAGCGGCTTGACGAAAGGCTTTTGCGGCAACGTCATTTCGACTGGATCGCTCTTGCCTTCATTGCCGCCTTCATCGCGGGCGCTCAATGTCATTTCCACGCGCGCGCCGGCCCATGGATGTTCGGCAACGTCGGCGGTTGTCTCGGCTTCCCCCGCGAGGTTTGGCGCCGGCGGCAAGAGAAGAGCGATTTTTGGCGGATCGACGAGCGAGCGTGCGGCGGGGCGGCCGCCCGGAAGGACTGGCTTGACGAAGTTCGCTTCAGCGCCGATCACGCCATAGTCGTCGGCGACGCGATATTTGAGGGTGAGCGATCCCCGGGCGTTAAGCACTGGCGCATCCGTCAGCGCGATCGATGGCGGTTGATCCAAGATCGCGTGAATATCGAAAGCGCCGAATTGGGTTCCAGAATGCCCAAGCGTCAGCTTCGCGTCCCCTTGCAGGATCAGCCGGGTTTCTCCGCCGCTGGGCTTGGAGCCTGGCGCTTTTGCGGACGCGCCGGCTTGGGCGGTGGCGTCCTTTCCAACTGCGGCGAGCGCCCCCTTGATGTCGATGGGCGGGGGTCCACCGGCCGCGTGAATGATGACGATAGAGCCAATTGGAGCTTCTATTTTCTGTGGTGTATCAAGGTTATAAAGGCCGGAGTTCGATTTAAGGCTTAAGACGATGGGCGTCTTGCCGGTGTAGGCTGGCGGATCAATCCATGCATCGAGGCGGGACTCGCTGCCGGAGAGGGCGCCGAAATGCCAGTCGAAGGCGGCGGCAAGGCGGGCATATTTTTCCGGCCCGGCGATAAAGCTTGTCGCGACCAACCCGACCAAAACGGTGGCCCGCAGCGCGTAGCGATCGACATCGACCATGCGCGGTGAAGGCGCGCCTGTCTGCAGCGACGCCACGGCGAGTTCGGCACGGCGGCGATGAAGGTTCCACAATGCCCTCGTCGTGGGATCGGCGCCCCCATTGCCGAGCCTGTCATCGATCACCGCGGCTGGGCGCGTCGGAAGCGCGGAGACGCGATCAATGCGTTCAAGGGCATCTTTGCGGGTAGGGAAACGGAAGTTCCGCCCCGGCCAGAGGGAAAGAATAATGCCGCTCGCGAGGGCGAGAATGCCCAAGCCCCGCACCCAATGCGGCGCCTCGAGCCAAATCCCCGCCCAGGAAAGGCAGATAAAAAAACCCAACACCAGGAGCGGAGGCAGTATGATACGCCAGGCCCGCTCAAAGAGAAGAATGGCGCGCGCTTTCGTGACAAGCCGTTCCAACCGCGGATTCGCGCAATCGCCGCCTTGTGGCGCACGCTCCGAGCGGGAAGCTTTCGGCCGTCTCAGTCTAAGCACATCGGTCTCCAGGGGAGCGATTAGCGAACAAGCGTAGCCGGCAAAAGAAGGCTATGAGGCTAGCACGAAACGTCGGTAGCCGGCTCAAGATACAAAATTATCTAGCCCAACCAGGCCGGAATTTTGTCGAGGCCGATCAATTCCTCGTAAGTTCCCCGTGGGCGCACCACCGCATATTGGCTGCCATGGACCAGCACTTCGGGCACCAAAAGGCGCGAATTATAGGTGCCGGACTGAACCGCGCCGTAGGCGCCGGCCGACATGATCGCAAGTAGATCGCCCGGCATGGGCTCGGCTATTTCGCGCGACAAAGCCAAGTAGTCGCCGGTCTCGCAAACCGGCCCCACAATATCGGCCACGACGGCCGCACCGCCGGCGCTGCGCACCGGGCAGATTTCATGATGGGCATCGTAAAGGGTCGGCCGCACGAGATCGTTCATCGCCGCGTCGACAACAATAAAGGTTTTGGCCTCGCCCCGTTTTACGAACAGGACGCTCGTGACGAGAATGCCGGCATTGCCGGCGATCAGACGTCCTGGCTCAAGCACGATCTGGCACCCAAGAGACTCAAGCCTTGCCTTGACGATCGCAGCATATTGCTCCGGGTGATAGCTCTCCGGGTCTTCATACGGCGCATAGGGAATGCCGAGGCCGCCACCAAGATCGACATGCTCGATCTTGTGGCCATCGGCGCGGAGCACACCGACGAAATCCGCGATCTTGCCGAAGGCATCGTCGAAGGGCGCCAAATTGGTGATCTGCGAGCCGATATGGATATCAACTCCGGCAACCGTGATTCCGGGCAGCGACGCCGCCTCGGCAAAGATTTCACGGGCACGGACAAGCGGGATGCCAAATTTGTTTTCCGACTTGCCGGTTGAAATCTTGGCGTGGGTTTTCGCGTCGACGTCCGGATTGACCCGCAGCGCGATCCGGGCGACCTGCCCTTTGGCTGCGGCCAGTTCGGATAGAGCGAGCAGTTCAGGCTCAGACTCGACATTGAAGCAGAAGATTTGCCGGTCCAGTGCGAAAGCCATTTCCCTTCGCGTCTTGCCGACACCGGAAAATGTGATCTTATCCGCAGGGACACCGGCAGCTAACGCGCGCCGCAGTTCACCCTCCGAGACGACGTCCATGCCGGCGCCAAGGCGCGCCAGTGTCTTTAGGACAGCCTGATTGGAATTTGCTTTGACAGCATAGCAGACCAGATGGGGCAGGCCGGAGAAGGCCGCTTTGAACACCTCAAAGTGGCGAGTCAGCGTCGCCGTCGAATAGCAATAAAAGGGCGTACCGATTTCCGCTGCAAGCTTGGTAAGATCGATGTCCTCGGCATGCATGATGCCGTTCTTCGTCGCGAAATGATGCATTGGAAACAGTCAATCAGAGCAGGGGATCGAGCAGGAATGGCTTGGGCGCGCGGTGAGCCGGGACTGGAACCACCACTGTTTCAGACGCGTCGTCTGGTGAAGCGGAGCGTTTTTGGCTCGGCAGTTCTCGCGGCGTTTCATTATCCCCGATCGTACCGTTCAATGGAGAACTCGAGACCGGAACTCCGGGCGGCGGCTCAAGCGGTCCCCGCCGTCCGCAGGAAGCCAGCGAAAGGCCGAGCGCGGCAAAAAAAAGCGCAGCTCCGATTTTTGCGAGGGTACGTGTCACAAATAAGCTCCGGGCAGGACGCCACTATAGCCGAGTCTTCGCCGCGAATGGAATTTTGCGGCATCCGCGCAACATGCGTTATTCGCCCCGCCGTCGGTTTGCAAGCACGTAGGGGAAGGGGCTCGAATAAACTCCGCTTTTGGTGCGAAGTCTCGGCATCAAATTTGGAATTCCTCAAATAATACTTCCCTCCTTTTGGAATAATTATCGGTATAGGGGAAGGTGTCCGTGCTATGAATAGAGCCGCGCGCGCCATCGGGGCTAATCAAACATAGTCTAGCCGCAGCCAATATGCACAAAATGAAGCGGCGAGCGACGTGATCCCCCGCAGTCTCGTGGAGTCAAGGTTTTGAAACTTCGAGTTGGCTATGAACTGCAATATGAGTTTCCGCAGCCCACCCCGCTCATCGCAATGCTCAACATTCATTTTTCGCGCGTTGCGGATCTGGCGGCGCCCGATCACATCGTCATCAGCCCCTCGGTTCCGATCTCTTGTTACCGCGATGGCTTTGGCAATTGGTGCAGCAGAATTGTCGCGCCGGCGGGTCATGTCAGTCTGTCCACCGACGCTATCGTGACCGATTCAGGTCAGCTCGATCCGGTGGTGCCAAGCGCGGCGCAGATCGCCGTCGAAAATCTTCCGGAAGAGGCCATTGTCTTTCTGCTCCCGAGTCGTTTTTGCGACAGCGACCGGCTGTTGGATCTGGCTTGGAGCCTGTTCAAGGATACGCCGCCGGGTTGGGCGCGGGTGCAGGCGATCTGCGATTTTGTCCATCAACGCATCAGTTTCGGCTATGAACACGCGCGCGTAACGCGAACGGCCTCGGAAGCCTATCAGGAAGGGCGCGGGGTCTGCCGCGACTATGCGCATCTCGCGGTCGCGTTCTGCCGCGCCTTAAACATCCCGGCGCGCTATTCGACCGGCTACCTTGGCGACGTCGGTACCCCGCCCCCCTTTCCACCCGGCGATTTCGCGGCATGGTTCGAGGCCTATCTCGGCGGCCAATGGTACACTTTCGATGCGCGCAACAACGTCCCACGAATCGGCAGGGTTTTACTGGCGCGAGGTCGGGATGCCGCGGATGTCGCGATCACAACAACATTCGGCCCGAACACCCTCACGAGCTTTCGGGTCTGGACGGACGAGCTTTCTGAAGGGCCGGTATAACCCAAACGACCCGCCAGCAAGGGATCCGCCCCCATCGACCGGGCCGGCCATCACCAGCAGCCAGGGCTGGGCTCACGATCCTTCTTGAAACCGGCTTTAGGCGGCCAGTTGCTCGATGTGCGGGACTGCAACGTCGCCGACCAACACATATTTGTTTCCGGTCCAGGCTTCCGGCGCTTGCGTGCCGAGCTTTTGTGCCTCGGCGCGCTCTTGCTCATCCACCACGCCGCGGAAAGACAAGAGGTAGAGACCGGGTGTCGCGAGCCGGAACGCGAAGGGGATCGATTCAGTCCCGCCCGGACGAATGACATGGGATACTGCGCCGGCATTCGGGTTCAAGGTCAGAGGTACGCGAAACCTCTTTGGCGGATCGTATTTGGGCTTGCCATCGGCGTCGAACTTGGCCAAACGGACGTGGAACGCAGGTGGCTCGTCCTTCCAATTGATCTTCGTATTCTGGCCGCCGCGATTGGCCAACTCCACAACCACAGTGACAATGTAACCGTCGCCATCGAGACTGCGTTGAATGGTCGGCTTGATGTCGACCGCAACGACCGGCTGCTGTTTCTGCCGAAGCTCAACATCTTTGATCTGCGCTTCGGAATTCCGCACCGAAATACTAGCGCTCTCGCCATCGCGGAGAAGGCGCAGCACTTGAAATGCCCAAGCGGCGGCGCCGAAGACAACGATGACTTTAAGTCCAAGCTCGATCAGGTCGATCCACGTCTTATCCATCCGTTTGACCCCCGAATTTGCGTTGAGACAAGTGTCGGTGGGCAAATGCCGCGACCGAACCTTTACAGGATTGACCAGCGCGACCTGATGAACAAGGGCAAGGTGTGGATAGCTCCAGTTTCGTTTTAGCTTAGGACGGCTTTTTTAGCCGTTTTAGCCAGCGATTCGCCTGCGCTCGCACATTTTTCGGGGCGGTGCCGCCAAAACTGATGCGGCTGCGGACCGATTTTTCGACGCCAAGGACCGCGTAAACTTCCTCACTGATTCGCGGCTCGATCGCCTGCATTTCGGCGAGAGAGAGCTTTTCGAGGCCCTTTTTTTGCGAGGCGGCGATGCCGACCAGGCGTCCGGTGATGTGATGCGCTTCGCGGAACGGCAGATGCAGCGTGCGAACCAGCCAGTCGGCGAGATCGGTTGCGGTCGCATATCCTAACCCCGCCGCTTCCTTCATCCGTTTCGGATCGGGCGTGAGATCGGCGACCATTCCGGTCATGGCGGAAAGGCACAGCGAGAGTGAGTGCAGGGCGTCGAAGGTGCCTTCCTTATCTTCCTGCATATCCTTGGAATAGGTCAGCGGCAGGCCCTTCATGACGATGAGGAGGGCATGCAGAGCGCCGATGATGCGCCCAGCCTTGCCGCGGACAAGTTCCGCCGCGTCGGGATTGCGCTTTTGCGGCATGATCGAGGAGCCGGTCGAGAATTTGTCGGACAAGGCGACGAAGCCGAATTGCGGCGTCGCCCAGAGTACGATCTCCTCGGCGAAGCGGGAAAGATGCATCGCGCAGATGGCTGCGGCGCTCAGGGTTTCAAGCACAAAGTCACGATCGGCAACGCTGTCGAGCGAATTCGCCGTCGGCCGGTCGAAGCCGAGCGATTTCGCGACCATCATCCGATCGATCGGAAACGAAGTCCCGGCCAGCGCGGCGGCGCCGAGAGGCGATTCATTGAGCCTGCCGCGCGCATCGGCGAACCGGCCGCGGTCGCGCGAAAACATTTCTACATAGGCAAGAAGATGATGGCCGAAGGTGACGGGCTGGGCAGATTGCATGTGGGTGAAGCCCGGCATGACGGTCCCCGCGTGGGAAACCGCCTTTTCGGCGAGCTCGCGTTGCAGATCGCGCAATTGCAGATCGAGGGCATCGATCGTGTCCCGGACCCACAGACGGAAATCCAATGCAACCTGATCGTTGCGCGAGCGCGCGGTGTGAAGCCGACCGGCCGCAGGCCCGATCAGATCGGCCAGCCGCGCTTCAATATTCATGTGAATGTCTTCCAGCGCCCGCGAAAACGTGAAAGTGCCGTTCTCGATCTCGTGGCGGATTTCATCCAGACCGCGCTCGATCGCCTTGGCGTCTTCGGGCGGAAGAATTCCGGTTTCTCGCAACATGGCGACATGCGCCTTCGAACCGGCTATATCCTGCAGGGCAAGCCTGTAGTCGAAGCCAATCGAGGCATTGATCTCTTCCATGATCGCGTCGGGGCCGCTTTCGAACCGGCCGCCCCACATTTTGTTGCTCATCTCGCCGCGCTCTTTTAAGACTGGTCCGCATGATCGAAATTTCACCGAAACCGGAAGGAACGCCGGCTGTCCGGCGCGGCGTCGTCATTACTGCAGTCGTAGTGGCCTGTCTGGTTTTGGCTTTTGTCCTATACGGGATGAAGCCTCCGGCCGGCAAGGAAGGCGCCGTCAACTCGGCTTGTCCGAATGCGGCGCAAAGGGTGGCGCGCCTCAAACCGCTGGTTCATGGCGAGGTCGCCGCTTTCGCCCTTGCAAGTGAGCCAAAGGCGATTCCCGACCTCAGCTTCGATTCTCCCGAAGGCACCAAGGTCAGGCTCGCGGATTTCAAAGGGCAGGCCGTTCTCCTCAATCTGTGGGCGACCTGGTGTGTGCCCTGCCGCCAGGAAATGCCGGCGCTCGACCGGCTCCAGGGCACCCTCGGCTCGAAGGATTTTACGGTCCTCGCGGTGAATATCGATACGACCCGACTCGACCGCCCTAAGGCGTTCTTGAACGAAATCGGTGTGAAAAACCTCAAATTCTATGCGGATAATACAGCAGGCGCTTTCCAGAGTCTGAAACAAACAGGCAAGGTGCTGGGGCTCCCGACCACGATCCTGATTGACAAGGACGGTTGCGAAATCGGGACGCTCGCGGGTCCGGCGCAATGGGACTCCCCGGACGCCGTCGCCCTATTGAGGGCCATTCAGGGTTGATCGGTCGGCGCCGATCGCAGTCATTGCGCGGGCATGGTGAGCCGCCGAGGTGTCGGAAAAGCAACAAAAGACGATCCGCTTGAAGGTCTCCGGCGATGCGTTGGAGACGGTTTCGACCGCGATCGTCGCCGCGCGCTCCGGGGGAAAGCCGTAGATTCCGGTGGAGATCGCTGGAAAGGCGATCGAACGCAGCCCTTCATCGCGCGCAATTTCAAGGGCGCGGCGATAGCAGGAGGCGAGCGAAGCATCCTCTCCTTGCGTGCCTCCGGACCAAACCGGACCGACGGTGTGAATAATGTGACGGGCGGGCAGGCGATAGCCGGAGGTGATTTTGGCGTCGCCCGTGGCACAACCGCCGAGCTTACGGCAGGCGGCAAGAAGTTCAGGTCCGGCAGCACGGTGGATCGCACCGTCCACACCGCCCCCGCCAAGCAGTGAAGGATTGGCGGCGTTTACGATCGCATCGAGCGCCAGTGTCGTGATGTCCGCGACGATGATCTCAAGCATTGCTGCAGCGCTTCGCAGCGGCCGGCGTTAGGAACCCCGTGCCTAACCGCGGCCGCGGCCCAAGATTACGCCTTGGTTGGCTGCTTGCACTCGATGCCCTTGCCGGTCAAATGCGACGCGAGTTCGCCGGATTGAAACATTTCCCGAACGATATCGCAGCCGCCAATGAATTCGCCTTTGACATACAGTTGGGGAATTGTCGGCCAGCTGGAAAACTCCTTGATTCCCTGACGGATTTCGTCGTTGGCAAGGCAGTTTACCGGCTCATAGGCAACATCGAGATAATTCAGGATTTGAACCAATTGCCCGGAGAATCCGCATTGAGGAAAGTTCGGGGTGCCCTTCATGAATAACACGACGTCATTCTTGTCGATCGTTTCCTGAATGGAATCCTTGATAGCCATTGCCTGATCCTTTCGGGGTGCGTTCTTGGAGGGTGCTGGGGTCCAGCAGCCTATTTGGGGGCCAGAGTTTGAAGCTGCAACGCATGCAACTCGCCGCCCATCGTGCCGCCCAGAGCCTTATACACAAGCTGGTGCTGCTGGAGCTTAGACTTGCCGACAAATTCTGAGGAAATGACAATTGCGGCAAAATGGTCGTTATCGTCGGCGAGGGGGGTGATCTGGATTTTCGCGTCCGGAATGCCTTGCTTGATAAGGCGTTCGATTTCAGTCGATGGCAGGGGCATAGTCAGCTTGTCCTTGTCTGTTGATCGCCGCAGGTTTTTCGGGGTTTCCCGAATATTCCGTGCCAAATGGCCGATTTCATCAGGATCCGTTCAAGAAGTAGCACCCGCCATATAGGCCGGCAGCCAGTTTTCGTGGTCCCGCATCAGATCAGCCAGCAATATGGCGGCGCCACCGCAAAGGGTCAACGTATCCCCGCCGGTGACACCGATGATTTCGCAGGCGACGCCCGCGGCCCTTGCTGCAAGCAAGATCGACTCCAGTTTTGCTGGCGGAATCACAACAATATAGCGCCCCTGATCTTCGCCGAAGAGAAAGCCATGAGCCGCAAGCGGAGCCGTCACCTCCATGGTGGCGCCGATCTTGCCTGCCAACGCCATTTCCGCGAGCGCGACTGCCAGACCCCCGTCGGAAATGTCATGGACGGCACTTGCGGCGCCTTCGACGATCAATTCCCGCACAAAATCGCCATTGCGCTTCTCCGCCGCCAGATCAACTGGAGGCGGCGCGCCATCCTCGCGGCTGCAAATCTCCCGAAGATAGAGGGATTGGCCGAGCCAGCCTTCGGTCGTGCCGATCAAAAGAATTTTTTCACCCGGCCGCTTGAGTGCCAGGGTTGCGGTGCGCCTCACATCGGCGACAAGCCCGACACCGCCAATGGAAGGGGTGGGCAAAATTCCCCGGCCGCTGCTCTCATTGTACAAGGATACATTGCCGGACACGACGGGGAAATCGAGGGCCCGGCAGGCCTCGCTGATTCCCTGAATGCAGCCGACGAGTTGGCCCATGATCTCGGGCCGTTCGGGATTGCCGAAATTCAGATTATCGGTAACTGCGAGGGGCAGGGCGCCGGTCGCGGTGAGATTGCGCCAGGCTTCTGCGACGGCTTGTTTGCCGCCCTCGAAAGGGTCGGCCTGACAGTAGCGCTGGGTCACATCGGTGGTGAGCGCCAAGCCCTTGGGACCATCGCCAATCCGGATGACGGCGGCATCGCCGCCGGGCGGCTGCACGGTATTGCCGAGAATCAAATGGTCGTATTGTTCGTAAATCCAGCGCTTGGAGCAAAGATCAGGGCTGGCGATCAGGCGCGCCAGCGCTTCGGCATGCGGAATCGGCGCGACAATATCGCTGGCAGCGATTCGCGCCGGTTTTTCGGAGGCCGCATAGGGGCGATCATAAAGCGGTGCCGCGTCGCCGAGCTCCTTGATCGGTAAATCCGCTTTGACCCTGCCCTGATGCCGGACGGTGAAGCGCAGCGTGTCGGTTGTCTTGCCGATAACCGCGAAATCGAGGCCCCATTTCCGAAAAACGGCTTCGGCCTCGGCTTCCTTGGCCGGATCGAGGACCATCAGCATCCGCTCCTGGCTTTCCGACAGGAGCATCTCATAGGCCGTCATGCCGGACTCCCGGCAGGGCACGTCGTCGAGATCGAGCTCGATTCCGAGGTTCCCTTTGGCCCCCATCTCGACCGCCGACGAGGTCAGCCCCGCCGCGCCCATGTCCTGGATCGCGATGACCGCGCCGGTCTGCATCAATTCGAGGCAGGCTTCGAGCAGGAGTTTTTCCGTAAAGGGATCGCCGACCTGAACCGTCGGGCGCTTTTCCTCCGCATCGGCTTCGAAAGAGGCCGACGCCATGGTCGCGCCATGGATTCCGTCGCGGCCGGTCTTCGAGCCGAGGTAAACGATCTTGTTTCCAATCCCACTCGCCTTAGCGTAGAAAATCTCATCGGCGCGAGCGATTCCGACCGCCATCGCGTTGACGAGAATATTGCCGTCGTAACGCGAATGAAAATTGGTCGAGCCCCCGACCGTCGGCACCCCAAAGCAATTCCCGTAAGCGCCAATCCCGGCAACAACGCCGCCAACGAGATGGCGCGTGCGGCTATTTTCAGGAGCGCCGAACCGAAGCAGGTTCAGGCAGGCGACCGGGCGGGCTCCCATGGTAAACACGTCGCGCAAAATTCCGCCGACGCCGGTCGCGGCCCCCTGGAACGGTTCGATGAAGGAGGGGTGGTTATGGCTCTCCATTTTGAAGACGCATGCGAGACCATCGCCGATGTCGATGACGCCGGCGTTTTCGCCGGGACCCTGAATGACCCAGGGGGCCTTGGTGGGAAGGCCGCGAAGATGGATGCGCGAGGATTTATAGGAACAATGCTCGTTCCACATGGCCGAGAAAATGCCGAGTTCGGTGAATGTCGGCGTACGGCCGATGAGGGCGAGGATGCGCGCATATTCGTCGGGTTTTAGCCCATGCGCGGCGACGAGTTCGGGGGTGATGTCGGGATCGGTTTGGAGCAATTCACGACTGCCATTCGCTCTTAAGGTAGGTTCGCTAAATGACCCCTACAGACCGTGCGAAAGCTCTACTTGAATAGACTGATGAATGGATGATTTTTATCACGATCAATTTCCAAGATGCCCGCAAGCCTTCAACTATCATGACCAACGGGGCCACGATAATGATTGAGAGGCCAGTGATAATTGAGGCGACTGGATATCGCAGCATCGCCAGTTCAAACGCCAGCTGCTGTAGGTCTACGAAACGGCTATCTTTCCAAAGGGCGGAACTACGCGGAAGAGTATCCGGTAAGTCAATGTCCGCAAGTCTGTACCGAAGTTCATCAATTTGCTGCCTAAGGTCTTCTATTTCCATATTTGGATCCAACTCTGGTAAGTTAGATGGTTTGATTCTGTAGAATTCAACCAAAGAGAAACCTACCCCCCCAACAAGCGTGAGAACAGGCAAGAGGACTTGCAAAGGCTCGCCCTTTGCTTCCTTTGTTTGTAATTCAATAATTTTGTACTCTGGTTCAGCGTAGCGAACATCCGCCTTCAGTTCTCTCTGAAGATCCCTCAAGCGCCTCCATTTGGGCAAACTCAACAGTGTGGCAATCAATTTCAATGAAGGCCAACCTAAGAGAATCATACAAGCTAACAACACAGGCGGCGGCATCATCGATCCTGCTCCTGCAAAAGATCATAAACAGCATACACGACCGCAGAAACGATCAATAGCGTAAACATCAAAGGTCGGTTTTGTTGCATCCAAACCTTAACCTCATCGTCGTAACCAAAGAACCACGAGTATGCTCTCGAGGCCCCGATTGCGGCCAAGCTGAATAGGAAAAACCTTTTGATAAAAGCCCAAAACCATCGTCCGACCTGAAAATTTCCTCGCACGATTGGTTCCGCCACATTTTAACAAGCGTAAGTGTTAACAAGCGTAACCACTCGTGCACCGATTAGGAACAGACGTTGACCGATCGAGCCACCGCCAAGCTCTCAAACAAGCCCGATCCGTCGGTTCCGCCAACCAACGGATCGATGAGATTTTCAGGATGCGGCATCAAGCCCAGGACATTGAGATTTTCTGAATAGATCCCGGCAATATCGTTGACCGAGCCGTTCGGATTGGCGTCCGTGCCCCTGCGGCCTTGCGCGTCGCAATAGCGGAAAGCGACCCGGTTTTCGCCTTCGATCCGCGCGATCGTCGCCGCGTCGGCGGTGTAATTGCCCTCGCCATGGGCGATCGCCACTTTGACGACTTGCCCTTTTGTATAGTGGGAAGCAAAAGGCGTATCGGTTCGCTCGACGGTCAAATGCTGCATTCGGCAGACGAAATGCAGATTGGCGTTGCGCATCAGCACGCCGGGCAGCAAGCCGGCTTCCACCAGGATCTGAAAGCCGTTGCAGATACCGAGAACGAGCCCGCCGCGGGCGGCATGGGCACGCACGGCGTCCATGACCGGCGCCCGGGCGGCAATGGCGCCGCAACGGAGATAATCGCCGTAGGAGAAGCCGCCGGGCAGCACCACGAGATCGGTGCCGGCGGGCAGCGCATGTTCGCCATGCCAGACGACGGAAGGCTTGGTTCTCCCGATCGTTTCGAGGGCGTGGGCGGCGTCGCCCTCACGGTTCGAACCGGGAAATAGAATGATGGCGGCTTTCATGTGTCGACGATGATTTCCTCGCTGAGAGAAACCGAGTGCGGCTGGCTAGTGTCGCAAAGGCCTAGAGGATTTCGACCTCGAAATTTTCCACCACCTGATTTGCCAACAATTTCTCGCAAGCTCCGCGCAGGAGGTCCCGAGCCGTGGCTTGATCGTTCGTTGCGAGTTCGACCTCGAAAATCTTGCCCTGGCGTATCGAATCAATTCCCTGGATGTCGAGGGATTTCAGCGCGCCTTCAATTGCCTTGCCTTGCGGATCGAGAATCCCGTTCTTGAGCGTGACAACGACCCGGGCTTTCATCTTCACTCCCCTTGGAGGATGGCGGCAGGAAAGTCTTCAAAAACTTGAAGCCCGCAACAGGCGGGCGACAGGCCCCGCATAGGTCGATTTGCGGCGAGGCGCAATCCTAACCTTTCGCTCGGGCCAGTGCTCATCCGAAGAAAACCGAGGGGGCGGCGGGAGAGGCTTTCGCAAGGGCCAGCCTAGCGAAAGCTTTGTTGTCGGCTCCTTAGAGCCAATCGTTCCTACTGAACGAGTTTTGGCCCGCTGGCGCGCGGCTGCTCGTTTTCCTGCAGAATGCCGAGCCGGCGTGCGACCTCCGTATACGCTTCGACCAGCCCGCCGAGATCGCGGCGAAAGCGGTCCTTGTCGAGCTTGTCATTCGATTTGATATCCCAGAGACGGCACGAATCGGGGGAGATTTCGTCGGCCACGATGATCCGCATCATGTCGCCTTCCCAAAGTCTGCCGCACTCCATCTTGAAGTCGACGAGCCGAATGCCGACGCCGAGGAACAGGCCGGACAGAAAATCATTGACGCGAATCGCAAGCGACATGATGTCGTCGATTTCCTGCGGGCTGGCCCACCCGAAGGCCGTGATGTGTTCCTCCGACACCATCGGGTCGTTCAGTTCGTCGTTCTTATAATAGAACTCGATGATCGAGCGGGGCAGCTGGGTACCCTCCTCGATCCCCAAGCGCGTCGAGAGCGAGCCGGCCGCGACATTGCGGACAACCACCTCGAGCGGCACGATTTCCACTTCCCGAATCAGCTGTTCCCGCATGTTGAGGCGTCGGATGAAATGGGTCGGGACCCCGATGTCGTTGAGATTTTGGAAAACGAACTCCGATATCCGGTTGTTGAGAACGCCCTTTCCGTCAATCACCTCGTGTTTCTTGGCATTAAAAGCGGTTGCATCGTCCTTGAAATGCTGGATGAGCGTACCCGGCTCCGGTCCTTCATAGAGGACTTTTGCCTTGCCTTCGTAAATGCGCCGGCGGCGATTCATTGGGATTAACCGTGGCTTGAGATGATCCATGGGTGGCCGTGGCTCCTTTGAACGTCCTAGGTCCTGCATCCGGAACGCCTCTGGGCTGCGTGTCGCGGGGATGGAAGGCGTAGGCTATGCGCTTATTTGTCGCCGCGGTATCGAGGTGGGTCCCAGCTCTTTCCCATTGCGGAGCAAGCCGGCCGAACCCAACCTATCCGAAAGCGGATTTTCATACAATGCCAAGCTAACACACCGGAATTCCTAGAGATCGGTCCTCCTCATGACGGGCGCCTGTCTGTAGCAGAGATTCGTAGCCGAATATAGTAAGGAAATTGAGCTTCAACGTTGCCTTGCCCCAGCATGGCGCTTTCAGGAAACATCGCTATTATGCGCCGCTCCGCTTGAGGGCGGGACCGCAACAACTCCAATGGGGAGTGAGTATGACCACTTTCGACGAGCGCGAGCACGCCTTCGAGGCGAAACTCGCCCATGACGAAGAACTGAAATTCAAGGCAAAAGCACGCCGCGACAAATATCTGGGCCTGTGGGCCGCCGAAAAACTTGGGAAGTCCGGACCCGCGGCAGAGGACTATGCCGGCGCGCTGGTTGCCGCTGACATCAAAGCCGATGGCGATGAAGCGATCTTTAGAACGGTTCGCGCCGATTTCGACAAGGCCGGGGTCCAGCAATCGGACCATCAGATCCGCCGGAAGATGGAGGAACTGCTCGCCGCAGCCGTCGAAGAGGTGACCCGCTCGGTCCAGCAACCCAAGGAGACTCGGAGCAAGAGTTAGGCTCCGTTGGCATCGCCCCCGCGGAGGGTTTTAACCCTCGGCGGTGCGGCGTCGCGGTTGCGGTTTAACACGGCCATGGTCAAAGCCGGCTTGTTGCTCGCGACTTTCAAGAATTGAACCAAGGGACGCAGGCAGAAAATACAAATCGGCAACGACTTTCTGTTTATGTTATGTCGATAATACTCACATTGTTCTATTTTAGTTTAATTGGACGAAACCTTATCTTCAATGAATTTTGGGAGGCGACCATGACGCAGAAAACCTATCTTCTGATTTCGTCGCTTTTGGCAAGCCAACTCGCCTTCGCCGTCGGCGCGTCCGCCAAACAGGCGGTTTCCGGCAATGGTCCTTTGGCCTTCGCTTCGCTGGTTGCAGAATACTCCCCGCTTTTGAGCCGTCATGAGAAAAAGATCATGGGTGATCTCTTAGAGGGCAAGCTCGATTTCAAATATGCCAAAGGCAAAACAATTGCCGTGGACGCGGATTCGGTCGTTTGCAGCGAAAGCAATGTCGCGATCACCAGGCGTTCCTGCGATTTGAAATTTGCCGGCAAAACGGTGACCCTCAAGGGACGCAAAGCCCACGAACTCTATGCCACCCTGGTCGAAATCGGCGTACCGCCCGACGGAGCGGCGGGAACGATCTACGAAAGCCTCTCGCACCTGAGCTGCGCCATCGATCCAGGTGAAATCCAGCAAAATGCCGGCGGCGGCGCGCAATGCCAATTCGATCCCGGCGCACCCTGAGGCTATGCCGGTCGAGACCGCTCACGCTCGCAGATCCTGCTGCAGACGGATGCTGAACCAGGCGGCAGCGTTGGGACGCGTTGAATCCTGACGCCAGCCGCGTTGCCATCGGCTGCTTCTCGCCAATTCGCGAAACGAAAGTAAGGCCCGAGCAAGCTTTGTTCGGTTTACTCCGGCTTGCCAACCCGGAGAATCCCATGGGCCTCTTTAGCGCGATGACTGCGAGTGTGTCTGGAATGGCCGCACAGGCAAGCCATCTTTCAACCGTTTCAGAAAATATCTCGAATTCGAGCACCACCGGCTATAAGCAGGCTTCGACTCATTTCCAGGACATCGTCGATTCGATCGGCACCTCGGGTGACTATAATGCCGGGGGAGTCAGCACCTTGGTCCGCTACAATATCTCGGAACAGGGAAGCCTCGCCAGCACGACATCGGCGACCGACCTTGCCATTCAAGGCAATGGTTTTTTTCTCGTCAGCAATGCGAACGGGGCAATCTATCTTACCCGTGCCGGTTCCTTTACCAAGGACTCATCCGGAAATCTCGTCAACACGGCCGGGTACACGCTCATGGGCTATAGTTTGGCTCCGGGGGCCGGGGGCGTTACCAATAGTTTGGCCGGATTGCAGCCGATTACGGTCAATGCGGCGGCGCTGATCGCGACACCCTCGACGGCCGGAACCTTCACCGCCAACGTCAATTCAAACTCCACGGCTGTGGTTGGAGCGCCTTCAACCAGCAATTATACCGAGAAGTCCTCGATCGTTGCTTATGATTATCTTGGCAATGCGGTCACCTTGGATACGTATTTTTCCAAAACCGGAACCAACACATGGCAGGTCGAGGTCTATGACAGTAGTGCCCCGGCGGTGCCCTTGACTTCGCAGACGCTCACCTTCGATCCCACGACCGGCCAGCTTGCTCCCCCCTCGCCGCCGGCTCTTTCTCTGGCGATCCCTGGCGGCACGACCGCATCGCTGGATATTTCCAGCATGACGCAATTGGCGTCGGCCTTCACGGTCACCACGGCGACTATGGATGGCAATGCTCCAAGCCAGGTGCAAAGTGTAAGCATATCGCAGGATGGTACGCTGTCCTACGTCTACGCCAACGGGAAGGAGGTCCCGGCCTACAAGATTGCCCTCGGCAATGTCATCAGCCCGGACAATCTTACGAATTTGCCCGGCGATGCCTTTCAGGTGAATTCAGCATCGGGAAGCCTGACGATCGGGACTGCGGGGACCGGCGGTTTGGGAGACGTCAAATCCTTCCGGCTCGAATCTTCGACGGTGGATTTGGCGACTCAACTGACAGACATGATCGTCGCCCAACGCGGCTACGAAGCCAATACCAAGGTCTTCCAGACGGGCTCGGAACTCCTAAGCCAACTCAACAATATGCTGAAATAAAATTATCCATCCGTGACCTCAAGGGTCGTGCATCATGAGCCTCTCAAGCGCCGCGCGTATTGCACAGTCGGGATTAAACACGGTGACGGCGGAAGCCGCCACCTTGTCCCGCAACATCGCCGGGGCGAGCACCACGACGATCTATACGCGTAAGATCGCAAACGTCACCACCACGCCAGGGAGCTCGCAGCTCGTCTCCGTTGCACGGGCGTCAAACCTGGCCGTTTTCGCAAATATGTTGAGCGCGACATCTTCCAATGCAACGCAAGACGCACTGACTGCCGGTCTGAACGCGCTGAACCAGACGATCGGCGACGTTTCAAGCAGTATCGATGGGACAACGTCGAGCGCAAGTTCACCGGCTGCCTTGTTGAGCAATTTCACAAATGCGCTTCAAGCCTACGAAGCCTCACCGAGCAATTCGACGCTCGCGAGCACCGCCGTATTCGCTGCCGGTGCCTTGGCGGATAAATTGAACAGCGCTTCGGCGACGGTTCAAGGTGTGCGAGAGGACGCCGATGCCGGCATGTCCTCCTCGGTTCGAACGATCAACTCCCTGCTGGCCCAATTCCAGAGCGTAAACTTGCAGATCGTCAATGGAACCGCAACCGGCGTCGATGTGACCGACGCACAGGATACGCGCGACAATATTCTTAAGCAGCTTTCTAATGAGATAGGCATTACGACAACGAGCGGCGCCAACAACGACATGTCCATCTATACGGACAGCGGTGTCACCTTGTTCCAAGGCGGCGCGGCAAGAAGCGTGGCTTTTTCTGCCACAAACACCTATTCGGCGGCGACGGTTGGCCATGCGGTCTATGTCGATGGCGTGCCCGTCACGGGTTCCTCGGCGACCATGGCTGTGGCGTCCGGCAAAATCGCGGGTCTAGCGACGTTGCGCGATAGTATAGCTGTCACCTACCAGGTGCAATTGGATGGCATCGCGGCCACCTTGATCAACGTCTTTGCGGAAAGCGACCAAATCGGGAGCGGTCCCGATTTGCCGGGCATGTTCACGATTGCGGGCGCTACTTCGGTTCCGGTCAGCGCGACCGGGCTTGCCGGGCAAATCATTGCCAATCCCAATGTCGATCCGGCCCAGGGGGGCAATTCCCTTCTCCTCCGCGATGGCGGCATTTCGGTTCCGACAAATCCCGCCTACACCTACAACACAAGCGGCGATGCGAGTTACACAAGCCGGCTTTCCCAACTGCTTGGAAATCTTGCCGCGCCGCAATCATTCAGTCCGGCCGGCGCCATCACCACGACCTCGAGCCTGGGTACTTACGCATCCGCTTCGGTCAGCTGGCTGGAGGGCCAGAGGTCTCATGTTTCGGCGCAAAGCACGTATCAAGGCGCAATGCTCAGTGCCGCAACATCCGCCTTGTCCAACGAAACCGGCGTTAATTTGGATGATGAAATGGCAAAAATGCTCGATCTCGAGCGGGCATACGCGGCCACCGCGAAATTGATCACGACGATTGACGGCATGTTCGCCACGCTTTTAGCTGATCTGGGAAGCCTTCCGGCATGACCTCCTACATTTCCACCCAAACGATCTCTTCATCGCTGCGCCAATCCGTCTTGCGGATGCAAACCGAACTCGCCGCCAGCGTGACGGAAACCGCCACCGGCAACCATGCGGATATTGGACTTACGCTCGGCGATCGCACAGGCATGACGGTCTCGCTGCAAGCCGAGAACTCGATGCTCAAGACGCTCACCGAAACCAACCAGATTGTGTCCATACGTCTGAGCACAACGCAAAACATCTTGAGCGGCTTGCAAGCTTCCGCACAGGATTTGCTGGATGCTCTTCTCCAGGCCAATGGATCCACCTCAAACGCCAACACGATCCAGTCGGCGGGACGGAGCGACCTCAAGGCCTTGATCGCGAGTATGAATTCAACCCTCGACGGCAATTATATCTTCGCGGGAACAAATACCGGAACGCAACCGATCGCCGATTATTTCGGGCCATCGGCGGCCAATAAACTAGCGGTCGACACAAGTTTTTTAGCGACCTTCGGAATGTCGCAGTCGAACAGCGGAATCTCGGCCATCACCGGCCCCAATATGCAGAATTTTCTTGATAATCAGTTTGCGCCCTTGTTCCAGGGCGCCAACTGGCCAGCCAATTGGTCTTCGGCGACCAACCAAACCCTGACCAATAGAATTTCCGAAGTGCGAACGGTCCCGACATCAATCAGCGCCAACGACACAGCTTTTCAACAGCTTGCCCAAGCCTATACGATGATCGCCGATCTTGGAATCCAAAATCTCAACCCGGCGGCTTATCAAGCCGTGGCGAACACCGCCCAGACTGTTTTGAGTTCAGCAATTTCCAAGCTCGTCGACCTGCAGGCGAGCATGGGTGTTGTGCAGGCGAGCGTTGAGAATGCCAATACTCAAATGAACCTGCAGATGAACATTCTGGCAGCCCAGATCGGCAATCTGGAAAGCGTCAACAGCTATGAAGTTGCGACCCGGGTGACCGATCTTCAAACCCAAATCGAGAGCTCCTATTCATTAACCTCGCAGCTTCACCAGCTGAGTCTGGCAAAATATCTTTGAGTTGTGCTTTGAGAATGTCCGCACTGCGGTAGGTCAGATGTATCAATTTTCTTACGCTGAACATCTTGCTGAGAATCTTAAGGGTTCCCGTGACCGCGAACGTCTCGCCTTGGACCATGCGATTGAGCTCTTAAGAAAAGCCGAGGCTGCCGGTGGGCAAGCGCCGGTGGCAATTGAGGCCCTCGGATTTCTCACCAAACTGTGGAATGTTTTTATCGAGGATCTGGTCGACCCGGAAAATGACTTGCCCGATGTACTGCGGGCAGATCTCGTTTCGGTAGGGCTTTGGATTGTTAAGGAAGCCACTCAAATCAGCTCCGGACATTCGCAAAATTTCCGTGGCTTGATCGAGATTTGTACAATGATCCGCGATGGATTGGAGTGAGCAGATCAGATGCATATATCGCTTCGTGCCGGAGAGAAGATCTATATTAACGGGGCCGTCCTGCGCTGCGATCGAAAGGTCTCGCTCGAACTTCTCAATGACGCGACCTTTCTTCTGGAAGCTCATGTCATGAAGGTGGAGGAGGCGGCGACGCCGCTGCGCCAACTCTATTTTATTATTCAGATCATGTTGATGAGCCCGACAGACTCAGCCGCCGCGCGAGACATGTTTGAAAAATCTATTCGCTCAACCATCGAAGTGTCCGAAAACGAAGCGCTAGTCACCGGTTTGCATTGCCTAAAAACCCTGGTTGAAACCAATCGTATCTTTGAAGCCTTGAAGGCAACGCGCGCCTTGTTTCCCGTCGAAGCGGAAATATTGGCGGGCGCTCGAACGGCTTCACCCACACAGGCAGCTTGAACGAACGGCGGAGAAGCATCTTCATGGCCATCAGCGGTGTCGCAACATCAACAAGTGTTCCATCCGGGAATGGGGCTACGAGCTCGTCTCCGGCCGCCCCAACCGTCGATTATAACCAGTTCCTGAAGCTTCTCGTTGCGGAGCTACGCAATCAGGATCCGACCAGTCCAACCGATCCAACCCAATATATGAGTCAGCTTGCCTCATTTTCGTCCGTCGGGCAGCAGGTGCAAACCAATGCGACGCTCGAGGCGCTTCTCTCGGCACAGGCGAGCACCGTGATCGGCAAGACGTTGATCTCTTCAGACGGAACGATCAGCGGGACAGTGGTCTCCGTTGAAATTGCCTCGGGGGGCGGGGCCGTTGCGACATTGAGCGACGGACGGCATATCACGCTCGGTGCCGGCGTGACAGTCAGCTCGTCATGAATGAAGCTGATGCCCTGGAGCTTTTGCGCGCGGCAATTTGGACGATCATCATCGGCTCCGGTCCGGCGGTCGCCTCCGCGATGATTGTTGGTCTCGTAATCGCTCTGCTGCAGGCTTTGACTCAGGTCCAAGAAATGACGCTGACATTCGTACCGAAGATTGTCATCATCCTTCTCGCCTTGATGATTGGAGCGCCTTTCATCGGCGGCCAAATTTATGCCTTCACGGAGCGGGTCTATTCGCGGATCCAGAACGGCTATTAGGGGAATCAATATATAAGCGTCGCGTCGCCGTGACGTGGCAGCCTATATATTTGCGCCGCTCCTTTGCCATTCACTTCCTGCCTCGATCTGCCTCGTTATGGTCGCGCAAGCTAAAGCGGTCAGACTGGCTGGGCTTGTGACACGCGAGGGACACTGAATGGCTGCCACCCTGTTGCCGGGCCTTGCCGAAGGCGAACGCAGGAGCTCTCGGGACATTGGATTTGCCGCCGGCATCATAGCGATACTCTCGATCTTCTTTTTGCCGATTCCGGCTTTCTTGATCGACCTCGGCCTCGCCTTTTCGATTGCATTTTCGGTCCTCATTCTGATGGTTGCGCTGTGGATTCAGCGCCCGTTGGATTTTTCTGCCTTCCCGACCATTCTTCTCGTTGCGACCTTATTGCGCTTGGCCCTGAACATAGCGACGACAAGATTGATTCTGTCCAACGGGTCAGAGGGATTGACGGCGGCCGGCTATATCATCGGCGGCTTTTCCAAGCTTGTCATGAGCGGCGACTTTGTCATCGGTCTCATCGTCTTTGCGATCCTGATCACGGTAAACTTTGTTGTGATCACAAAAGGCGCCACCCGCATCGCCGAGGTCGGTGCGAGATTTACGCTCGATGCGATTCCAGGCAAACAAATGGCGATAGACGCCGATCTTTCCGCCGGGTTGATCGACGATAAGGAAGCGCAACGCAGGCGCCGCGAACTCGAGGAGGAAAGTGCCTTTTTCGGTTCGATGGATGGGGCATCGAAGTTCGTTCGGGGAGACGCTATCGCGGGGCTCATCATCCTGGCGGTCAATATTTTTGGGGGAATTGTGATTGGGGCAACCCGCCACAATATGCCTCTGGCGCAAGCGGCGGATGTGTTCACCAAGCTGTCGGTTGGAGATGGCCTCGTATCGCAGATCCCGGCGTTGATTGTCTCGCTGTCCGCTGCGCTGCTGGTCTCAAAAGGTGGAACGAGAGGAGCAACCGAGGAGGCGGTACTCAACCAACTGGTCAAATATCCGCGGGCTCTGTCCGTGGCCGCCCTTCTCATGTTCATTTTGGCGATCGTGCCCGGACTGCCGATGTTTCCGTTCGTGTTCCTTGGCGGTATCATGGCATTTCTCGGATATGCCGTGCCGCGGCAACTTGCGAAGGAACGGGAGAGACAAGGACTCATAGCCGCGGAAGCCGAAGTCCAAGCGCAACGGGAGGCGCGCGAGTCGGTCAAGGAATCGATGAAGGGAGCGGAGATCGAGCTTTGCATGGGCAAGCAGCTCGCGACCAAATTACTGGCTTCACGCAGTGAACTTTCGGTCCGAGTTACCAAAATGCGGCGTAAATTCGCCAAGCAATATGGCTTCGTGGTGCCCGACATTAAATTGTCGGACAGTCTTTCGATTCCCGCAAAATCTTATCAGATAAAAATCCACGGCACGATTGTCAGTGCGCATGAGCTCCGAATCGGAGATTCTCTTGTAATTATCGGCGATGGTCGGAAGCCGGATTTGCCGGGTGACGAAGTTCACGAGCCGGCATTCGGCATGAAAGCGGCGTGGTACGCCGAAGCCTTCGCAAATCAGCTGAAGCGGGAGGGGTTTCATCCGATCGATAACATGTCGGTGCTGCTCACCCATTTAAGTGAGGTCATTCGCAACAATCTGGCCCAACTCCTATCCTACAAAGATATGCGCGCACTATTCGACCGCTTGGGTCCCGAATATAAGCGTTTGATCGACGATATCTGTCCGGCGCAAATATCCTATTCGGGTCTGCAGGCCGTGTTGAAATTATTGCTTGCGGAGCGGGTGTCGATCCGCAATTTGCATCTCATCCTGGAGGCGATTGCGGAGATAGCGCCGCATGCCAGGCGGGCGGAACAGGTGACGGAACATGTCCGGATGCGGATGGCTCAACAAATCTGCGGCGACCTCATGGATGGTGAGGTCCTCAAGATCCTTCGTCTCGGCAATCGGTGGGATTTGATTTTCCACAATAGTCTGAAGCGTGATGGGAAAGGGGACATCATCGAGTTTGATCTCGATCACGGTCAGATCGAGAGCTTCGGGAAAGAAGCCTCCGCCGCGATTCGTGAACGAATGGATCAAGGGCATCATTTCGTACTTGTTGCGACCCCCGAGGCACGGCCTTATGTGCGGTTGGTGATCGAGCGTTTGTTTGCGACCTTGCCCGTCTTGTCGCATCTTGAAATCGCCAGGGGCATCGAGGTCAAATCATTGGGCACGATCTCTTGAAAGAAATCGGACCGGATCTGGTCTTGACGGTATTCATCTTGTTTTGCCGGATCGGCGGTTGCCTGATGTTGATGCCGGGGTTTTCCAGCCAGCGCATTCCCGTCCACGTCCGCCTGTTCGTTGCCTTTTCCGTCACCCTCGCTTTAGCGCCGTTGCTTTCTCTCGAGGTCGGCAAACGCCTGTCGGGTTTGGATCCCCTGTCGCTCACCACGCTGATCGCGTCGGAAACACTGATCGGCGTGTTTATCGGCTTTCTTGGGCGGATATTTTTCGGTGCCCTCGAAACCCTCGCGGGGGTCATCGCGATGTCGATTGGACTGGCAAGTGCTCTGGCCGTCCCCATTGAAGAGAGTGAGCCATTGCCGGCGATCACATCCCTGATCATGATCACCGCGACGACATTGCTATTCGTGACCAATCTGCATTGGGAAGTTTTGCGCGGCCTTTGCGAATCCTATACGGCGATTCCGGTAACAGGCCTTTTCAACCCTCGGTTCGAACTGGTGCAGGTCAGCGATTGCCTCGCGAAAACATTTTTGATCTCATTGCGGATCAGCAGTCCGTTCATCGTCTACGCCTTGATCATCAATTTGGCAGTCGGCGTTGCCGCTAAATTGGTCCCGCAGATCCCGCTCTACTTTATTACGGTGCCGGCCGTGATCGCGGGTGGAATGATGCTATTTTACGTCATCTGCAAACCATTTTTGCAAATTTTCAACGCCGCCTTCGCGACCTGGCTTCTCACGGGGTAGGAAGATGCTCTGTCGCTCATACGGGGACGGTGGCTTTGAACGTGGCGGAGTGCGAGCGCGTGCCCAGCCTGTCTGCGAGGTTCCACAAGGCGAAGCCGATGAATGAGAGGCTTCGGACGGCGCGCCGCATCTTGGCTGTACAGTTTCAACTCGACCGGCTTGCCGCGTGGAATCTGGTCGATCTCGAAGCGCAAGCGGCGGCTGTGGGGGATCGGCATCGGGACTTGATCCGCTTCATGGATGGAGAGTCCGCTTTTACGGGGCTCTTTGCGGCTGCCATGATGTGCCGGTTGCAGGCGTTGGCCGAGGCGAAGTCAGCAATTGCTAGCAAGATAGAAACGCAAAGGGTCCAGTTTCGAGAAGAACGAGGGCGCCTGCGTTGCGCCGAGCGCATTGTTGCCGCTTGCGAACATGCAGCTCGAAAGACGGCGGAGGCAAATCGGCTGACCGAGGCCATCGAAGCGGCTTTGAGGCATGGATCATCAGCTTCCCGCAAGCTCGGCGAGCCAAACTGACAGGCGTGAAACCTGAACGTCGGAGATGAGCTGGTGTCGATCAACCCGGTTTCAGACATTGTGCTTGACGTGGCAAGGGCGGCCGACCCTGTGAATTCGCAGGCCGCGGCGGAAAGGCTCTTGCGCGCCGCAGCTGCCAGTCCATCCTTCCAAGGGGAATTTGATAGGGTGCTCAGCAACGCGGATGCCGGTCGCGCCGCTTTGACAAAGGCATTGGAATCAGGTGGCGCCAAGCCCGGCGCGGTGCTGCCTCAGGTCGATGCTCGGACAAAAGCCTATAAGGGCTTGGAACAGCTTGTGTTGAAGAACCTCTTGGAAAGCATGCTTCCAAAGGAGTCATTCGGTGAGGGCACCGCGGGCGATATTTGGAGGTCCATGTTGGCCGATCAATTGGCGACGCAAATTGGGAAAAACATCAATCTCGGGAGCACCCCTGTCAGATTCGACACCGAGCGAAGTCAAAACGCAATCAAACATCGATTGTGAATTTTGATGTTCGACAAGGCTACGCCTCGACTTGAAAGCCAAACGCCCGATTCCGTTAGAGTCGAGAGTCGCGCATTTCTTCTGTCGGCCGTTCAATGTCCAGGTGGGAACGAACGGGTTGCTGAGGCATCGGCGGTCTTCGCTTCATTCGTCGATACAGTTGAGCGGCTTGAGCGGATCCTCGAGCTTGAAACCGAATTGCTGGGGCAGCATCAGTCGATCGCGCTCACGGAATTCAATCATAAGAAAAGCCAAGGATTGCTCGAACTCAGCCGGACAATGGCTGCAATGCGGGGGCTCGATCTCGCAGCCCTGGGCTTTGACGCGAAGACGCGATTGGGAGACTTGCGTCTGAAGTTACAGAAGAATCTCAGGGTTCTCCAGATGCATATGTCGGCCAGCGCAGCGGTCGCGACGATCATTGCTCGGGCGATCCAAGAGCATGAATCCGACGGAACTTATACGGCAGAACTTGGCGCGCACGGAAAGACGCGATGAAGCGGTTAATAGGCGGGTGCCTATGGATCATGCTTGTGACCCTGGCGTCGAGCTATGTGACCGTGATGTTGAAAACAACGAACGGCGAACCGGTGACGCCCAACAAAGTAACCACGGATCTCGAGCATAAAAAAATGGTTCCAATTAATGTCCCAATAATCGCGAATGGAACTCTGGAGGGATATATCGTCGCGCAATTTACCTATCTTGCCGATCCTAGCGCCCTGCGGGCGTTGTCCGTGCCTCCGGACAGTTTCATAACCGACGAGGCGTTTCGCACGCTCTATTCCACAGATTTGAACTTCAATCATCTCGAGAAATACGATCTTCAAGGCCTGACAAAGTCACTTGTGAAAAAAATCAATCAGCGTCTCGGCGGAGAGGTCGTCAAGGACCTGTTGGTTGAAGAGTTCACCTATGTAGCCAAGCGCGAAATCTCAAAGTAAGGCGCGCAAGTGCTCAAGGGTCAAGCGCTGGAGCGAGGGGATGGTTACGGCAATTTCGGATGCCTCGCAGGGAGTGAAGCCGGAGTTTGGAGATGAAAAAGGTTTTCTAGCAATTAAATCCAACAATGGAGCTTTCGATGACTTTTGACAGATTGACCTGGTCCGGCTTTATGATCGTGGCGATGGGATGGGCGCTCTTATTCTCGGCACCCCAGATAAGCGAACTTCTGTTAAGTATCACCGGCAGATCGAGCGGTGCATTTGTCAATGTTCCAAGCATCGCCATGTGCACCATTCTCAGCGGATTTGGGATAGCAATTCTCGGCGCATTGCAGACGGGTTTTGGGGCGTTGCAGAGGTTCTTCGCTTCGGTGCTTGAGCGCGCGAACGCGCCTTCCCGCGCGAACCCTGGTCCGTCCGGTTCGCAGCAAAGAAAAATTGTTGAACGGGGCTGGCTGAAGGACCGGGCTTACGTGCTTTTCATGGATGGCAGCGTCGAAATAGAGACGATGCTTGGCCGCCGCCATTTCCCATCGCTTGAAGACGCGCAAGAGTTCATTGCCTAGGGCTCTCGCGCATGGGAGCAAGGGCTCGGAATTGGCAATGCGCTGCGATGCCGACGGTCCGTTGTATCATCGGCAGAAGCAGGAAAGAGGCGCTGCAAGAGCGCTTTACCGCATCATGCCTCATCAGGACGAGAAAAGGATGGCCTAAGGTGAGGCTTCTATTCGACGGCTTGAACATTTATCCAGGAAAGGTGCTTGCGGTCGTGGCCGATCGAGCATTGGCTGCCATTGGCGTTGGCGCCGCCGTCGGCTCGGCTGTTTTCGCAGGTCTTATGATCAGCCAGGTCCAGCATCCGTTGAAGCTTGATGAACGCGTCAATCCGGAAAGTTTTGGACAGAAGGCGCATAACAGGCCCCATCCTAGAGCGATCGCCGCCACGGAGAATTGCCGCCTCGCTGAATGCGTGACGGGTTCAATTCATCGCGGCGGCCTCGGCGGGGCGCGGGCTGTACCTACAGTTGAGGACGGCCGTGGAAAGTCGCGGGGGGCCGCAGGAAAATATGTCGTACGATTTGTCCACAAGGGTGCGGCGCTCCTGCAAGGTACTCGAGGCCTTCACGTTGTAAGGCGGGGCAGCATGCTACCTGACGCCGTGCGGATCCTTGCCATTGAACGGCATGGTGACAGGTGGGTTGTCGTGACCACCAAGGGACTGGTGGTGCCGGAGATAACGCAAACGGGGTTCTAGAGCATGTTCCGAAAAAGTTGACCGACTTTTTCGATTAGAACATGCTCCAACTCGTTGAACTTGAGCGTTTCCTTTTCGATCAGATGATTCCATCTGATCGGGAAGCGCTCCAGGCGGATCTGCGATCGGCAATAAAAATGCTTTGCTGGGAACGAAATCCTCCAGGAGCGAGTGAGCCCAACAGACGTATTTTCCCTAGGGCATCCTGGCGCCGTCGCGAAAGACCATTCCGCGTCCACAGTCTTTCCGCTGCGGGATTGTTGTAGTTGAGAGTTCATGGTGGCCCGCTTGAAACGCGTTGCCACCAGCACGTTTCCAAAACTCTGGTCTGGTGGCTTTTAGAGCGGCATGAGGAAAAGCGAAAACCGGTTTTCCGACAGCATCCCGCTCTAAACTTTTGGAATCGATTCACGTTCATGATTTTGGATTGAGTCAATCCAAAATCATCGTGATCCAAGCCAATGACCAGATCGTCTTCTTCAGGCCGGCGCCCAAAACCGGTTCACATCACCTTAAAATCCTGAGAGGTCAGCGGCCGGAAAGACTGGCAGATTTTCACGAAATTCAACTGCTTTCGGTTGTATGAATTAAATATATGACGTACTATTAGATTGGTCCTCGAAAATTTTGAGGCGACGACATTTCCAACACGGCGGCCGCTCGTTCCTCCTTGTTTTGGTGGCTTTGCCTAACGGATTTCGACTTCATAAAGACCAAACACGGGAAGTTCTTAAATGCACAAGGCGAGATGGATGAGGGCGGCCACGCGCCGCGGAATGGTTGCTCTGCTGTTCGGTTTGGCAATTGCGGCAATAGCCGCTCCGCGGGCCGGTGTTGCCGTGGAAGCCGCCAAGCCTCAAGGCGCGTCGTCCAATGCGGCGGGCCCCATGATTTTCGCAGCCGCCAGTATGAAAACAGCGCTGGATTCGGCCGCCGCCGCTTGGAAAGCCGACAGCGGCAAGACGGTGTCGATCGCTTATGCCTCCTCTGCCGTGCTCGCAAAACAAATCGAGCAAGGTGCGCCGGCCGATATCTTCATTTCAGCCGATCTCCAGTGGATGGACTATCTGGAAAAAAATAAGCTCATCCGAAAAGCGACGCGCCGCAATCTTCTAGGCAATCAGCTGGTTCTGATCGAACCTGCCGACGCCAACAGCACCCTCAAAATTGCGCAAGGTTTCGATCTTGCCGGCGCGACCGGCGATGGCAAAATAGCGGTTTGCACCATCGCTTCCTGTCCGGGCGGCATTTATGCCAAGGAAGCCTTAGAGAAGCTGGGGGTTTTCGAGAGCGTGGAACCCAAGCTCGCTCAGGCCGACAACATCAGAAGCGCATTAAATCTTGTGGCCCGCGGCGAAGCAAAATTCGGAATTGTCTATAAAACCGATGCCAAGGCGGAACCGAAGGTGAAACTCATCGGTATCTTTCCGGCCTCGAGCCACAGCCCGATCATCTATCCGGCAGCCATTGTAGAAACGTCGAAAAACCCCGATGCGGTGAATTTCCTGGCCTATTTGTCGTCCCAGGCGGCGACAAAGATCTTTACCGAGCAAGGTTTTGAAATTCTATCAAAATGACGCCGCTGGCCCCGAGGGAGATGCCGATCATCTAAATCGCCCGTGAAAGAAGAGGCAGCCGAAGCGCGGCGGCTCAAGGCCGCGATTTCCAATATACATACAGCAATGCTAGCAGTCCGAGGACCACGGAAAGGACGGTCAAGCGAAAGTCGAATACCAGAAGCTTGCCTAGGCGGCCAAAGACAACCACCGCAATCGCGAGCGTCAGCACCAAAAAAACGAGGGCGTTCAGCATGAGTCTCACAGAAGGTTTTGGACTTGAGCTGATCGTACAGAAGCTATCTGAACGCTCGACGACACCGACGCTCATCGGTTGGGACTGCCAAGTCAATGGGGTTTGACCGACGTGAATAATTTGCCGCGGCTTTTGTCGCGGCCTATTCGCCACCTCAGCGCTTGGATGGAGGGGCGCTATACGGAGGTGGAGAAGAAGAGGCAGCGTATTAATTGCCTCTTTTAATTTGTGCAGCCTGATCGGCGTCCAAGTTTGCGCTAAATCTTGTGGCGCTCTCCTTCAGCCATTGGCCGCTCTTGTAGAGCGTACGCGGCGGACATGGAATTCGTTCTGGCTGAGCGCCGGCAATCATCGCCAACACTTCCGCAATTGCCTTCGCCCTGCGATCCCGGCGCGATGAATGGATCATTGCTTAACCCGGTTGCCTGAAGCTTGTTGCGCGTCAACAAAGGGGGGACTTTGCCGCGCCCCACATAATCGTCGCCGCATTGCGTCGAAACTGCGACAATATCGCACGGGCCAGGAAGGAAAGACGAAGTGTGGGATTGCGGCAACACCGGAAGGGGAAGCTGAGCAGTGCCCGCGTTCCTGTCAAGAAGTCTTTCGCCCCAGCCAGCTCACCGAGGCGAAGGCCCCCAGCCATGAACCAGCGGCGGCAAACAGCACGTAGATCGCATTGTGGGTATAGCTGATCACCGCAAAGGCGGACAGGAGATACCAGATGGCGCTCCAGTTCGCGGCCCAGACCCGCCGCCGTGCCAAGACCGCCGCCGTGAAAAGAACATAGGCCGCGTCGGTGACGGCGGTGCAGCCTAAAACGCCAGCCGCCACCAGCGGATCAAGTGCAAGGTCCATAGTCTTTCCGCCGTTTGGAATTGAACTACCTGGAGTGTGACTTCAACGAAGACGCACCCGTCTTATTTGCCGGCCCATTTTGATTCATTGCTGTCGAATCATTCGTGGCCATCAGTACTGCCGCCCCGATTAGTCTAGGCTTATCGCCGGCACCGTCCTCTGTTTCGAAGCAGCGTTCGCCGCCGTGTCCTGCCGGGGCGCCGGACAGGCGGAAGGGCCGGCATGGAACCGGCGGGGGCGCGGGGGCAGAATGTCAAAACTTCCCACCGGCGGCGGCCGCTTTCGACAAGGGCGGGCATGGTGAAGAACGCCGCCCAATGGTGCCATGCCTCGATGCTGTCGCTTTGATCGCTCGACTCGCGCAATGTCACGCAGAGTTCGGGATCGCAATGCGAAAGATGCACGCGAAAGAACGCCCGGTCGCCCCGTTTTTCGCAGGAGAGAACAACCCCCAGATAGTTCTGGACCGGCACACGGAGATGCATTTTCACTCCTTGGAGGCGCCGCTTGATCGTGACGTAGCGCGGTCCAAGGAGAATCATGCGCCGTCCGCCATCCGCGCGCGCATCCTCGGCAAGCTGTGCCGCGAAGACTTGGCCGAAGGGGAGTTGTGCCGTTTGCATTTGAGCGATTGACCTCTGACTTCATGAAAAGACGAGTTTGGGTTGGGAGCGGATCCAAATCGCTAAATTCTTAGGTGAATCAAGAGTAAACCAGTTTTCGTCGATATTTTTGCAACGCTTGTCGGGTCGAGAATTCAAGAACGGCGAAAGAGGGCACGCCTTGGAAATGCTTGTTTCCCGCACTGCAGCAGGATAAGCGGGAGAACCTGTCCTCATTTCTGGCAAATGGCTTTGGTTTCGATCTCGCATCGGGAGGGCCTTGTCGCCTCCTTCGTGGAAGCTACCCGGGGCGCCGGAGAGCTGGCGCTGGCCTATTTTCGGCCGGGCGAGGCTACCAACGCCGGGATTTCGCACAAAAAAGGCGGCTCGCCTGTTACTCAAGCAGATTATCTCGTCGATCAATATTTAAAGCAGCATCTGGCGGCTCTCCTCCCGGAGGCGGGCTGGCTTTCCGAGGAAACCGAGGATAGCTCGGCGCGGCTTTCGAAAGATCTGGTGTTCATCGTCGATCCGATCGACGGCACGCGCGGTTTCATGACCGGGCACCGCAGCTGGGCCGTCGCGGTGGCCCTGGTGGAACTCGGTCGTCCGCTCATCGGCATTGTGCACGCCCCGGCGCTGGGCGAAACCTATGTCGCGATCAAAGGCGAGGGCGCGCGTCTCAATGGCAGAACGATCGCGGTTTCCAAACTTGACGCCATGGGGGCTGGTGCGAAAGTGGCGGCGCCGGTTTTTCTAGCTGAGCGGCTTCATCAGGTTGGGCTTCAGTTCGATTTGCAGCCTAAAATTCCATCCTTGGCGATGCGCATCGCCAATGTCGCCTCAGGTGCGCTGGACGCCGGTTTCGCGTCGGCGAATTCGCATGATTGGGATATTGCGGCGGCCGATCTCATTCTTCATGAAGCAGGAGGACGGTTGGCAAGCCTCGATGGATGCGCGATTGTCTATAATCTCCGTGATACCCGCCACGGCCTTCTCACCGCAGCCCCGGCGCAAATCCACGCCGAAGTCACCGCGGCGGCGCGCCAGGCGATGATCGGAGCCCGGCCGTGATAATTGGCAAAAGTTGAGGCAGAATTTGGCGTAAGGGACGACAAAGGCCAAGGATACGGGACAGTTTCACGAGCCTTCGCAGGAATGTTTCGGATAGGAAGCTCATGAGCACGAACGATAAGCAGCTTCTCCACTTTGTTTTCGGTGGCGAACTTAAGGATTTGGGCGGTACTGAATTTCGCGATTTGTCGAAGATCGACATCGTTGGCATTTTTCCGGACTATGAGTCCGCGACGCAAGCCTGGAAAGCCAAGGCGCAGGCGACCGTCGACAACGCCCATATGCGTTATTTCGTGGCGCATTTGTATCGATTGCTCGATCCGTCCAAGGAAAATGCGTGAGCGCAATGACCCATTCTTCATTCAACCAGGAGCGCGTGAAGGGGCTTTCCTTGTGACCCCCAAGGGCCGGCCGTGAAGGCATCGCCGCTGCTCGCTATGTATCGATGGGCAAGCGCAGGCTTTGGGTTGATCGGACCGCTTGTCGTCTACTGGCGGGCGAAGCTTGGGCACGAGGACTTTGCCAGGCGCCGCGAGCGGCTAGGCTGGCCAGGCTTGCCGCGACCGAAAGGCGGGCTTGCCTTGGTGCATGCGGCAAGCGCGGTGGAGGCCCAGAGCCTGACGCCGCTTCTTGAAAAGCTGGGAACACTTGGCTTCGGTACGCTCATTTCGACCGGACGCGGCGTTCCAAGCCGTCTACGGGACTCGCGCTCTCCGCCAACCACTCTGCACCAATTCGCGCCGCTTGATACACCGCAATTCATGTCGCGGTTCCTCGACCATTGGCAACCCGATATCATCCTGATCGCGGAAGCCGCGCTTCTTCCCAATATGATCGTCGAGGCGAGTCGGCGCGGAATTCCACTCGTGCTTGTCGATGCGCGTCTCTCCGAGGGGTCGTTTGCCTTTTTGCGCAAATTTTCTGCCTTTGTGGGTCCGCTCATGCGGCGCTTCGATGTTTGCCTCACCCAAACGGAGACGGACGCGACGTGGTTTGCGAAACTCGGCGCGCAAAAGGTTCAGGTGGTTGGCCGCCTCAAATATGATCTTGTGCCGCTGCCCGCCGATCAGCCCTCGTTAGCCCGTCTGATGGCGCGAATTGGAACCCGGCCGGTTTGGGTTGCCGATGGCGTCTATCCCGGCGAGGAAGAGATTGCATTGGTGGCGCATCGCCGCCTTGTCCGGCAATTTCCGGACCTCTTGAGCGTGATCGTTCCGCACAGCCCCAAACGTGGTTTTGAAATCACCCAGGCCGCTGCAAAAATGGGGCTGGCCGTGGGGCTTGGCGATCGCGATAGTGGGTCTTTGCCGGAAATCTTCATCGCTCCGACGAGCGGCGAGGCGGGTCTGTTCTACCGGATCGCGGGTGTGATCTTTGCCGGCAAATCCCTGGCCTTTGGCGGGGGGCGAAACCCGGTTGAGGCGGCAAAACTTGGCTGCGCGGTTCTGCACGGTCCCGACGTCGAAGATTTTGAAGAAATTTATGCCGCGCTCGATAGAGTGGGGGGCGGAGCAATGATTTCGGATGCGGATTCTCTCGCAGCGCAATTGGCTCTGCTTCTGTCCGATAATACCAAGCTGCGGGCGATGGCGCGGGCCGCCGCTCAAACCGCGGAGACGTTTGGCGGCGCCTCGGGCCGAATTCTACGGGCGATCGAGTACGTCACTACAGAAACGCCCACGACACACCGCGCAATCAGTTGAACCTTATTGGGTGATCCGCAGCTGGTGGCAGTTACAGCTGCGTTTGCTCTTTAGCTTTGGGTCGATCTATTTACCTAATTCTACAAATTTGAGGAACTACGCCCGAAGCGCATGTTAAGTTAAGTAGGGCAATGATATTAAAATTAATTACATTTTTAATTGAACCAGTACCGAGGCAGTAAAATGACCGAGAAAGATAAATTGCCTGGAAAAATTGAAATTAAGATTGGCGCTATGAGTTTTTCGGCCGAAGGAGATCAAGATTGGCTCAGTGAGCAGCTAACGAAAGTAATCGAAGCTGCCGCGGCGCGCTGCCAAGACTCTGTAGAGACACCTAAGTCAGATGCGTCCCCATTCGTCGATTCACAGAGCTTCAAGTTATCGCTTGCATCGTACATCAAATCCAAGGAAGCGGAGACGAACCAGGTAATGCGGTTCTTAGCCACGGCTGGATGGCTACGCAATCGCGGAACAAAGGATCTGACCACTTCCGGCGTCGCCAAGGCGCTAAGTGAAAATCATCAAAAGCGACTTGCAAACCCATCTGACTGTCTGAATAAGAACACGGCAAAAGGATACTGTGAAAAATCAAAGCATGGCTTTTTTATCACTCCAGAAGGATTGAAGGTTCTTGGGGAATCTAATGACTCCGTCTAATGCATTGTCTTCAATTCCTCCCGGACTTCGCGACCCTTTATTAGATGAATATCGCTCTATTATGCAGAATTATTTTGAGCATAGATGGTCACCGGCAGAACTTAGCGGAGGAAAATTTTGTGAGATAGTTTTTTCAATTTTAGAGGGTTACGGGACCGGCGCTTATGCGGCAACGCCATGCAAACCTCGTGACTTCGTATTTGCATGTAGAAAACTTGAAAGTAAAAGTGGTGTCCCGCGCAGCTTCCAAATATTAATTCCTCGTACTCTTCCGGCACTGTACGAGGTTCGAAATAATCGGGGAGTGGGACACGCGGGCGGAGATGTTGACCCGAACCATATGGACGCAACCCTTGTCGTGTCCGCCTGCAACTGGATCATGGCCGAACTGGTCCGCGTATTTCACAATCTGCCTGTCAAGGAAGCCCAAAGGTTGGTGGATGCTCTGGCGGAGCGCACGATTCCCATCGTTTGGGAAGGTGAAAACGTAAAGCGGGTGCTTAATGATAGGCTTTCGCTTCGGGACAAGATCTTAATGCTTACAGCATCGTGCCCTGAGCCGGTGGATAGCGATGATCTTCTCCGATGGATTGAATACAATAACAAATCTTATTTCCTGCTAACCTTACGAAAATTGCATAAAGGTCGCCTCATCGAATTTAACACGCAAAAAAATAGTGTGGCGCTTCTTCCCCCAGGGGCAAAGAAGGTTGCGGAACTTATAGTTACAGATCAGAACTCCTAGGCTAGGCGAGTGGGCCGTAGCCAACGCTGGGCGAGAAACGCCGTTTCGCCGTCGTCCAATTTCATCCCGCCGGCTTAAGTCCCAAACGCTGGAGCTTGGCCAGCGGGCTGACATAAGGCTCCTGCAGATCGACGTTCCAATAGCGCAGATCCTCAAGCTTTATGGCCGTGCCCGTGACCGCGCAGCGCACGAAAGTGCCAGCCCGCAAAATGCGGAATTCGCCATCGAGATACTCGACCTCGGCTTCTCCGGAAGAAATTGGCCGGCGCTCATAACGGTTCATGGAATAAGGCTCAACTGGAAACTATTTTCAACAACATAGCGCGGCTCCGCCAAATTTGCCAACATCTGCGTGAAACTCACGGTGGCAAATTCTCCCGCCCGCGCAAAAGGCTTAGGCATGTTTGAAATCTTGGACCACGGCGTCCGCTTGGCCTATATCGACGAAAGACCCACGCACGGGGATCGAAATGAGCCGATTCTTTTGATCCACGGGTTTGCTTCGACACATGCGGTGAATTGGGTCTTTCCGCAATGGGTGAAGACCTTAACCGAGGCCGGACGGCGGGTGATTGCCTTCGATAACCGGGGGCATGGTCGCAGCCAGAAATTTTACGACCCGGCTGCCTATGCAATGCCCAAAATGGCGCAGGATGCCCGTTCTCTCCTCGACCATTTGCGGATCGAGGCCGCAGATGTGATGGGCTATTCCATGGGTGCCCGGATCGCCGCCTTTCTCGCCAAGGCCCACAAGGGTCGCGTGCGCTCGATGATCCTTGGCGGCCTCGGCCATCATCTCGTCGATCAGGCCGGACTTCCCCTTGGCATCGCCGACGCCATGGAAGCCCCCTCGCTCGCTGACCTTACCAACCCGATGCAGCGGGTTTTTCGTAGCTTCGCGGAGGCGACAAAGAGCGATCTCAAGGCGCTCGCCGCCTGCATGCGCGGAGCCCGTCAAGTTTTAAGCGAGGAAGAAGTGGGCGCAATCACTTTGCCAGTCCTGGTCGCAGTCGGAACGCAGGACGACGTTGCCGGCGATCCGCATAGGCTCTCCGCCTTGTTCCGAACCGCCCAGGCGGTCGAGATTCCGGGCCGCGATCATAATCGCGCGGTAGGTGATAAAGTCTATAAAGACAGCGTTCTTAGGTTTCTTGAACAGCGCCCCTGATTGTGGCGTCAAGGCGCCTTATATCTTGGACCGCGGCCTCGCGCCCGCGGCTGGACCATGGTAAATGACACGCTCCTGAAGCGTCGGAAGCTCAGTCGGTCTATCTTGAAGGCAAGGCCCGTTGGGAGGCTTTAGGTGATTTCCGCACAAGCCGCAGCCAGAATCGTCAGCTTAGCCAAAACCGATGCCGTGTTCGCGCGTCTCCGCGTCGAGGCTGAGGAAGCGGTTCACAATGATCCGCATATTGCGGGATTCATTTATGCGGCGATCCTTGGCCAAAAGTCCCTTGAGGCGGCGATTGTTCATCGGCTCGCGGCCAGGCTTGGTCATTCATCGTTTCCAGGCGCGCTTATCGAAGAAACGTATTTTGATGTTATCGCCAATGATCCTTCCATCTCGGACGCGTTCCGCGCCGACATCGCGGCCGTCGTCGATCGTGATCCGGCATGCACGCGGGTGATCGAGCCGGTGCTCTATTTCAAGGGATTTCATGCTATCGAGACGCATCGGCTGGCGCATGCTTTGTGGATCGTTGGCCGGCATGATTTCGCGCTGAATCTACAGAGCCGTTCGTCCGAGGTTTTTCAAACCGATATTCATCCGGCGGCGCGGATCGGCAAGGGGATCTTTCTTGACCATGCGACAGGCCTCGTCGTCGGGGCCACCGCGGTGATCGGCGACGATGTGTCCATGCTTCAAGACGTGACATTGGGCGGGACCGGCAAGGAGCGCGGGGATCGCCACCCAAAGATCAAATCCGGCGTGCTGATCGGCGCCGGAGCCAAAATTCTTGGCAATATCGAAGTCGGCCGATGCTCACGCATCGCCGCTGGTTCCGTGGTGTTGCAGCCGGTGCCGGATCACAAGACTGTGGCCGGCGTGCCGGCAAGGATTGTGGGCGACGCGGGGTGCGCTGAACCGTCGCGCGTCATGGACCAGATGCTTGCTCCCCCGCCTCTGTCAGAATAGCTTAAACTCGAAGTCGCAAGAAGGGCCGGCTGGCCGAGCCTGGGCTTTGGCCTTTGGTGCCGCCTGTTGGGCACAAAGCAGTCTCTGGCTTCGCCTCTCAGCAAAGTCGGTTACAAAGAATTGAAATCTCGGAGGGGATGCGGTGGATAAGGCGGAGTTGCGTAAATTGCAGGAGTTCCTGCGCAAAGCCCTCGGCAATCAAGGCGTCAAGGTTACGGCAGGCAAACATAATCCCGACGATGCCGACGTGCATCTCGGAGAACGGCAGATCGGCGAAATTGCAGTCGACGACGAGGATGGCGACAGGTCCTTCGCCTTTGCGATGAAAATTCCCGTCGAGCGACCGGTTCTGCAGGATTATTTGCGGCGATTATTCGAAACGGACAAATTAAAGATTGTCCCGCGGGGCAAGAAAAATGATTCGGTCGAATTGAACAATGGCGATGATTTCCTCGGCGTGATCTCGGCGGACGACCCCAATTGCAAGAGCTATACTTTGCAAATGGCGATCCTCGATTTCGATCTCGAAGATCTGTAGCCGCTGGAGGTTTGACCACAATGCCGCTTTACGCGCTCGAGGGCGTCAAGCCCGTTCTGCCGTCGGATGGCCGGTTTTGGATTGCGCCCGACGCGCAGATCATTGGCAAGGTGCGTCTCGATAGCGACGTCTCGATTTGGTTTTGCGCGGTCCTGCGTGGCGACAATGAGGAGATCTATGTCGGCGCTCGGTCGAATATTCAAGACGGCTCGCTGCTCCATACGGATATGGGCTTTCCCCTGACCATCGGTCCCGATTGCACCATCGGTCATCACGCCATTCTGCATGGTTGCACGATCGGCGAAAATAGCCTGATCGGGATGGGAGCTACGCTCCTCAACGGTGCCAAAATCGGCCGAAATAGCCTTGTCGGCGCCAATGCCTTAGTGACCGAAGGCAAAGAATTTCCCGACAACAGCCTGATCGTTGGCAGCCCGGCGAAACTCCTGCGCACGCTCAATGAGGACTCGGTTCAGGCCCTGCGGGAAAGTGCCGCAAGTTATGTCGCCAATTCGCGGAGATTTGCCAAGGGGCTTTTGGCTCTCGATTAGTTGGGTCGCCCGCGCCGACTTAGAGCATGTTCCGAAAAAGTTGACCGACTTTTTCGATCAGAACATGCTCTAACTCGTTGAACTTGAGCGATTCCTTTTCGATCAGATGATTCTATCTGATCGGGAAGCGCTCTAGAAGAAAGCCTGCAGGCCCGTGATCGCGCGCCCGAGAATGAGCGCATGAATGTCGTGCGTGCCCTCATAGGTGTTCACGGTTTCCAAATTGGTGAGATGGCGCATGACCGGGAAGGACGCCGAAATCCCGTTTGCGCCAAGCATGTCGCGGGCCATGCGGGCGATTTCCAGCGCTTTGCCTGCATTGTTGCGCTTGACCAGCGAGATCGCCTCGGCGGAGAGCTTGCCCTCGTCAAATAAGCGGCCGGTTCGCAGCGCGGCTTGAAGTCCGAGTGCAATCTCGGTCTCCATATCGGCGAGCTTTTTCTGAATCAGCTGATTGGCGGCGAGCGGCCGGCCGAATTGTTGGCGTTCCAGCGTGTAAGTTCGCGCCGCTTCAAAGCAGGCCTCGGCCGCGCCCATCGTGCCCCAGCCGATTCCGTAGCGCGCGCGGTTCAAGCAGCCGAACGGTCCCTTGATCCCCATTGCATCGGGCAAAAGATTTTCTGCCGGAATTTCGACGCCGTCCATGACGATCTCGCCGGTTGGCGAGACGCGCAGAGAAAGCTTTTGAGTGATCGGCGGCGTCGTAAGGCCTTGAATGCCGCGCTCCAAGATGAAGCCTCGGATTTCGTTTTGATGCGCGCTCGATCTCGCCCAGACGATGAAAACATCGGCCATCGGACTATTGGTGATCCAGGTTTTTGTGCCGAAAAGTTGGTATCCACCTTTTGTCTTTTCGGCTTTCGTGCGCATCCCCTGAGGGTCCGAACCGGCTTCCGGCTCGGTGAGTCCGAAACAGCCAATCCATTCGCCGGTCGCGAGCTTTGGCAAATATTTGCGCCGCTGTGCCTCGCTGCCATAGGCGAAGATGGGATACATCACGAGCGAGGATTGCACGCTCATCATCGACCGATAGCCGCTATCGATCCGTTCCACCTCGCGGGCGGCAAGTCCATAGGCCACATAATTGAGGCCGGCCCCGCCATAGTCTTGCGGAATCGTCGCGCCAAGGAGGCCGAGGCGGCCCATTTGCCGGATGATGTCGCGCTCCGACCGCTCTTCCAGATAATCGCTTGTGACGCGGGGAGCTAAATATTTTTGCGCAAAGTCACGGGCCGAGTCGCGCACCAATCTTTCATCTTCGGCCAACTGGCCATTGAGATCGAAGGGGTCGTTCCAGGCAAACGTCCGCGTGATTTCGCCTTCCCCTGCCATGGCCTAGCGCCCGCTGATATTATTAATGGGCTTTGGCGAAGAATGTGTCACCCCGTCAAAGCCTCAAACTGTCTGCGGACGACCGGTCAGCGTGGAGGGACCGGCGCAGCGGTAACGGACGTGGACGGCTGCCCATTGGGCGAACCAAAGAAGCGGAAGAAATCCGATTTGGGGCTGATGACCATCCGCGTATCCTTGCCCTTGAGTCCCGCCTCATAGGCTTGCATGGACCGGTAGAAGACAAAAAAATCGGGATCCTTGCCGAAGGCTTCGGCGAAGATGCGGTTTCTTTCCGCGTCGCCTTCGCCTCTCGTCTGATCAGCCTGCCGCTGCGCATTGCCGCGAAGCACCACGACATCCCGGTCCGCCTTGGCGGTGATGGTCTGCGCTTGTTCGGAGCCCTGAGCGCGATATTCGGCAGCTTCTCGCGCCCGTTCGCTCTGCATCCGGCTAAAGACCTTTTCGGAAATTTGTCGAGGCAGGTCGGCCCGCCGAATCTTCACATCGACGGCGGCGATGCCGAGGCGGCCGCCTTCCTGATTCACCTGATCGCGGATCTTGACCATGAGATTGGCGCGGTTGTCACGCACGATTTCGGTCATATTGGCTTCACCCAGAACCCGGCGGACGGCCGAGTTCAAAATAAAGCCGAGCTGACTGTTCGCCCGTTCGGTGGTTCCCACCGTCTGATAGAACTTCAAAGGATCGACAATTCTGTAGCGGAGGAAAGAATCCACATCGAGCCGATTGTTGTCGGAGGCGAGCACCTCCTGTTTTGGCGCCTCGACCACAAGAATCCGATTGTCGAGAAAAACCACATTTTCGATGAAGGGATATTTGAAGTGAAGTCCAGGCGTGGTGATGAGGCCGCGCCCGGCCACCGGCTCACCGAAACGCAGGACGAGCGCCTGTTCGGTCTGTTCAACGGTAAAAGTCGAGGCAATCGCCGTGATCACAGCGACGACGATGACGGCGATGACGCCAATGGCAAATGTCCCCTTCATTTGCGGCCTCCGTCATTGGCTTGCGGGGTCAGCGCGCCCAGCGGCAAATAGGGAACAACTCCTTGGCCTTGTCCGGAGGGTTGGTCGAGGATCACCTTGTCCATGCTGCCGAGCACCCGTTCCATGGTTTCAAGATAGAGTCGCTGACGGGTGACTTCCGGCGCCCTTTTGTATTGCTCGTAGATTTGATTGAAGCGGGAAGCCTGACCTGTGGCTTCCGCGACCGTCTGCAGCCGATAGCCTTCGGCTTCCTGGACGATTGCGGCAGCCTTGCCTCGCGCCTCGGGGACGACACGATTGGCATAGGACTCGGCCTCGTTGCGCAAGCGGTTCTGGTCTTGCTGGGCCGCCGTCACGTCCTTGAAAGCGGCAATGACCTGTTCCGGCGGATCGACGGATTGCAATTGAACCTGCAACACCAGAATGCCAGCTTTGTATTCGTTGAGGACCTTTTGCATAAGTTCCTGTACGGCCGTCTCGATGGTTTGGCGCTCGGCAGTCAGAATGCGCTGGATCTGACCCCGGCCGATGACCTCTCGCATGGCGCTTTCGGCCACGGCTTTCACGGTATCGCGTTGATTGGCGATGTTGAACGCATAATCCTCGGGGTGCAGCGGATCGATCTGCCAGATCACGACGAATTTGACGTCGGCAATGTTTTCATCGCCGGTCAGCATCAGGCTTTCTTCCGGAAGATCGACTTGAAGCTGCGCGGTGGGCGTGCGCGGATCCTGGCGTATTCCAAACCCAATATTAATGGCATTGCGGTCGGTGACCTGGAGCTTTTCCACCGCGCCGATCGGGAAGGGTAAATTGTAATTCAGACCCGGCGGCGTCTTGCCTGTGTAACGGCCGAAAATCTTATTCAAGCCCACTTCGTTCGGACCGACGGTGTAAAATCCAGAAAGCAGCCACACGATAGTGCCGACCAGCGCCAGGCCGATGAGGCTGCGGCCCCCCATGCCGCCGCTCCCCGGCATCCATTGCTTGATCTTTTCCTGCCCACGTTTCAGGAATTCCTCGAATTCGGGGGGTGACGAACCAGGCTTTTGTCCCCACGGCCCGGGGCTGCCGGGCTGCCAAGAACCGCCATTCCCGCCTTCACTACTCCACGGCATGAAATTCCCTTTTGAAGATGAGGGCCTAGAGAGCGGAACGATCGCTCTGCAAGCCAGTCAGAGGTGTTGATCTTATATGGGAGCCCAAACGGCACTACAATGATGAGCAGCGGCGGCGCTCAAAATCCACAAATGCGAAGGTCGCCTCGTCTTTGGCCGCTGGCCGCGGACGAACCCTACTTACTTCCAACCAATTAGACCAGTCGATTGCGGGGAAAACGACATCGCCTTGGGGGGCAATGTCGACGAAGGTGAGGTGCATGCGCTCGGCCCGGTCGATCAAACTTTTGTAGAGATCGCCGCCGCCAGCCAAAATCACTTCCTCGGCGCCCATCGCATCCGCCCGCGCTTGCGCTAGCGCGAGTGCATCGTCGAGCCCATGGGCGACATGGATGGACTGGGCGGGTCCTGATCCTGGCGCAAGATCAAACATCGGGTCCCGCGTAACCACGATCGTCTCGCGTCCCGGCAGGACGCGTCCAATCGATTCGAAGGTCTTGCGCCCCATAAGCAGCGGTTTGCCGAGGGTAATTGCGCGAAAATGCTTAAGATCGCTCGGCAGGCGCCAAGGCAATCCACGTCCATCGCCGATAACCCCGTTTTCGGCAATCGCGGCGACAATGGCGAGCGGCGCACTCATGACCGAAGGCCAAATGCTCGGCAAAGCTTTCGCTGCGATTTCTTCGCTATGCGGCATGCTGTCCATTGCTCGCTCATCTCCAGCTCAAATGCCTTCTGGCGAAATCGATTGCTCTTTGAATGTAGGTGACATTTCATTTCAGTCGAGCCGCGGTCACAACTGTCCGGCAACAACTTCGTGATCGCAGCCCTCCGGACAAGCTCCGGAAGTCGCGCCAACGGTGCAATAAGCCAAATACACAAAACTCATGACGTTCCTGAACCTTTAACGCCGCCAGGGCTTAGCCCTTTCGCCCCCTCAGAAAAATGAACAAACCCGCGCCGACGATCAAGCTCGCCCCGATGATTGTTCGCGGTCCCGGAATTTCGGAGAAAATCAGAAAGCCGAATAAACTCGACCAAACCAGCGCAGTATAGCCAAAGGGCGCGACAATATTGGCCGGCGCCGCGTTGAAGGCGCGAATGAGACAAAAATGGCTTGCAACGCCAAGCACTCCCAAGAGGGTCATCAGGCCGAGATCAGCCAGGTGGGGGGCAACAGCGACAAAAGGAAGAAATCCGCCGCAGAACAAAACTCCGGCAATCGCCGTGTAAAACAGGGTCGTTGTCGGCGGATCGGAGCGATGCAGCAGCCGGGTTGTGATCTGATAGAGCGCATTGGCAAGGGCAGCGAGAAACGGAAACAACGTGGACAGCGAGAGATCGACGCCGGCGCGGCCGACGATCACCCAAACGCCCAGCATGCCCGCTGCCACGCAAACCCACACGCTTGGCTTTACTCTTTCTCCAAGGACAAACACCGACAGGACGGTGACAAGAACCGGGGCCACCCAGACGATGGCGGAAAAGTCGACGAAGGGCATTATTTTCAGCGCCAACATGCCAAACAAGGTGGCGCCAAGGAGAAAGCCCGATCGGAGCATCTGCACGATGGGCCGACGCGAAACGACCAATCTTGGATCGTACCAAGCGATGAATCCACCGACCAAAATCATGTGGATCAAATATCGCACGAAAGCGATCTCGGTGGCCGGGTAGGAACCAAGCAGAATGCGCGCGGTGGAATCCTGACTGACGAACAGGCAGGTCGTCACAAGCATCCACAAAATGCCTGCGCGAATCGAGGGCTTGTGCGTTTCGACGGGCAAATCTTGCAAGCGCTCTGGCGGGCCGAGCGCGGGGAGCGCGCTCGCGCCTTTGGCTGCGGAAAAGCGATTCATGCGAAGGGTCTATCCTGACGCTCGAAACAATACCCGGGCGCTCTGTAGCCCATAGAGCTTCCGGCTGCTTGGCAAAAGCAAGTTTTTCGCCGTAAAATTCTTAATGTTAAGATTCTAAGGTTATTACATTCTGGCGGATCGCTTTTTTGGGCGGCGGGAGTGACAATCCAGAGCTTTGCTTGACTAAGCCTAGTGCCGGTGTCACCTTCCTTGTCGAGGGAGGCCCTCGTGAGCATAAAAATACCTCAACCCTTCGCCGTCGATGCCGATTTTTCCGGGTCGGTTGGGCCGGTTGGCCCCGTGACTGTCAATGCCGGCGTGACGGGGAGTTTCGGACCCGTGGGCCCGATCACGCTTGCGGGCATACCGGATCCCTTCAAGATCGACGTGACCCATCTGCCCAAGATTCAGATTGGGCTCGATCCGATCACACTTAATCCGCTGACGATCAATCCGGTAACGGTCAATCCGCTGACCTTGAATTTGGCGATCCGGGAATTGCCAAGCGTAAGGGCCCATTTACCGGCGAATTTCAGAGTCGGATTTTCCATTCTGGGGTTTGAACTCTTCTCGATTCGGCTTTGCGGCGAAGCCCAGATCATCACCGAGCCCTATGTCCCAAACCCTTGTGAACGGTGCGAACCGCCGCCGCCTTGAATTCCTCTTATGGTGTGAAGCCGGCAGGATAAAACTAACTTGGGCGAAGTCCAAAAAGGGAGTTCGGCTTTGGCGCAAAGTGATAGTTTGGAGCCGATCAAGTTTAGCGGACCCGCAAGGCAGCTTGAGGCGATCGTCTCGATCCCAGACGCTGGGCGTTTTCTTTGCGTGAATGCGACGTTGGAGGCGTCGTCCTCCTACCAGGGTCACGAATCGCCACCGCAGCCGCTTGTCTTCGCCCGGCAGCTCGCGCCTGGCATTTTTCGTCTGAAACTGAAATTCCCAACGTCAACCCCCGCCGGCGTTTACCTCGGCAGTTTGGAGCTCGACGGGAGGCGTCAACGCTTCGAGGCCGACGTGAAGCCGTGGCCGAAACTCAGCGCGTCTCCAAATTCACTGGCACTGCGGGGCGGGGCAGGGGACCAACTTTCCGTCGAGCTCACTTTGGTCAATGGCGGCAATGGCGATTATGACATTCCCGCCGCCGCGGCGATTGGACTCTTTAGCGATGGCGGCGTCGAAGCGGCGCTGGGGAAAGCCTATCGCACGCGCGATAGCGATGGCGAACGTTGGATCGACCGACTCGGCGCCAATCTCACGGAAGAACATGGCGGCCTTGTTCACATCCGCGTGGTCGAAGGCGCCGGGCCGCTCCGGCCCGGAGAAATGCGCGCGATTCGCCTGCACCTTCGCCTGCCCGAGCAGCTGCGGATGGAGAAGCTTTATATCGGAGCATTGGAATTCGGCGATCTGGCTCTGCCCCTGGAGGTGGACACTTCGAAATCATTCGCCACGGAGGCTTTGAGATGACACCGTCAGGACCTGCTCCGCATGATTTGTCGGCGAAGAAAGGGGACTTTTGGGCTGCCCTCATGGACAAGGCGCGGGTCCTCAAGGACAAGTTTGTTGAGAAACTCGATAAGGTCTTTCACAGATCGGCTTGCGATCTTCCGCCGCCCTGCTGGGCTCCGCGTCTGCTTAAGCAGGTGGCAAACTATATTCGGCCCGGCGCGACCGCGACGATCCGGCTCCGGATTACCAACGGTGGCATGAACACGCGAAACATTACGGTCGAAGTTGCGGGCAAACCCGAAGACGTCGCGCAAATTCAAATCACGCCCCCATCGGTTCTCCTGACCTCGATGGAGCGCGAATGGGTGACCGTGTCCTTTGCCGCGCCCGCCGATGCCGCGGAATGGTCGAACAGAGAGGTGCTCGTATGGGTTCGCGGCGCCCAGAATCATTATGCGCGCTGGATCATTGGAATCGAGCCGATCGGCAAGGATATCCGCCATGAGCTTCTGGTGGAGGATGCGCCGGATTTCGTGCACCGCTGGTCCGATCATTTCTACTGCAACCATTCCCTGCCTGGCGGCGGCCCTGGACATTGACCGATGTCCATGCCCCGACGCCTTTTTCGGCGCATTCTTGGTTCGCTTCGAGGCCATGTGCCTCCGCTGCAGCCGGGCTCTTCCCCCGCGGCGGTCGGCTCGGTCCCAGAGCGGCCTTCGCAACAAAAGCCGGTCCTGGAGCCGATCAAGATCGTGCTCGAGGCGGCGGCGGGCCAAACGGCGCGGGGGATGTTTCTCGTCGAAAATTTTTTACCAAATCCGGTTCAGGGCCAGATTGTTGCGTCGAAACTGAAAGGCTGTGCCGCTGAAGAGGTGGAGCTTCCCTTTATATTCGTGCCACCGCTTGCCGCCCTAAAACCCCGGGACCAGCTGCTGGCACAGTTTTCTGTCGTGATCCCAGACACATTGACGCCGGGCATTTTCTATGCCGGCGAAATCGCGATCCCCGAATTAAAGGGCACCGCCATTCCTTTGATGGTGCGGCGACTCGCGCCGGCGCCGTAAGCGGGCGTGTTCCGCGCGAGCTGCATGAGATGATCTAAATAGAAAATGGTCTGGGCTTTATGCCCAGACCATAACTTAGCCCTCACGCGCACATCCCGGCATGGACCGATGGCGTTTGCTGCAGGGGGCGCTCCTGGCGGAGCTTCGCCAAGGATGCCAAATGCAGCAGCACCGACAGGGGCACCAGAAATGTCGGGATCAGCACCAAGGGAAACCTGCTGACGAGTTCATTTGGTGTATCGAAGGCGAATAACTGGAGTGTTGAGGGGGAGGTGAGAAATCCTGTCGTGACCGCGACCAAGAGGTCGGCGAGGCCGAAGAGGTTCCATGCCCTGACGAGATCTGCATTTTGACCCGGTGCGCGCGCATAGGCGATGGCAATGACCGGTGCGAGAACGCCGACCAGTAGGTCGCCTAAACCCGCCGGCCAGGCAAAGAGCGCCGGCAACCAGCCCGTTGCATAGAGAACCAGGAAAACTCCGCCTTCGGCCCGATAGAGCTGCACGCCGACGAGCCATTGTTGAGGCACGGCATGAAGGATTCGCGCCAGCCCGGCCGATCGCCAAAATAGCACCGCGCCGATCAGGATCGGCAAGAAAATTCCGAATTGAATCGTCGGTACGTCATTCGAGCCAGCGGCATAGACGTTCAGCAATGCGAGGGCGATCGCCGCCGCAAACCATCCGAAGAGAATTGCAGCCGCCCAGCCGACACTCGCCTTGCGTTCGCCCGGCTTCCAGCCGGCTCTTTGCAAGGCCAGGTGTAAGCCAAACAGGATGGCTCCCAGCATGACGAGCGTGCCGGTGAGGATGAAATAGGGAAGATAGGAAGGAATCGTCATAGCGTGCCTCCTTTGGGTGGATGGAAACGCGGTAAGGCCTCCTTCATTAATAACTAAATAAGTTATAGTGACTTGTCAATATATAGTTACTTGTAAAATTCAAGCCAGGCTGCTATTTTAGCTATATGCCAAGCGGATATGAGCAAAATTGCCCCATCGCCCAGGCCCTCGACGTCGTCGGCGAAAAATGGTCCTTGCTGGTTTTGCGGGATCTTTTTCGCAACGGCGCTTTGCGGTTTCAGGATCTCGAAGCGGGGCTTTTGGGAATTGCACCGAACACGCTGTCAGCGCGTCTCAAGACCCTCGAAAAACATGGGCTCATCGCCTCGCGGCTTTATGAAAAACATCCGCCACGGTTTGAATATTATTTGACCGAAAAAGGTCAAGCTTTAGGTCCGGTGCTGAAAGCGTTGCATCGGTGGGGCGAGCGCTTCGGTTAGGCGCGGCAAAGGCACCCTCGGCTGCTCGCCATTCCCTTAAGTGCCGGCTTAGAGCGCTTCCCGATCGGACGGAAGCATCTGATCGAAAAGGAATCGCTCAAGTTCAACGAGTTGGAGCATGTTCTGATCGAAAAAGTCGGTCAACTTTTTCGGAACAGGCTCTAGACTGCGATCGGCGCCGCGATCGTCGGATAGGGGTCGTAAGCCTCGATCACAATGTCTTCGGGACGAAAATCGAAGATCGACCGAACATTGGGGTTGACTTTCAACCGGGGCAGGGACCGCGGACTCCGGCTGAGCTGCAAGCGCGCCTGTTCCAGATGGTTTTGGTAGAGATGCGCATCGCCGAAACTGTGCACGAAATCGCCGACCGCGAGGCCGGTGACCTGCGCGACCAGGCTGGTCAACAGCGCATAGCTCGCGATATTGAAAGGCACTCCGAGAAACACATCGGCCGAGCGCTGATAAAGTTGGCAGGACAGCTTTTTCGCGCCGTCGGTCGCTTCGCTCACGTAAAATTGGAAGAGGCAATGGCAGGGGGCGAGCGCCATCGCTGGCAGATCGGCCGGGTTCCAGGCAGAGACGATGAGGCGGCGCGAAAATGGATTGCGCTTGATTTCGGTGACAACGTCGGAAATCTGGTCGATCACCTGCCCGCTCGGCGCCTGCCAAGCACGCCATTGCTTGCCATAAACCGGCCCCAGATTGCCCTGGCTGTCAGCCCATTCATCCCAAATGCGGACTCCATGCTCATTGAGGTAGGCGATATTGGTATCGCCGCGCAAAAACCATAAAAGCTCATGGACGATCGACGTCCAATGCAGCTTTTTGGTCGTGACGAGCGGAAAGCCCTCGCTGAGGGCGAACCGCATCTGATATCCGAAAATCGAGCGAGTTCCGGTCCCGGTGCGGTCGGCCTTGGCTTCGCCCTCGCTGAGGATTTTGGCGAGGAGATCGAGATAGGCTTGCATCAAACCTTCTAAAAACTTCTGGCCGCGATAGACCGGCTGATGTTCAGCTGGGCTTAGGCGGCGACGCCGAGATTGGCCGAGATTTGGGCGAGCGTTGCTTTTTCGGCTTCACTGACCGGGACACCGCCAAAGCCAAGAAATCCGCCCTCGGTCGATGCTTCCGCCACCGCCTGGGCGATATGGCGCAACCAGCTTTTAAAAGCATTGGCATTCGACGGCGATTTGGCATCCAAGATCGCGGCAGCCTGTCTGAGGACCTCCAGCGCCGCCACGGTAATCTCGGCCGGTTTCTTCCCGGACAGTTGAGCCCGAAGGGCTTCGCGCGTGGTTGCGCGCCCATCTCCGGTCTCGAATTCGCCGGCAACAGCCTTGATGAGTTCGTTGGCTCTCGCGTCATGCGCCGCGCTCATGACCGCCTGGGCGCTGGCAATGCTTTCTTTCAATGTACCCCAAAGTCCGCTCGGATCGGCCGCGGTCACCGCAATCCCCGCCATCATCACGCTTTCGAGCAAGGTCGTCCATTCGGCGGGGGTGAAATCTGATTTGCTGGCCATCGGTTTTCTCCTCTTTGAGCGAGCATTCGCAGGTACAGGTAACAACATGAAACAGCGAATCGTGCCGGACTACCGTCTAACTGCCTTTCATGACCTGGGATTTAAGCGAGGCGAATTTTGGAGGCGGCCCTGAGGCTACAGCACCTGCCGTTTCCAGCCAAGCACGGGCGGGGGAATGCCCGCTGCTTGCGACGCTTGTTATCCACCGGTCTTCAGCTAAGGGATTTGGCGGTTTGCCATTCAACTTTGAAAATGGCGCGGTAATGCTTATATTCATTTTGCCGCCTCGGCGGCTATGGCGATAAACGGCGTCGAAATAAGCTCTTCGGACCCGGGGGCGGTACCCGGCGCCTCCACCAAAGCCTGTCCCGCAATTCTGCGGGAGGCGGGTTTTGGCGGGGGCGAAATAGGTTCGACGGGGAGTGTAAAGGATGTCCTTTTGCCCGGCATGGTTCCGCCGTCATCGGGCCGAACTTATAGTTGCCAACGACAACTATGCTCCGGTGGCTGTTGCTGCGTAATGCGGTAATGGTACCGAAATAAAGCCCTTGGAGGTTGCACTTTAAGGCGGGGTTCGGAGGCACCTGGCAACAGAAGCCTCCACTTTATGCTTGGATTTTTGGGCGTCGAAGCATTAGGCTTTTTTGGGTGGAAGCTCTCTTTTGGATGGCGCTGAATGGCGGCTGACCTGATCCGTTACGATCTGCTTGTTCAGGACGCCTTGCGGGGGGTCGTTCGAAAAGTTCTTTCCGATGCGGCGCGCGACGGCCTTGCCGGCGATCATCATTTCTACATCAGCTTCCGGACCCATGCGCGCGGCGTGCGGCTATCGTCACGGATGCGCGAAGCGTATCCGGACGAAATGACGATTGTTCTGCAGCATCAATTCTGGGATCTCAACGTCACCGACCAGGCGTTTGAAGTCGGGCTGTCGTTCAAGAATATTCCGGAAATGCTGCTCATACCGTTCGACGCCATCACCCGTTTTTCGGATCCGTCGGCCGAGTTCGACTTGAAATTTACACTCGCCGATGAACTGGTCGAGACGGGCGCCAATGATAAGGGTTTTCCGCACCCGCAGAGCGCCTCTCCGCTTGTTTTCGAAACGTCGCCGCCCGAGCAGGCGCCGCTCCTTCCCCCCCTAGGGCAAGAAAACGACGCCGCGCTTTCAGCGGGGCTGGAGGAGGCCGGGGACGGTGCCGAAACCGCCGCGCAGGGTGAAGCAAAAGTTGTTTCCATCGAAGCTTTTCGCAAGAAGAGCTGATGGGCGACATCGTCAATCTGCGCCGCGCGCGGAAGCAAAAGGCCCGCGTAGCGGCCGCCAATGACGCCACCGCAAAGCGGATTGAATTCGGCCGAAGCCCGCGAGCCCGCGTTGCGGAGAGCGAGGCGAGGGCGTTGGAATTGAGCCGCCTCGAAGCGCATCGGCGAGAGGGGCGCGGAAGCGAAGATCATGAATGAGGCAAAGCAGGAGGCCTCGAACGCTGTTGTCAAACATTCCCTCGCAATTGCGGGACATCGCACCAGCGTTTCTCTCGAAGCTGCGTTTTGGGAAGAGCTTAAGGGCATAGCGAACACCCGCGGAGAATCGGTCGCCTCGATAATCGCCTCGATCGACGCGGGGCGTGGCGGCGCCAATCTTTCCTCGGCGATCCGGGTGTTCGTTTTGCGGGAAGCGACCCAACTCAAGCGGTAGGTTCGGCGCCCGCTGATTTGACGCATAATGCGCAACAACGTGGTGATTCGTTTCTGACATGCTTTGAGGAGCCCGAGCCCGGTTGACCGACGAACTTTCCCTTGCCGCTCTCGATGCACCTGCGCCTGGGGGAATTGCCGCTCGTGCCCGAGCGGCCGCCGGGCCTCGCCGCTATCTTGACGGATTGAACGCCGAACAGCTCGAGGCGATCGAGGCCGTCGAGGGTCCGCTTTTGGTGTTGGCGGGCGCGGGCACCGGGAAGACCCGCGTTCTAACCACAAGAATTGCCCATATTCTCGCTCAGGGTCGCGCGCGCGCGCATGAAATTCTTGCCGTCACCTTCACCAACAAGGCGGCGCGGGAAATGAAAGAGCGCGTCGAAATGCTCGCGGGTCCAGTGGCCGAAGGCATGCCTTGGCTTGGCACATTCCACGCGATTTCGACCAAGATTTTGCGCCGTCATGCCGAACTCGTCGGCTTGAAATCGGGATTCACCATCCTCGATACGGACGATCAGATTCGTTTATTGAAACAGGTGTTGAAAGCCGAGAATATCGACGACAAGCGCTGGCCCGCCCGTGCGCTCGCGTATCAAATCGATGCCTGGAAAAATCGTGGCCTCGATCCTCCGCACGTTCCCGCTGGTGAGGCGGCGGCATTCGGCAACGGCAAGGGCGGAATTCTCTATGCTCTCTATCAGGAAAGGCTCAAGATTCTCAATGCTGCCGATTTCGGTGATCTGCTTCTTGAAAGCCTGAGACTTTTTCGCGAAAATCCTGATGTCTTGAAACTTTATCAGGACCGCTTCCGCTATATGCTCGTCGATGAGTATCAGGACACCAATATTGTTCAATATTTGTGGCTGAGATTGCTCGGCCAAGGGCGCCAGAATCTTTGCTGCGTCGGCGACGACGACCAATCGATCTATGGCTGGCGCGGCGCCGAGGTCGATAACATTCTGCGTTTCGAGACCGATTTTCCGGGCGCTAAAATCGTTCGGCTGGAACGCAATTATCGCTCGACCGGTCACATTCTGGCGGTCGCGGCCGGTCTCATCGCGCATAATGAGGGTCGGCTTGGCAAAACGCTCTTCACCGATGGCGAATTAGGCGAGAAGCCAACCGTGACCGGGGTCTGGGATTCCGAAGAAGAGGCCCGTGTCGTCGGCGAAGAGATCGAGCAGTTGCAGCGTAAGGGCCATGCCCTGGACGAAGTGTCGATTCTCGTGCGCGCCTCCTTTCAGATGCGCGAATTCGAGGAACGGTTCATTACCCTTGGCTTGCCTTACAGAGTGATCGGCGGTCCGCGCTTTTACGAGCGCGCCGAGATTCGTGATGCGCTCGCCTATCTGCGTTGTGTGGCGCAGCCCGCCGACGATCTGGCTTTTGAGCGTATCTTCAATCAGCCGAAGCGCGGCCTCGGCGACGCCACTCTGCAGATCCTGCACGATCATGCGCGACGCGCCCGCATCCCCCTGATTCAAGCGGCAACGGCGCTCGTCGAGACCGAGGAATTAAAACCGAAGCAGCGCCAGACCTTACGAGGTCTCCTGACTGATTTCTCACGCTGGGCCAGCTTGATCGAAACGAAGCCGCAGGGCGAACTCGCCGAAATCATCCTGGAGGAATCCGGCTACACGGATATGTGGCGCAAGGACCGCACCGCCGACGCCGCCGGACGTCTTGAAAATCTAAAGGAGCTCGTCCGCTCGATGGAGGAGTTTCCCGATCTTGGCAGCTTCCTTGAACATATTTCACTCGTGATGGAGGTCACGAATGCGGATGCCGGCGCGCGCGTCTCGATCATGACCTTGCATGCCGCGAAAGGCCTTGAGTTCGAGACCGTGTTTCTGCCCGGATGGGAGGAGGGTCTTTTTCCGCATCAGCGTTCGCTGGATGAATCGGGACGTGCTGGACTCGAGGAGGAGCGCCGCCTCGCCTATGTCGGCCTGACCCGCGCCAAGCGCAGGGCAAAGATCTATTTCGCTACCAACCGGCGGATTCATGGTCTTTGGCAGACGACCATTCCCTCGCGGTTCTTGGATGAATTGCCGGAACCGCATGTCGAAGTGGTCGAGGCTTCGACGGGTTCCGCTTATGGCGGCTACGCCCAGTCCCGGTTTGCCAATATGGACACTTACGGGTCATCCTATGCAACCCCGGGCTGGCAGCGCGCAAAGCGTCGTGGTGAGGAGGCAAGGCAGGCACAGGGACGAGCCGAAACTTTTCAGGAAAGCCGGGCGCGGCGCGGTCCGATGCAGATCGAGGGCGAACTCGTCGCCAGTTCCGGCGCCCGGTCTTCCTTTGCAAAAGGCGCGCGGGTTTTTCATACCAAATTCGGCAATGGAACAGTGTCGGCCGTCGACGGCAACAAGCTCACCGTCGATTTCGATAAGGCCGGCCGCAAAATGGTTTTGGAGAGTTTTGTTCAGGCCGGCTAGGCTTAGCTATCAACGGGGTGGACTGCATGCTTTTTTCAATCGGGTCCATCACATTCCTGGTGGGGCTAGCACTTGTAGTCATTGCCATACTGGGGGGTGGAATCGAAGTTAAGGAAATAAAAATTCCAGCGCTTGGTCCGTTTCCTCGCGTGCTCAGTTTTTTGACCGGTATTGCGATACTGGCCTTATGCATTTTTTGGCCGACGATCTTTACGGATTTTAAGACCGAGGCTCAAAATCCGTCAGGAAAAAATCAAGCCGCATGGCCTTCGCCCTCTTCGCCGCCCGCCCCAGCTCCGCTCATATCTCCGACGCCAGCTCCAGCTACCGCCCCATCGCCACCTCCAACACTATCCCCCGTGATCTCTCCCACTCAACCGACGTCGGTGACCGGCGGCTGGTATGTGATGCTTGGATCCTTCGCTGCCAGCAACGGGGACCTAGCCTTCAGTTCGGCAGAGCGCGTGAAAAACCAGGCAGCTCAAAAATGCAACGTCTCCGCACGCACGGAGTTGTCGGCTGAAATTGAAGGTTTCACGCCAGGATTTGTATCGTCTTTCCTGGGTCCCTTCGAAACCCAAAAAGATGCAGCCGCCGGCAGGGACAAGGTTTTACCCTGTGTACCTGACGCCTACATAAAAAATACCCGGCGATAACATGCAGCGATACCGGCGAAAGATTTAGGCATATTGCCCAATGCCGTTTCCAAAAGACCAATTCTCCTTCGGAACTTCCAGAATATTCACAAAAATATTCTCCGGCCGGATCCCCGGGTTCTTGGCCAACAGCTCCGCGATGCGGGCGTAAAGCGCCTTCTTCTTGTCCGGGCCACGGGTATTGTTGGCGGTGATCTGAATGATCACCAGATTGTCATCGCGGGCGATGTCCAGATAGTTTTCGCCAAAGACAAAATTGCTCTTGTCATATTCGTCGATGGTCATGAACCGATCGTTTTCGGGCACGTCGAATACATCTCGCATCGCCTGATAGAGACCCTCCGTGATGGCGCGACGATATTCCGGCGGCTTGCCTTTCAAGAGGGATATGCGGGTCAGGGGCATCACAAAAACCTTTCTTGTCGCATCTGCGGAGGTCCTTAGATCACGATGATTTTGGATCGACTCAATCCAAAATCATGAACGTGATCGATTCCAAAAGCTTAGAGCGGGATGCGGGCGGAAAACCGGGTTCCACTTTTCCTCATCCCGCTTTAGAGGACTTTTCCGGGATTCAAAATACCCTTTGGATCGAGCGCACGCTTGATCGTGTGCATCAGTTCCATCGAAGTCTTATCCTTCACTTTCGGCAAAAGATCGCGCTTTAATTGCCCTATCCCATGTTCGGCGGAAATCGACCCCTTATGGGCGATGACGATTTCGTAAACGAGCGCGTTGATCTCATCCCAGCGGGCCAAAAACGCTTCCTTATTGGCGCCGACCGGCTGCGAGACATTGCAATGAATGTTGCCGTCGCCCATATGGCCGAAGGCGACCAGCCGTGCCCCCGGAATGGCGGAAACGACGGCGTGCTCGACCTCTTCCAAAAACGCGGGAATATCCGCAATCGGGACGCTGACGTCATGTTTGATCGATCCGCCCTCGCGGCGCTGAACCTCGGACATGAATTCGCGCAGCTTCCAGAAGCTCTCGCGTTGACCGAGGGAGGCGGCGATCACGGCGTCTCCGATGATATGCTTCTGGCTTGCTGCATTGAGGAGGGCGAGCAACCGGGCGTTCAGCCCTGCTTCATTTTGCGAGCTAAGTTCGAGCAGCACATACCAAGCGTGCTTGGTGGGCAGCACATCCCGCACGCCTTCGCTATGCGCCAGAACGAATTCGACGCCGATCCGCGGAATGAGTTCGAAACCTGTGATTTCACCGCCAGCCGCTTCACGCGCAAGATCAAGCAAGGCGAGTGCGGCGCGGGGTGAATCGAGACCGATAAAGGCGGTCTCGATGGCGCGGGGTTTCGGGAAGAGTTTCAAGACCGCCGCCGTGATGACCCCGAGTGTCCCTTCCGAGCCCATGAAGAGGTTTTTCAGGTCATAGCCGGTGTTGTTCTTTTTGAGTTTCGAGAGATCGGAAAGAATTCGCCCATCGGCGAGCACGACTTCGAGTCCGAGGACGAGATCGCGCGCATTGCCATAGGCGATCACATGTGTGCCACCGGCATTCGTGGAAAGATTGCCGCCGATCGTGCAGGAACCTTCGGAAGCAAGCGAAAGCGGAAACAGCCGCCCGGCGTGCTCGGCTTCCGTTCTGACCCGCGCCAAGATCATGCCGGCTTCGACCGTCATGGTATTCGAGGCAAGATCGATTTCGCGGAGCGCTTGCATGCGGCCCAGCCACAGCACGATTTCATTGCCGCGCAGGTTCGGACTTTGGCCGCCGACGAGCCCGGTATTTCCTCCCTGCGGGACGACCGGGGTATCGGTGTCATGGCAAAGTTTTAGTACGGCCGCGACTTCTAGCGTCGAACCGGGCTGCACGACGCACAGCGCTTTGCCGCGAAAGAGATCGCGGGGTTCGCGCAGAAACCCGTCCATCGCGGCCTCGTCGGTGATGACATTTTTATTGCCGACGATCGATTCGAGGCGCGCAAGGACTCCGGCGGAGGCTGCCTGTCGAGCGGCTGCATCGGTCACGTCGGACGTCTCATCTGTGCCAGCCAATTGAAAAGAGACCACCGTGGTTTCTTGAATGCCTCCTTATGTGGCGCAATCCCGGCGCGATCGCAATATTGCTGCGCGGGCAGTTGAGGCCGGGCGTAAACCGGGTATGTTCCATATTCGGCCTCCCGCCGCTTTGCGGGACAATTGGTTAGGAGAATCTATGGCGGCGCTCGAAACGGTGTTGGCGAAGATAGACGCAAATCTTGATTTTGCCTTGGGGCGGCTTTTCAAATTGATTGAAATCCCGTCCGTTTCGACCGACCCCGCTTATGCGGGTGAATGTGCAAAGGCCGCTGACTGGCTTGTGGCGGAACTGAAAGACATTGGCTTCGAGGCGTCGGTACGCCCGACGCCTGGCCATCCGATGATCGTCGGACACGCGAAGGCCGCACGTCCGGACGTCCCGCATGTACTTTTTTACGGCCATTACGATGTGCAGCCGCCCGATCCCCTCGATCTTTGGGAGACCCCGCCCTTCGAACCCCGCCTTGTCGAGGCAGAAACGGGTAAACGCATTGTCGGGAGGGGAGTCGCGGACGACAAAGGCCAGTTGATGACCTTCATCGAGGCCTGTCGTGCCTACAAGCAAACCGGCGACTTGCCCTGCCACATCACCTTCCTGCTGGAAGGCGAGGAGGAAACCGGTTCGCCTTCGCTCCCCGGCTTTCTTGCCGCGAACAAAGCTGAGCTGCAAGCCGATCTAGCGATCGTCTGCGATACCGGGATGTGGGATCGCGCGACGCCGGCGATTACCACCATGCTGCGCGGCCTGGTGCTTGAGGAAGTCGTCATTCGTGCCGCCGACCGCGATCTTCACTCGGGGATTTTTGGGGGCGCGGCGATCAATCCGATCCATGTCTTGGCGCGCATTATCGCCGATCTGCACGACGAAAATGGAAAGATTACCCTTCCGGGCTTTTACGACGGTGTCGCCGAATTGCCGGAGGAGATTGCTCAGCAATGGCAGGAATTGAGCTTTCGCGCAGAAACATTTTTGGGCGAGGTCGGGCTTTCGGTGCCCGCCGGGGAAAAGGGCCGAAGCGTCCTTGAAATGGTCTGGGCGCGCCCAAGCTGCGACGTGAACGGCATCATTGGCGGTTATACCGGCAAGGGATCGAAAACCGTTCTGCCGGCCGAGGCCAGTGCCAAATTCTCGTTTCGCCTGGTTGGAACTCAGAACCCGGACAAGATCGCGGAAACCTTCCGAACCTTCGTCAAAGCGCGGCTTCCAGCTGATTGCAGCGCCGAATTTATCTCGCACGGAGCCTCGGGTGCGGTGCATTTGCCGTTCAGTTCGGAATCCTTGTCGCGAGCGCGCAGGGCGCTTGAAGCCGAATGGGGCCGCGATCCTGTGCTCGCCGGATGCGGCGCATCGATTCCGATCGTTGGTGCCTTCAAAAAAGATCTGGGGATGGACAGTTTGATGATCGGATTCGGTCTCGAAGATGATCGCATTCACTCGCCGAACGAGAAATATGAGCTTTCCTCTTTCCAAAAAGGAACCCGAAGCTGGGCGCGTGTCTTGAACGCACTTTCGCTCTAAGCTGCCCATTTCGCACGATTTTATCGCGAAACTGGTTCGTGGATCATCTTCTCATCTTGCGCCAAGCTCTGGATGATGGGGCAGTCGTTTCCTTGGAGCTCGGTGCAGCATTGCGCCGTCAGCGCCGATAGCGTCTCGCGTCGCGCAGCCAAATCCGCCAATTTGGCATCGATAAGGGCAATCTTATGCAGTGCCAGTTCGCGCGTTGTGACGCAGGCCTGCGTTGCGTCTCGCCGCGGGAGTCCGGCGATTTCAGCCAGTGTGAAGCCCAGCGCCTGGGCTCGTTTGATGAAATGGATCCGTTGCGCCAAGTCGACAGCGTAGCGTCGGTAGGCGCCTTGCGGCCGGTCGGGGAGGGCGAGCAAACCACGCCGCTGGTAATAGCGGATCGTCTCGACATTCACGCCGGCCCGTTTGGCTAGGCCGCCAATCGTGACTTCTTGGGCCATGCAAATTCCTCTTGATTCCGTACCTGCGTACAGAGTTTACACTGCGATCGACTGGTGAGTTCAAAATAATCGCATGGCCGAATCGACTGCAAATCGAAGCTTGATCGCTGGCGCCATGGCCGCCGTGGCCGCGTCGGTCTGCTGTGTCGGGCCGCTCGTATTGCTCGGGTTTGGCATAAGCGGCGCCTGGATCGGAAACCTCACCGAGCTGGAGCCTTACCGCTCCATTTTCAGCGGCTTGACGTTGATGTTCCTTGGTCTTGCCTTCCGCAAGCTCTATCTGGTGCCGCGGTCATGCAACCCTGGTGCGTCCTGTGCTGGAACGGATGCGCTTAAGCGGCAAAGGCTCACGTTCTGGATCGTGACGATATTGCTTTTTGGCTTGCTGGCCGTGCCCTTTTCGGCCCCGTTGTTCTATTAGCCGAGGAGACTTCCCTTGCGCAGTTTTCTAATTCTCTCGCTTGTCGCGATGCCCATGGTGGCTTTAGCCGGAGCACCGATGACGGTAACGCTCGACGTGCAGAAAATGACCTGTCTGGTCTGCCCGCTGACCGTGAGGAAAGCGCTGGAGAAGGTGACGGGCGTCAGCGAGGTCAAGGTGGATTTCGGCAACAAGACTGCCACTGTCACTTATGATCCGGACCAGGCGGGATCGGCGGCGCTCATCAAGGCGACCACCGAGGCCGGCTATCCTTCCACCGTGAAACCGTGAGGCAGGAGCGCTCATGCAAATGGTAGACATCGACCCATCCCTCGGCTTGATCGCCGAATTCGGCAAGCTCACCAAGTCGACGACGCGCCATATTCACGCGATGCGGCAGGAGGCGATCTTCACCGATGGCGTATTGCCGGCGCGTTTCAAGGCGCTGGCCGCAATGCTCTGGGCCATCTCGGCCCGGTGCGAGCCCTGTGCGAAATTTTACGTCCAACAGGCGGTGAAACTTGGCGCGACCGAGGCCGAGCTTGGGGAAATCTTGGCTGTGGCCTCGGCGATGGGCGGCTGTGTCGGCGAGATGTGGGCGCTGAAAGCCTACCAAGAATATAAAAACTGCACGGCGCCAGGCTTAAATCTTGATGCCGCGCCGGGCTGTTGCGAGACTTAGGGCTCGCTTGCTGCGACGGCCGGGCGCCGCCGTAGTCGTACCCCGGCGATGCGCAGAGCGGCGAAGAGAACGATCCCATAAACCAGAGCCCCAGTAGCGCCGAGAAGCAGAAGCTCAAGGACATTGGCGAACCGTCCCAGGCTCGCGGTCAGTTGGCGAGCGGGGGCCGGTGCAAAGAGAGCGAAGACCGCTAGAACGAAGGACGCCACCGTGACCGTAGTGGTTGCCTTCCAAAAAAATAAATCGATCCGCATCAAGCCACGCCGGATCGCGAAAAAACACAAAAGCATGAGATTGATCCAGGCGCCCGCCGCCGTGGCGGCGGCGAGCCCCGGCGCTCCAAATGGCTTGAACAGGACGATCTTTAGGGCGACATTGATCGCGACCGCTGTCAGCGCGATCTGCATCGGCGTCGTTGTATCGCCGCGGGCCTGGAAGCTTGGTACTGCCGAGCGCAGAAGCACGATCGCGATAAGCCCAAATCCATAGGCTGTGAGCACGGCGGCCGACTCTTGGGCTGCGTACGCCGTGAAGGCGCCGCGCAGGAAAACGCCGCGCATAATCGAATCCGAGATCATGATGAAGGCGATGAAGAATGGCGCTGATACCGCAAGGGTGAGCGCCATCGTCCGGTTCTGCGCATGCAAGGCGGCACCGGGATTGCCGGCCGCCAGCAAACGGCTCATCTCCGGCAGCAGCACCGTGCCGGCTGCAATTCCGATGACCCCAAGCGGCAGTTGATAGATCCGGTCGGCATAATAGATCGACGATGGGCCTCCGGTGGGCAGCAGCGAACCGATGATCGTGTCGGCGAAGAGCGCGATCTGCGCGCCCGCCGAGCCGATCACGGCCGGTCCCAGGGTCGTCAAAAAGTGCTTGATGTGCTTGGTCATTGAGGGCCGCGTGAAGCGCTCGAAAATGCCGGCGTGATGAGCGGCCCCCGCCGTCAGGGCGAGCTGCAGCACGCCAGAGACCGTCAGTCCCCAGCTCGCCGCCAATCCGGGATTGGAGAAGAGGAAGGCCACGCTGAGGAAGACGATCATTGAAAGATTCATGACGACGGGTGTCATGGCCGCGGCGGTGAAACGCCTATGCGCATTCAAAGTACCCGATTGCAAGGTAACGAGGGTGATGAACAGGAGATAGGGAAAGGTGATGCGGGTCAGCGTGACAGTGAGCGCGAATTTCTCCGGATCGTCTCGAAAGCCGGGCGCGAGAAGATCGATCAGATAGGGCGTAAAAATCCAGGCGAGCGCCAGCAGGACGATTTGGGATGCAAGCAGCCCCAAAAATATCTGGCCGGAAAAGATTCGCGCGGCGGCAAGGCCCTCCGATTGAAGCACCCGCGCGTAACTTGGAACATAGGCGGAATTGAAAGCGCCTTCGCCAAAAATGGTACGAAAATGATTGGGGAGACGCTGAGCCACGACGAAAGCGTCTGCGAGCATCCCGGCCCCGAGGACCGCGCCGAGCAGCACGTCGCGAAAAAAGCCGGCAGCGCGCGAGAGCAGGGTGAGGGCGCCGACAGAAACCAAGCTTTTGTACATGCAGACTTTCGAGTCAGTCAGGACGAACCGGATCATCCGGCAGGAGGGGCGCGATCCCGATGCGCTCCTCGATCAAATAGAGCGGCCGCCGCTTCACTTCGGCAAAGATACGCCCAATATATTCCCCGATGATACCCAGCGACAGCAATTGGATTCCGGCAAAAAATGTAATCGAAACGATCAACGAGGCATAACCGGGAACGTCGACCCCTAAAATGAGGGTACGGATCAAGAAAAAGCTCGCAAGAGTCAGCGCCAGTAGCGATGTGGCCAGTCCGATATAGCTCCAAACTTTAAGAGGAATTGTTGAAAAGGACATCAGCCCGTCGAGGGCAAGATTTGTCAATTTGCGATAGCTGAATTTGGATACGCCGTGGGCGCGTGCCTCGACCTCGAAAGGTACGCCGATCGATTTGAAACCAATCCAGGCGTAAAGTCCTTTCGAGAACCGCGCGTGCTCGCGCATGACGCGGAGGGCAGCGACGGCTTGCGCATCGAGGAGGCGAAAATCGCCAGCGCCTTCGGGAAGCCGGATATCGCCGACCGAGCCGAACAGCTTGTAGAAGCGCTGCGTCAAGAGCCGCCGAATCGGATGGTAGACGGGGTCGACGCGCTGGGCGAAGACATTCTTGTATCCTTTGCGCCAGTGCGCGACAAAGCTCTCGATCAGTTCGGGCGGATGCTGCAGATCGGCATCCATGATGATGGTCGCCGCCCCGCTTGCGTAATCCAGGCCGGCCGCGATCGCGACCTCCTTGCCAAAGTTGCGGCTGAGCGAAAGCGCGCGGATTCGCCCGTCCGTCTGGTTAGCGGCGCGAACGACTTGCAGCGTCGGATCGGTGGAGCCATCGTCGACAAAGATGATTTCGAACGAGGTCGCACATTGCTCAAGGACCGGCACGAGCCGCTTCAGCAGAGCTTCAATGCTTCGCGCCTCGTTGTAGACCGGTGCAACGACCGAAAGCTCGGCGGCCTTCCTGGCTCCCGGCCCGGCTGCGGATTCAGTCATAATCATATGGCCTCAAGAATCAAAACTGCCGCGACATGGGAGCAAACCATTTTCCGCTTAGGCTTTTGCGGCCGGTTGAGCAAGAAGCTTGCACATGTGCCGGAAGCAGGACTATTCATTTCAGGAATAAGTTCGAGACATCTGGCTTGCAGCGAAGGTTTTGTCTTTGGGGAGTACGGAAGCATCTTTTTCATTCAGTCTCTGTGCTGACGATTTCGCCCTGTCGCCTGGCGTAAGTCGTGGCATCCTTGAGGCGCTTGGCGCGGGCCGTCTGAGTGCAACGAGTGTGATGACGACGCGCCCATTCTGGCCGAAGGGTGCAAAGGAACTGCGCCCATTCAAGGGCAACGCCGATATCGGCCTTCACCTCAATTTGACACTTGGACTGCCGCTGGGGGCCATGCCGCACTTTGCTGTGTCCGGCGGGCGCCTTCCGGAAATCGGTCATGTTCTGGCAGCCTCTCGCCGCGGACAGTTGCCGGAAGCAGAAATAAGCCAGGAAATAACCCGCCAGCTCGACAGTTTTTGCGATCACTTTGGGGCTCCGCCCGATTTTGTTGACGGTCACCAGCACGTCCAGATTTTGCCCCAAATCCGCGCGTGCCTGTTTAAGTGTCTCGAAGCCAAGGGGCTTTCCGGCAAGATTTGGTTGCGGTCGAGCGCCGATCGGCCGTTTCGAATTTTGACGCGCGGCGTGGAATTGAAAAAAGCTCTCGGAATTGCCTGGCTCGCGAGAGGTTTTGCCAAGGAGGCCGCCGCGCGCGGATTTATCACCAACGACGGCTTTTCCGGTTTTTCCGCATTTGACCCAGCGCGCGACTACGCCGCCGACTTCGCCCGCTATCTTCGCGCGCCCGGGCAGCGGCATCTGATCATGTGCCATCCGGGCTATTGCGACGAAGAACTCGTCGCAGTCGATCCGGTGACGCAGCCCCGCGAACGTGAACTCAGCTTTCTTCTATCTCCTGCGTTTCCGCAATTGCTCGATCGCAAAGGCGCGCGGCTCGTTCGATTTGAACATCTTCTTGCTTCACGCCCCTAACCCGAGGCTCAGCTGATGTATCGCGCACATCCGACAGACGGCATTGCCTGGGTTACGGGCGCAAGTTCCGGCATCGGGCGTGAGGTGGCGCTTGAACTTGCCCGGCGCGGTTACACGGTGGCGGTGACGGCCCGCCGGGTGGACGAACTGCAAGCCCTGGCGGCCCAGTCCCCAAATATCTTTGCCTTTCCCGGAGATACGACGGATCGCGCTGCAATCGCTGGGATCGTGGCTGAAATCGAGGCGGCGCACGGACCCATCGCCCTCGCTTTTCTCAACGCGGGCGTTTATTTCGTCGCCGAGCGCGACCGGTTTTCGGCCGATCTCATCCGGCGTACCTTTGAGATCAATCTCGACGGGACCGTCAATTGCCTCGATCCGATCATCGTGGCGATGGAACGGCGTGGTAAAGGCCAGATCGCGATCACCTCCTCCTTGGCCGGCTATGGTGGCATTGAGGGGTCCTGCGCTTATGGTTCGACCAAGGCGGCCCTGATCTACATGGCGGAAGCCTTGAATCTCACCTATCGGCAAGCGGGCCTCACGGTCCAGGTTGTAAATCCCGGCTTTGTCCGCTCGGCCATGACGGCGCAAAATGATTTTTTCGAAATGCCTTTTCTCATGGATGCGGATCGGGCGGCGAAGATTATTTGCGACGGCTTCGAGCGTAGCGGCTTCGAAATCACCTTTCCGCGCCGCCTCGCTTATACGTTCAAGTTGCTTTGCCTGTTACCCTATTCCCTTTATTTCCCAGCTATGCGGCGGGCGGGACGCCGGGCGCGGCGGTAGCCGCAGCTGGTCAATTCCCGGCGACGGCTTGCGTCCTGGCTGACGATCGCCTAATCGGGCACTTTAGCGACGAGGATGGGCTTAGGTGGCGGAGGATATTCTGCATAGCGTCGTGACCTCGCATCACGACAAGGTTTTGATTGTCGATTTCGGCTCGCAGCTGACGCAACTGATTGCCCGAAGGGTCCGCGAGGCCGGTGTCTATTGCGAAATCACACCTTTCCAGAATGCCGCCAAGGCTTTTGCGGAGCTCGCGCCAAAAGCGGTGATCTTATCCGGCGGCCCGGCCTCCGTGCACGACCAGGGTGCACCCCGCGCCGTCGATGCCCTCTTCAGCGCCGGTGTGCCGGTGCTGGGAATTTGCTATGGCCAGCAAGTGATGGCCACGCAATTGGGCGGCACCGTCGCGGCCGGACACAAACGCGAATTCGGCCGCGCCGAGGTGGCGGTGCTGCAACCAAGCGCGCTGTTTGACGGGGTGTGGGAAAAAGGCCAGCGCTATCCCGTCTGGATGAGCCACGGCGATGCGGTGACCGAATTGCCGCCTGGATTTTCCCGCATTGCGGCTTCTGAAAACGCGCCGATGGCGGCGGTCGCCGATGAGACGCGCGGCCTCTATGGCGTGCAGTTTCATCTCGAAGTCGCGCACACTCCGGACGGCGCGAGGCTGCTTTCGAATTTCGTTCACAAGGTTGCCGGGCTGCGTGCCGACTGGACCATGGGCGCGTTTCGGCGGGAGGCTGTGGCGGCGATCCGCGCGCAAGTCGGCACGGGCCGGGTCTTGTGCGGTCTCTCTGGCGGCGTCGATTCCGCCGTGGCCGCGGTCCTGATCCATGAAGCGATCGGCGAGCGCCTGACCTGCGTCTTCGTCGACCATGGTCTGCTGCGCCTCGGGGAGGGCCAAGAGGTCGTCCGGCTGTTTCGCGATCATTATAATATTCCGCTCGTCCATGTCGAAGCCGAAGCCCTGTTTCTCGGGGCTCTGACGGGGATCAGGGACCCCGAAGAAAAGCGCAAGATTATCGGACGGCTGTTCATTGCGACCTTCGAAGCCGAGGCCAAGAAGATCGCCGCCGATGGGCGTGGACTGCCGGAGTTCTTGGGGCAGGGCACGCTTTATCCGGATGTGATCGAGAGCGTCTCGGCGAGCGGTGGACCTTCGGTCACCATCAAATCGCATCATAATGTCGGCGGCCTTCCCGAGCGGATGAAGATGAAGCTGGTTGAACCGTTGCGGGAATTGTTCAAGGACGAGGTGCGCGACCTCGGCCGGGAATTGGGCTTGCCCGAAAATTTCGTCAACCGGCATCCGTTTCCGGGGCCGGGACTGGCCATTCGCTGCCCCGGTGGGGTGACGCCGGAGAAGCTTGAAATCTTGCGGCGGGCCGATGCCATCTACCTTGAAGAGATTCGAAAGGCCGGCCTCTATGACAAAATATGGCAGGCCTTCGCGGTTTTGTTGCCGGTGCAAACCGTGGGTGTCATGGGCGATAGCCGCACTTATGAATTTGTCTGTGCGCTCCGCGCCGTGACGTCGGTCGATGGTATGACGGCGGATTTCTTTCCTTTCGACATGGCATTTCTCGGCCGCGCCGCGACGCGGATCATCAATGAAGTCAAGGGCATCAATCGCGTTGTTTATGACGTAACTTCAAAGCCTCCGGGCACGATCGAGTGGGAGTGAGGGGGTGTACTGCAGGGTAGGGTTAGGATATTGCCGCGTAGAGTCGGCAAGTGTCGCTGTGCGAAAGTTCTCGATAGTCATCAGACCACAAGCTCGGTTGACGTAACGGCTCGCATCAGCGTTCGCAATTCCGAATCCTGGCGGCTGCCGAAGGCGGCGTCGAACCCAGCCTGGGCGTTTGCCCAATAGGTCCACGCCTCGCTAAGGCGCTTTAGCCCGGCGTCCGTAAGGTGAAGTTCCTTGCTCCGGCGGTCGCCTACCCTTCGAGCGACGGCGATGAGGCCATCTCGCTGCAGAGGCAGAATATTCCGGCCAAGGGTCGTCCTGTCCATCACCATCGCCTCGGCGAGACGATTGATGGTCAACGGGCCTTCTTCCTTTAGCTTAGCGAGGATCGAGAACTGCGTTACCCGCAGCCCCGAGCGGGCCAGATGCTGGTCGTAGAACTGGCTTACGTGCCGGGCTGCCTGGCGAATCGCCAAGCAGGTGCAGAACTCGGGTAAGGCGGCATCATCCAATCTTGACATCCTCGATTGAAGGCGTATATGCGCATATAAGAGCGTATCTACACCTATGTCAACTGATCGCCGCCCGACGCTGATGACTCGCTGGGTGGTGAGATGGACTTACCAGCCTACAAAGAGCAGGCAGCCATGATAGATAGCTTTACCGTTCAGCACTGTGAGCATGTCAGCCAGCGTTCCTTTGAGGACGTTGTCGCTGCCTTTGAAGCCGAACAGGGTAGCGTCGAGGACCCCGCCATCATCCCGCGTGAGGTCGCCGCGGCTACCAGCCAAACCGATTTCGAGGCTCGCATCAGAGCCTACGAGGGCCGAAGCGGTTTCATGCGCTTTCTGACGAACGACCATGGCGCCTGGATGTCTAGGGTGGGTGTGCAAGCCAAGACACGGTCATACATCATAGGCAACCCGCTGATCGCTCAGACTATGATCACCCACGACCCCGCCGTCGGCCTCAACGTTCCGATAAGGGTCGTGATCTACCAAACGGCATCTGGTGAGGCTTGTCTGGCCTATGATCTGCCCTCGTCTCTGATGAGCCGGCTGCATAAAGAAGACGTATCCGCCGCAGCTCTCAAACTCGATGCCAAGCTCCGTGCCTTGGCGGAACTCGCAACCGGGGCGGTCGCCTGACAGCGGAAGCAACGCCCTACGGGTCGCGAACGCAGGGATAGTTCGAACGGAGATTCTCATGACGAACGTCGCCAACAGTTTCGGAACAGGAGGAGGCATGGAGGAAAGAGGAGTCGACCTCGATACCAATGATTGTGCGGCCAAGCGATCAGGAGGATGACATGAACGAACTCATTACCGCGAACCGTGAGGGTGCCACGCTGGAAACAGCGCCCACCCGCTACGTTGAGGGCAGCGGCATCCGCTTCGCCTATCGCCAGCTCGGCCCGTCGACCGGAACGCCGCTGGTTCTGCTGCAGCACTTCTCGGGCAACATCGACGCTTGGGACCCCGCCGTCGTGAACGCCCTGGCGGTCGATCGTCCTGTGATCGCCTTCGACAACGCCGGCGTCGGCCGTTCGACCGGCCAAACCCCTGACAATGTTGCGGCAATGGCCCGCGACGCAGTCACCTTCATTGAGCTGCTCGGCTTCTCCAAGGTCGACCTGCTGGGATATTCCCTCGGCGGCTGCGTTGCCCAGCTGATGGCGGTCGACCACGGCCCGCTTGTCCGCAAGCTGATCCTCGTCGGCACCGCGCCGCAGGGCGGTGAAGAGCACCTGCTGGCAGTCCTCAAGGAGGCTTTCTCCCACACCGAAGCGCCGGATCCGCGGCTGCCGCTGTTCTTCACCCAATCGGCCGCCAGCCAGGCCGCCGGCAAGGCGTTCCTGAACCGGGTCTATGCCCGCAAGGAAGACCGGGACACCGATAACGGAAGTGCCGTGACCGATCCGCAGGCCAAGGCCCTAATCACCTGGTGCGCGACGCCTGACCCCGAGCACGCCATCCTGCGCGCTATCAAGCAGCCCGCCCTCGTGGTCAGCGGCAGCCACGACACCATGCTGCCGGCGGGCAACGCCTATGCGATGTTCAAGGCTATGAGCAACGCTCAGCTGCTCCTCTATCCCGACTCCGGCCACGGCGCCCCCTTCCAACACCATGAAGTGTTCGTCAGCCATGTCCGGACCTTCCTCGACGCGTAGCCGAAAGTGCCACCACTCCGGCCCGGTCCACGCGACCGGGCCGGGCGGTCAGGGTTGAGGCGGAACTCCCATTTTTGGAGTGACAAATGAGCGAACCATCGGCTCTTGAGCGTCTTGACGCGGAATTCGCCCGCGAGGTGGAAGAAAACCAGCTTCGACTTCGCGGCTCTTTGCGGACCGCCTACGACTTTATCGTATGCGGATCCGGCTCGTCCGGCGCGGTTGTGGCGCGGCGGCTGGCTGAGAATCCGGACGTCTCGGTGCTGCTGATCGAGGCCGGTGGGAGCGACAGCGCACCCGAGGTGGAAATGGCGGCGGCGTGGCCGCTGAATCTGGGCAGCGCGCGCGACTGGGGTTTCACGGCCTTACCCAATCCGCACCTCAACGGGCGTGCCATCCCGATGAGCATGGGCAAGGTGCTGGGGGGAGGATCGAGCATCAACGTCATGCTCTGGGCTCGCGGCCACAAGAGCGACTGGGATTATTTTGCCGCCCAGGCCGGCGATCCCGCCTGGAGCTATGACTCCGTTCTGGGTATCTACCGCGAGATCGAAAACTGGCAGGGTACGCCCGATCCGGCCCGACGCGGGCAGAATGGTCTCCTTTACATCACGCCTCCGATCGAACCGCACCCCGTCGCAACCGCGATGCTCGACGCCGCCATCGAACTTGGCATCCCTGTCTTCGACGATGCGAACGGCTCCATGATGGAAGGCCCCGGGGGCGCTTCCTACTTCAACCTGCGCATTCGCGACGGCCGGCGACAGTCGATCTTCCGATCCTACACCTTCCCGCTGATGAACCAGCCGAACCTGACGGTACTGCCTGGCACCCTGGTCACGCGCGTGATCATCGAACGGGGAGCGGCGATCGGCCTGGAGTGCATCCTCGACGGTCGGAGCCACCGCTTCCTCGCCTCGCAGGAAGTGATCCTGTCCCTGGGTGCCATCCAGACCCCCAAGGTACTGATGCAGTCCGGCGTTGGCGATGCCGAAACGCTGGCATCCCTGGATATCCCACTGGTCCAACGTCTCCCGGGAGTGGGCGCCAACTTCCAGGACCACATCATGGTCTCAAGCTGCGTCTGGGAATATCCGGCGCCGCTGCCTCCCCATGGCAATGGAGGCGAAGCCACCATCTTCGCGAAGAGCGCGCCGGAGTTGGACAGTCCTGATATCCAGTTGCTTCAGGTCCAGTTTCCCGTCGCAACCGCCGAACTCGCTGGGCGCTACACCATTCCGGCAGGATCCTGGGGGATATTTCCGGCACTGCTACGTCCGCACAGCGTGGGCCGTCTGCGCCTGACTGGTGCCAAACCCGAAGATCCGATCCAGATCGATTCGCAAATCCTTTCCGATCCGGCCGATCTAACCGCATTGCGGCGGTGCGTGGAGCTTGCGCGGGAGGTTGGCAATGCTCAGGCGCTTCAGGGCTTCGTGAAGCGAGAGGTCATGCCGACGGTGCTCGACGCTGCCGCCATGGACAATTTTATCCGCGACGGCGTGACGACCATTTGGCACCAGAGCTGCACTGCCAAGATGGGGCACGACGACATGTCTGTCGTGGATAGCCGCCTCAAGGTCTACGGCGTCGACCGCCTCCGTATCGCCGACGCCTCCGTGATGCCGCGGGTTCCATTAGCTAACACCATGGCCCCTAGCGTCATTATCGGCGAGCAGGCGAGCAGGGCAATCACCCGCGAACGTCAGCTTTGACCGTGAAGTAAAAATGGTGCCCGATCGCGGGGTGACCTTTCTTCAAAAGGTCAACCTCGGGAACAGCGGCCCGCATCCTAGCGCGGTCTTAGATTCGCTGCGCGATCTGGTTGCATCGGCATGACGGACGAGGATTCAACGGCGAAGCGACGCCAGCATGTCGACATTCGGCGCGCCGCCGCTGTGTGCGGACAGATTTCGCCACAACCTCTCACAATCAACGGAAGACATATCATGACGATGAACAGGCGTACTATCTCGACCGCGCTCGTTGCAGGCGCCGCCGCTTCGCTGATCTCCACCCGCGGCATGGCTGCCGCCCCGACCAGAGCACGCAACGTCGTCCTCGTGCATGGGCTGTTCGCCGACGGATCATGCTGGTCCGAGGTGATCGCGCGCCTGCAGGTGGCAGGGCTCAACGCCACCGCCGTACAGAACCCTCTGACGACGCTGCCGGAAGCCGTCGCCTCCGCCCAGCGCGTGCTTGATCGGCAGGATGGCCCGACAGTCTTGGTCGGGCATTCCTTCTCTGGCATGATCGTTACGGAGGCAGGCGTGCATCCCAAGGTCTCGTCCCTGGTTTATGTGGCGGCGCGGGCGCCGGACGCGGGCGAGGATTACACCGCTCTGGCCAAGACCTATCCCACGCCGCCGGCATCCGCCGGTATCATCTTCGACGGCGATGAAGGACGCCTCACCGAGGTAGCCTTCCTGCGCGATTTCGCGGGCGACCTGCCGGAAGCGAAGGCGAAGGTTCTCTATGCTGTCCAGGAGCCGTTTCAAAAGGCCCTGCTGACCGGCAAAACAACGTACGCGGCCTGGCGGTCGAAACCGAGCTTCTATGCCGTTTCGACGGAAGATCGCACTATCAATCCGGACCTCGAACGCTTCATGGCCAAGCGCATGGGCGCCAAGACCATCGAAGTGAAATCAAGCCATCTTTCGCTGATCTCCCATCCCAACGAGATCACCCGGCTAATCCTGGAAGCTGCCGGACAACCCGCGTAGCAGGGGGCGGGGATGAGCGGCTGACGGTATTTTTCTAGCCATTCAATCGCACAGCTTTTTTGCGGGAGATGTCGAAATCGACCGATCGATGTCGATAGTCGCTGAAACTGAGCATATCCCGAATCGGCGAAATTTTCCTTTGAATTCAAGAGCACAAATTTCTGACGGATCGAGAGGGCGGTTCTTCGTCATGCGCGGAAAAGGTTTTCCCCTTAAATCAATGCGTTATCATCGCTCGGAACGATCGAGTAGGAGTGAAAGAGTGAATGGCCTCTCACAAAAATCAGCATTTTGTCCCACAAGCTGGAGTTGACCGTTGTCCCTCTGCCAATCGCGTGCTCGGCTGTCGTGTAGGCATTTGGTCAAACGCATATTGTATCAAACGCTTATCATGAGATGAACAACAGAATGGAAGTAGCAACCAGTTTCAGCTTTCAAAAAGCGGAAATTCATCCGAAAATAGTTCAAACATCGCCTACCAGATTTCAACAACGCGCCAACCCTTATTCCTTGTAAATTGCGTCCAAGCGCACATCGGTTCGGGACATCGATTTCGAGCACATCGCATCGTCGATGAAACAGGTGGGGGAAACATGTGGGCTCATGTGGTTTGGCTGGCACGGACGCTTTGGGCGTGCCGGGTCAGTGTCGCCAGCGCCTTTGGCGGACTTGCGCTTTTTTATGTAGCCCTTCCGGCTCAAAACCTTTTCGCTGATGTGAGTCTGAACGCAAATCTTCCGCTGGCGATCGGCTACTGGTTTCTGGTTTTCGCCGCGCTCTTCTTTTTTTGGGCCTTCCCGGTCCATTATGGTGCGCGCCGAACTCTGGAAAAGGACGCGTGGCTGATCAATTGGCGGCTGCGTCGCGAAATCCCCGCGGAGCAACGAGAGGCGCTCACGACAAAATTGCGTTATGAGCATGCCGGCCTCATCAAATATGTTCCCCGGGTTCTCGGCCTCATTCCCTTCATGGCGTTTGCTGTTGGAATTGGCTTTGCTCTGCGGACCCAATGGATCGGGCGCGGCCTGCCGATCGGCGAGAAAACCCTGGAGCAGCTTGTAATCCTTCTGGCGACCGACATTTTCGTCGCGCTGCTGTTTTGGATTTTCGTTGTCCGACGTGGGAAGATGACAGCGAATATGGGGCCTTTATGGGAATCCCTCTTCGTCTGGGGCTCGCTCGTCGCAACCTTTTTGATTTTTGTCGTGGCTTATGCCGATCCGGTTCTCGCAGTCGCGTGGGTTCCCCGCGCGCTTATGATTCCATTTCTGTTCGGAAGTCTCGTCCTCATCTTAAGTTTTATTCAGCGACGCGCCAATTCCTGGGGCGTTCCTCTGCTTGCGTTGGCGTTGGGTGCCGCGTTGATTTTGACGGGCCTGAACAAGCATTTCAATGATCTGCGCACTGTTGCGGCGGTACCGCAGAATTTGTCCAACCGGCAAATCGATTTCAAGAGCGCTGTTGACCGATGGAAGGCCGCGAATGATTGCGCCGACAAGACCGACTGTCCGCCCGCCCTGATCATCGCAATCGACGGAGGCGCCAGCCGCGCCGCTTTTGCCGCTGCCACCTTCGTTGGCGAGATTCTTGATCGTATGCCCGCTGCCCACGGCCGGGGACGTTTGGATCCCGCACGGCGGATCTTTGCGATTTCCGGAGTTTCGGGTGGGGCGCTCGGCGCCGCCGTGATCCGCGCGGCGTTGGCAGATGCCATGCAGGATCCCAAAGGGACGCCGCCTTGCCATACCGCCCATTCGACTTGGTTCAGGGCCGATGAGGCACAAGGCAAGCAACGGAATTTCACTTGGCGGGAATGCCTCCAGGCGCTCGTGACGGGCGATTATCTTTCGCCGGTTTTCATCGGACTTGGTTTTCGCGACAATTTCTCATTGGCGCGGGAGGTGATCCGCGGACCGTCTGTGATCGATGACCGCGCCGTTCTTCTCGAACAGGCCTTCGAGCGGCATTATGATTATGTCGTTACTGAAAATCCACGCTGGCGGGACACTGGACGGACCTGTGGGAAAGATCGAGACACAGGCCTTTGCCGTCGATTCGGGTATTTGCCGTTGCTCTATGCCGCGACCGGGGACGACAAGAGCTGGCTACCGCTGCTGTTTCTCAACGCCACATCCGTTCAAACAGGGCGCCGGATTATCGCCGCCGACGTTCCTTCGACCTATCTGGATAAAACCGGCAAGCCCTTTGGACTCTACTCGCAAGCTTACGATCTGTTCGAGGTGATGTCCTCGAGCTGCGCCGCTCCCGACGTCAAGAAGCAGGCATGCCCCAACCGCAACACTCAAGCGGGCGGGCCGCAAGCCGAACTCGATGCGCCGGACATACTATTGTCGACAGCAGCATTGACCAGCGCGCGCTTTCCAATCATTTCGCCGGCTGGGGCTTTTGATGTCATGGACCAGCCGAAATTCGGTGATCGCCTGGTCGATGGCGGATATTTCGAAAACTCCGGAGATTCGACCGCGCTTGACGTCGCCCAAGCCTTGATGGCCCATTCCATTCAGCCCGTCCTTCTCACGATTGCGAACGATCCCGAAAAACCGATCAAGGATGTCGTGATTCCGCGAAGGCCGGCGGTTACACCCTATCTCGAACTCTCAACCAATGATTTCGCGGCGCGCGTTTTCGGAGTGCTGAAGGCACCCTTCGAAACGCTCCTTCACACAAGAGACGGCCATGGCGCCGAGGCCAAAGATCTGGCTGATCGCACCCTCGCGGTCCATTGCGACCCGGCGGCGGATCCCTCATGCCCCGAAGGGACCACCTCGAATTTCTTCAAATTGAGTGTCGCGGCACAGCCGGACCTTCGGTATGAAAGCTCCGCCGATCCGCGCGACCTGCGGGAGTGCAAAGACGTCTGGACCGAGGAGAGCGTCGACACAGGCCAACTCTCCTTGAGCTGGTGGTTGGCGGCGGCGGTACAGGCCGCAATCGATGTGCAGCGCTGCGACAAAACCAACCGCCAGACCTTGGTTGATTTGATGCAACGCCTGTCGCCGCCGGACAACGGCGCTCCTTGAAGCCGAATTTTCTCGATGATTTGACTGATCGCCTCCTTGAGCGGGATCGCGGCTTGAGGCAAGTGTCGCTTGTCGTCCGATTTCGAGCTGGGGTAGGCAAAGCCAAATATGAACTCAGACCAACTTTCGCATCATATTCTTCCCAGTGCGTCGACAATGCTAGGCGTATGTCTGACCGGAATAGGGCTCGTTAAGATTGCCGAGGCTCACATCGGTCCCAGCCATGTCGATGAATATCTTGCTTTGAACAGCCTGTGCTTTTTAATCAGCTGCCTCTGCTCCTATTCATCCATCAGGCGTAACAATTACGCGCAAAAGGGACGAAACAGACTTGAGCAGATTGCCGATGTATTCTTCATCGTTGGACTCGTGGTGATGTCCGTTGTTTCCGTTACCTTCGCTTATGAATTTGTGCAGTAGTTGCCCCTGTCGAAAGTTTTGACTAATTGCTAAGCCCTCGCTTAAAGCCTGGCTGCACCGCGATCGAAGCTGAAGCTCGCAGGCGCGGCGGCCAGTATGCGCAGGGGGGCTTCCCTCGGCGCGCGGTTCGTGCGATGCCCTTTTTCCCGCTGTATTGTTCCCTGGGACTGCGATGACCGAATTTTTCCGCGAAGTCGACGAAGAAGTCCGCCGGGACCGTATCGTTCGGCTGTGGACCAAATATCAATATGTTCTCATCGCCCTGGCCGTTCTGATCGTGGCCGGGACGGGGGCCTATCGGCTCTACCAGCATTACCGGGACCAGGCGGCCGAGGCTGCCGGCGCCAAATATGAAGCCGCGCTGCAGTTGTCCCGCGAGGGTAAATCCGCCGAAGCCGAAGCAGCGTTCGAAGACCTCGCCAAGACCGCTCCAAAGGGGTTCGCCACACTGGCGCGTCTTCGCGCCGCCGACGAGCTGGCCCCGCACGACCCGGAGGCCGCGATCAAGGCCTATGCCGCTTTGATCGCTGATCCAGGCTATGATCAGATCTTCAAGGATGTTGCGCAGGTTCGGGCGGCGACGCTGCGCGTCGATCGGGACGATCCCACGGAATTCGAACAGAAATACGCACCGCTTGCGGCGGATACATTTCCCTATCGCAATCAAATTCGGGAACTGCTCGGTCTTGCCGCGATGAAACGCAATTCTCTGGACGCTGCCGGCCGCTGGCTCGACGCCATCGTTTCGGACCATCAGGCGCCCCAGGGTGTGCGGATGCGCGCTGAAGCGCTGCTTGGCTTGGTTCAAGCTGCTGCGGCGCCACCGACCGCGGGTGAGGCGTCCCCCTCAAACGCGCCACAGCTCGCAGATCAACCGCCGAAAACTCCCGAGCCCGGAAACGCCCCGGCCAAGTAAATTGAGACGATGTTCACCATCGCGATCATCGGCCGCCCGAACGTCGGCAAATCGACCCTGTTCAATCGGCTCGCGGGCAAAAAGCTCGCGCTTGTGGACGATCGTCCCGGGGTAACAAGGGACCGGCGCGAGGGCGATGCCAAGCTCGGCGATCTCTCCTTCAAGATCATCGATACGGCTGGGCTGGAGGAGGGCGATAGCGCGTCCCTGCCGGGCCGGATGCGGGCGCAAACGGAAGCCGCTCTAGAGCTCGCCGATGCGATTTTTTTCGTTTTCGATTCGCGCACCGGTTTGACGCCGGCCGATCGTTTCTTCGCAAATCTGGTGCGGCGCGCCGGGAAGCCCCTAATTCTGATCGCCAACAAGGCCGAGGGTCGGGTCGGCGCCTCGGGCGCGCTGGAAGGGTATGATCTGGGGCTTGGGGTCCCGGTGCCCCTTTCGGCCGAGCATGGCGATGGCCTGGCGGATCTTTATGTCGCTGTGCGTGAAGCGCTTCCAGACGCAACCGAATTGCCGGCGGAAGCGGAGGAGGGTAGCGCCCGCCTGCGGCTGGGCGACGACGAGGATGGCTCCGAACTCGATGTCACGAAACCGCTGCGGATCGCGATCATCGGCCGTCCCAATGCCGGCAAATCGACCCTGCTCAATCGAATTCTCGGCCAGGACCGGCTGCTGACCGGACCCGAGCCGGGATTGACCCGCGATACGATCGGCATTGATTTCGAGTGGCACAATCGACACATCAAAATGTTCGATACGGCGGGATTGCGCAAACGCGCGCGGGTGGAGGACGGCCTTGAAAAGCTGGCGGGCGCCGACGCCTTGCGCGCGGCCAAGTTTGCCGAGGTTGTCGTGCTGCTCCTCGATGCAACGATTCCCTTCGAAAAACAGGATTTGACCCTCGCCGATCTGGCCGAGCGCGAGGGGAGGGCGCTTGTTATCGGCGTCAACAAATGGGATTTGATCGAGGCCAAGGGGAGCAAGCTTTCCGAGCTCCGCGAGGAGGCCGCCAGATTATTGCCGCAGGTCAAGGGTGCTCCGGTCATGCCGGTTTCGGGAGCGACGGGCGAGGGGATCGAAAAATTAATGGAGGCGATTTTCCGCGTCCATGAGGTCTGGAACAAACGGATTTCCACCGGCCGACTCAACCGTTGGCTCGAAGGGGCGCTTGAACAAACGCCGCCGCCGGCGGTGGCCGGCCGACGCATTAAAATTCGCTACATCACCCAACTCCGCGCGCGACCGCCCTATTTCATTCTCTTCGGCAATCAGTTGGAGGCTCTGCCCGCGAGCTATGAACGATTTCTGGTCAACGGCCTCCGGCAGGCCTTCGATCTGCCGGGCGTACCCATTCGCATTTCAAAAAAGACCAGCGACAATCCCTATGCGGGGAAGCGATCCCGGCAAAGATAGGGCCGAGCTGGATGGCCGCAATGTCGTCGTTCGTCGCGTCGGTTTTGGCCTGTGCAGGTCGTGGCAAACCTTTTGAGAGGATCTTATTTTGCCAGCATTGAACCAAGAGTCCGGATTGCGCCGCATCTTCATCTGGGTGGCAAAAGCCGTTGTCATCCTTTACGTCGTTCTCGACGCCATCTTCACACCGCTGTTCTTGCCGCTGCTGCGTTGGGTGGCAAAACTCCAGTTTGTCATCCGCCTGCAGGACGCCGTCGCCGCCCTGCCGCCCTATGCCATTCTGGTCTTGCTCGCTATTCCCTTCGCAATCGCCGAACCGGCAAAGGTTTACGCCCTTTATCTGATGGGCGCGGGGCAGATCACGATGGGTCTGATCATGATGGCCTTGGCTTATATTGTAAGCCTTGTCGTCGTTGAGCGAATTTATATGGCGGGACAGGCGAAACTCAGAACGATCAGCTGGTTCACAAAGCTCCTGGATTGGCTTTTTGATATTCGCGATCGACTTCTTGCCTTCGCACGCTCGACAAAAATTTGGGCGTTTTCCGTCAGGCTCAAGCGGGAGGCGCGCGCCTTTCTGACTTGGATACGGCTGCGCCTCCGTGCCGGCAAAGTCTAACCGGCGACCCGCCGGTCCAAGCCTCAGGCTGATCTCTCGCACTTCGACAGAAGTTTTTTCGATCGCCTAAGCCATAGGGCTCAATGCTTGCCGTAGTCGAGCGCGACACCTTTTCTCTGCGCAAGAATATAGGCCTCAAGCGCCTTGAGCCGAGGATCATCGTCAGGGAAGGGTTTGCCGCGTACCGGATTCTCGATGCACCAATTGATCATGTCGCGTAGCAAGACGACGCGACCCAATTGCACCTGATACTTGGGATAGGTCTCGGGGTGAGTATTGGAGCCATCCGGATGGCACATGTCGCAGGAGACGGAATTGGTGCCGCCGAGCGCCTTGGCGTCGTGAAAAATACGTTTGCCTTCCGCCACCAAACGTTCGGTCGAATCCTGCCAGATCTGCTTGTCGCGATCGGTGAAGGAACCATAAGTCTGAAACTGATCCTTGTTGCCTGATGGACCGGATTCACTCAGCGGCTTCGGCTGCGGTTGTATATCGGCGGCCGCCACCACCCATTCGGCATCTGGATGCTTCGCCCGCCATTGCTGCATGAGCGTGTCAGCAATTTGCTGGCCCTGCTCACGCGTGACCGGATCGCCGGGCTTCACCCCCTTGACCTCGATGGACGTCTCGCCGTCGCAGAGTCCGACAACCAAATTTCCATCCGGCGAGGGGGGCAGATTGTGTTGTGCCGGATGTTCACCGGCGAAGGTGGGTCCGGCGACCAGAGCGAGAGCGAGGGCGAGACCATGGGTTAGGCGCATCATCGTCTCCCTCAGTAACTGGTCAGCGTCGCCGCCGGCGGGCGATCCTGCGCGCCGTTCGACGATAAATACCGTGCCCGCACGGTGACCGGATTGCGGTTCCAGAGATTATGGACCTTGTCGACCATGCCGGCGGTCAGGACATCGAAATGACCGTTGCCGCATCCGTCGAATGCATTGAAGGGGTCGGCCCGGTTCATTTGAACTGTGAGTTTGGGCAGACCTTCGGGCGCATAGGGCCATGGCCATGCGGTTGACAACAGTCCATAGAAATTGATGTTTCCAATGTGGTTGAGCAGCATCTGATGGGTGTGGCCGTGAATGACGGTCACCGTATCGAACTTAGAGAGAATGGCCTGAACTTCGTCGGCGTCGTCTGTCCAGAAATTCCAGTTGCGATAATATTTGTAAAGCGGTGAATGCGAAAAAATGACGATCGGTGTTTTCTTGTCGAGCGGGGCCAGATCGTTCTGCAGCCACTGGCGCCCTTCCGCTCCGACTTCGAAGCGAGATTGAACACCGTTGTCGAGGCCGGCCACCGTCTGCATCCGCTCGGCGGGCGTCATGCCACGCTGGGTCCAGAAATCTTTTTCCTGAACGCTCATCAGCGTCACGAAATGAATGCCCTTATGGTCGAACGAATATTGCGGGGGACCGAACAAGGTTCGCCAATGCTCACCCATGTCGAGAAACCAGTCATGTTCGCCGACCATCATTTTTACCGGCGCCTTAATTTCCTTCAAAATCTCGGCGCC